>NZ_JBWKQB010000003.1:0-353368 GCF_059418545.1 Pseudomonas sp. GW821-FHT07G10 | reverse complement strand
GACTCGTCACAGCGCCTTGGCTCTGGGCCGCCGGCATCCGAATTTGAGCTAACGAACTAGCCACACAGGCCACTAGGGAACGCAACAATGGAGTCCGGAGCGGGGCTCCATTGATCATCTGCGCTCAGATCCTGCTGACCAGCACCTGGCCGATACTGCGGCGTCTGGCGTGCAGCTCGCTGGCGTGGATCAGTTGCTCAAGGTCTTCCGGGGTCACGTCGAAGAACTCTTGCATGTCTTCCAGCGCACGCCTCAGGTCTTCGGCGGTGATGCCCGAAGTGTCTGTGGGCGGGTGATCGGCCACAATCACCGCGACAGGCTCGTTATGGCTCTTTGGGTAGCGAATCCGCGTCAGGTTGTTATAGGCCAGGGCACTGAGCAGCATGCAAAGCGCGCCAAGCATGACCGGGCCCAGCGCCAGCCAGCCCATGGCGATGGTCGCGGGATCCGCCAGTACCAGCAGCAAGGCCAGCGCCCCGGCCGGTGGATGCAGGCAACGTAACCAGCACATCAGAATCAGCGCCATGCCGGCAGCCAGGCAGGCACTGCCCAGTGTTCGGCCAAGCACGTGGGCCACCAGCAGGGACACCACCGCGGCGGTCAAGTAGCCGCCGAGAATCGACCACGGCTGAGCCAGTGCGCCGGACGACACGGCAAACAGCAGTACCGCCGAAGCCCCCAGCGGGCCGATCAGGTGCAGCGCCACGTCCATCCCGAACACATGCCCGCAGAACCACACACTGAACAAGGTGCCGAGGGACATGCCGATGGCGGCGCGACTCCATTCCGTGGGGCGGGTATTGACGGCGGCAGGTAACCAGCGAGCAAGCATGATGGAGACGATCCAATTGCTGATGAAGGGCAAAAAGAAGGGCTGCCGAGGCAACCCTTTGAAAGTTCCAACATTTGGGGGAGGAACCGGCACAGTGTGCCGATCAATGGAATCGCTGACAAATTCATAATGATGCTGTTTAAGTGCATTATTTTTGAAGTGTCGAGACTCTGCGTCCGCTCAAGAAGCACAGCGAACCGCCCATGGCCGTCAGGGCGCTCAAGGCATAGAACATCGTGCCTGGCGCGGAGTGGGTCAGCAAGTAACCGCAGATCACCGGACTCAAGGCGCCGCCCAGGGCTGCGAGGTTTTGCGCGCCGTAATAGCTGCCGCGCAACTCCTCAGGGGCAAGGGTGTCGATGAAAAGAAACTCCGCCGGGTAGATGATCATCTCGCCGAGGGTGAAGACAAACATCGCCAGGCACCACGAGGTCAGGTTGTCGGCGTAGCTGAAGCCGATCAGCCCGAGAATGAACAGGCTGCTGCCCACGGCGATCCAGTAGCGCAGTTGCTCACGCTTCAGGAAACGGCCGATCTGATACTGCAACAGGATCACGCTGATGGCGTTGCAGGCGAGGATCGCCGCCATGGTTTCAAGGGCTCTGTGGGAGTTCTGGGTCACCAACAGGTATTGCGAAAGGTACAGGGTGTAACGCCCATGGACGACGGTACTGAGCAGGCAGCCGCAGGTGAACATGATCAGCGTGCGGTCGTTTTTCAGTGTCACCAGGGTGTTGAGAAAACTTTGCGGTTTGTTGGGGGCGGTGCTGGCGTCTGAGGGAATTCCACGCATCAGGAAGGTGCTGAAAAACGCGATGCCGCCGGCGATCAGGAACGGCGCCAACGGCTGTACACCAGCAATCACCACCCCGAGCATGGGGCCGGTGGCGTAGCCGATATTGGTCAGGGTGTAGCGCAGCGAGAAAACCCTGGCCCGTTGGCCCATGGGCAGGTTTTCGCTGATGATCGCTTTGGAGCCGATCAGAAACAGCGCGGACGCGGTTTCGGTAATCACCAGGGTCAGGGTCGTCAGGTACAGGTTTTCGGCGAAGGTCAGCAGGACGAAACCGATAGCGCTGGATAGCATCGCGAGGATCAGCAACCGGCGCTTTTCCAGGCGATCGATGATGTAACCGCCATAAAGGGCGAGCAGGGTGGCAATGAACACCGCGATGCCCAGCAACAGTCCGACGTCCTGCTGGTTCAGGCCGAGTTTGTTACTCAGGAACAATGTGAGCAAAGGGCTGGTGATGGCGCGGCTGACGACAATGGTCAGCGAGCAGATCATCAAACGGCGGATTACGAGCGAGTAAGTGGCCACGGTGGTGCAGATTTCCTTGTCGTTGATCGTTCCCACGCTCTGCGTGGGAATGCCTCACTGGACGCTCTGCGTCCGCTCTTGAATGTGACGCGCAGCATTCCCACGAGGGAGCGTGGGAACGATCATTCAGCCACCAGCCATTTATCCAGCACCCCAACAGATTCCAGTTCCTCAAGCCGCCACAATTGCTCCAGCAACTCTGCGGCCTGTTCTTTGGGCATCACCTGCATCGCCAAACTGTGAAACTTCTCTTGCAGCGCCCCATCGCTCAACGGATTGCCCGGCGCGCCCAGCGGCACTTCGACGCAGAGGCTGGCCTGGCGTCCATCCACACAACGCAGCGTGACCACCGGTTCGCCATCCTCTGACAGCTGCGGATCCACATCAAGCTGGATGCGTTGCAGCCAATGCCGGATCTGCGGGGCGCGACGCTGCTCATCATCGTAGGCATCAAGCCGTGCATGGCCATAGACCAGTCGAACAGCGAGGGCGTAGGGCAGGCTCATTTGCGCGGCAGCCAGGGTGCTGATGTCGCGACCGCCGCACATAGCCTTCAAGAAACCGCACAGGGACACCTGAATGTCTTCCACCTGATCTGCGCTGACCTGCAACTGCTCAAGCAGCAGGCCCAGGGCGTCTATGGCCGAGTGAGTGCCACGGCACGAGGCATAGGGTTTGATCGAGCAACGGGCGAGTTTCCAGACCTGGCCGAGGGCCTCATCCAGTGCCCGGGGCACAGCGCTGTCACCGGCCAGGGTCTTGAGAAAACCGCCCCAGACCTCATCGAACAGCTTCGATGGGCCGCTGATGCCTTGCCGGGCAAAACGCGCCGCCAGCAAACCACCTTCGGCGGCACGGCCGCTGTGGAGTTTTTTACTTTGCGAGCCGTCGTGGATAAAGCACCAGAGCCCCCCGCTGAAGCTGCCGGCGATGCCCAGGGCCGACAGCATTTGCGTTTGATCCAGGCCAAGGATGCGCGCACTGGCCGCCGCCGCGCCGAACACCCCACAGGTGGCGGTCGAGTGCCAACCCGCGCCGTTATGGGCCGAATAGCCGCCGCAGGCTTCGAGAACCCGGCGACCCACTTCATAGCCGATAACCACCGCGGTGATCAGCTCCTGGCCGTTCAATGGTGTCGACCTCAAGCTCGCAGCGGCGATGGCCGCGGGTAGCACCACCGCGCCAGAGTGGTCGCAACCACCGGTATCATCCAGTTCCAGCGCGTGAGCGGCGATGCCATTGAGCATCGCGGCCTGAGTGGCGCCAGTGCGCTGGTGAGTACCCCAGACCAACGCGATGCCCGGCTCTTGTCCCAGGGTCTGGCGTACGGCACCGACAATCTCGCTTCGGGTCCCGGCCAGTGTCGCGCCGAAGGTGTCGAGGATGTGCCGTTTGGCTTTCTCCACCAGTTCGGGGGGCAGGTCTTCAAAACGGGTCTGGACACAAAAACGCGCCAGCCGCTGCATCCGTTCGCTCATGGCAAGTACGCCCGATAGTGCCGCTCATACACCGCCGCCGGATGGTCCTCGGTCATTGGTGCTGCCGACTCGCTCCACCATTGCGCGACATCCGCCGCAGTGGCGATCCACACGTCATCGTGTTGCTGGATGCCCTTGAGCAGTTCGCGCAGCACCCCGATACGGCCTGGAGTGGCGATAATCTCCGGGTGCAGACGCAGCACGTAGCACAGGCCGAAACGATGAAACCCGGCAAAGTCCATCTGCAGGTTGCCCAGGGTGTGGCTGTAGGAGGCGATCCGCGATTGCGCCGGCGGCACCGCCGGACTGAGGTTGAAGGCAAAGTAGGGCTCGTCCTCGAGTTCATAGTGCAACGGCAACTCGATCACTTGCGGTGCCGTGGGGTGGGCGAACGGCAGATCATCCCCGCGCCAGGACGACGACCAGCGAATACCTTGCGCGCGCAGCGCCTCGACAAATCCGGGCGCCCAGTTGCCGGCCGGGATGCGAAATCCCTGTGGTGGCTTGCCAGTGATATCGGTCAGCGCCTGGCAACCACGAGCCAGTGCAGTGACTTGCTCGGCGAGACTGAGGGTGTCGTAGTTTTCATGGCGGTAACCGGCACAGGCAATCTCGTGCCCGGCGGCCTGGATCGCGCGAATGTGCCCGGGATTTTCTTGCGCAACGACGCCGGGAATACACCAGCTGCCGGGTACACCCAACTCCTCGAACAAGCCCAGCAAGCGATCGACACCGCGCTGAGTGCCGTAGCGCCAGACCGACAGCGTCTTGTCACGCCCGGCGACTTCCGGGGCCTGGGTCAGAATGCCGTGAATGTCGTTGTAGTCCACGGTCAGCACCACGGCGCAACGATAACCTTGTGGCCAAACACTGGACTCAGCCATGGTGATGCTCCTTGAGCCACCAGTGGGCGACATCGCGGCAGGTGGCGAACCACACGTCATCGCGCTGACGCATGTGCTCGAAAAGGCGTTCGAGCAGCAGAATGCGGCCCGGTTTGCCGGTGATTTTCGGGTGGAACAAGGTGGTCAGGCACAGCCCTTCATCGGCGGCACCATCGAATTCGCGGCACCAGTTGTCCAGCGTCAACTCGTAGCTGGCGGTGCGGTCCAGACCTGAGGGAAAGTCCGGTGCGCGGGTGTAAGCCAGTGAGGCGTAGTCGTCCATTTCCCAGCGTCCGGGGATTTCCACCAATGGCTGCGCATGACCGGGAACCTGCACCAGGTACGGCCGATCATCGCCGCGCATGCTGCTGGAATAGATCACGCCGGCTTCCACCAGCATGGCCGGAGTTTCGGCACGCCAGTCGCCGGATGGGGTACGAAAACCTTCAGCACGGATGTTCAGATGCTGCCAGAACACCTCGCGGCATTTGTTCATGACGTCCTGCTGCTGCGCCAGGGTCAGGGCATAGAAGGATTCGTGTTTGTAGCCGTGATACGCCACTTCATGGCCTCGCTCGACAATCGCCTGGCATTGCCTGGGCCAGTTCTCCACGACCCAGGCCGGGACGAAGAAGGTCGTCGGAATCCGGAACTCGTCGAGCAGGTCGAGAATCCGCGGCAAGGCCCGATACGGGCCATACCCGCCGAAGCCGAAATACTCGGGCTTGTGCCAGATCGAGCCATTGAGCATGGCATCGCCGGTGGGACCGTCGAGGTCGAACGCCAGGGCCAGACAGGCTTTGTGACTGCCGGGCCAGGTCGGTTGCGGCGAGGAGGGCATGGGTGGTGCTCCATTGTTTTATTGGTGCCAATGTAGGAGCGAGCTTGCTCCGGGCGGCGTTCCGACGATGGACTCAAGGGCGGCGCGTTCATTCAGAAAGCCCGCGTTATCGTTAACGTCCATCGCGAGCGAGCTCGCTCCTACAAGGGGCGGACTTCGAATCAGTCGTCAATCTCGACCTTTGCGAAACCCACCCAACCGAAAACCTACTTACCGTTATTGATAGCCACGGTCTCGATCGCTCCCTGGCTCAGGTCCCATTTTTTCAGGATGCTCTGGTAGCTGCCGTCGGCAACCATGCTTTGCAGGGCAACTTTGATGGCTTCGGCCAGCTGCGGGTTGCTCTTGCTGACGCCAAGCCCCGAAAACTGCACGGAGATCGGTGTGCCGAGGGTTTTGAAGGTGTTGGCTTCCTGAGTCTTGAGGTACGACAAGGTTTCGCTGCCTTGCATCGCCGCATCCAGTCGACCTTGGCGCAGTTGTGCGCGGGCATCAGCCGAGCCTTCGGAACCCACCACTTTTATCGCCGGTTTGCCGGCCGCTTCGCAGTTGGCTTTGCTCCACTCGGCGATTTCTGCCGGGAAAGTAGTCCGGCGGCTGGTGCCGACGGTTTTGCCGCACAAGTCGATGCTGTCATTGATCGCGGTGTTTTTCTGCAAGGTGTAGAACTGCGGACCGCTGGTGAAATAGTCGACAAAGGTCACGGTTTGCTGCCGCTCGGCGGTGTCGGTCATGCCCGAGAGCACGATGTCCACACGCTTGGTGCTCAGTGCGTTGATCATTTGCTCGAAGCCGGTTTCCTGCCATTTGATCTTCACCCCCAGACGTTCAGCCAGGGCGTTGCCCAGGTCGTAGTCGAGGCCGGTGAGGGTGTTGCTGGCCGGGTCCTTGAAATCCATCGGCGGGTAGTTGGGCATGATTGCCGCAACGATTTCGCCCTTGCTCTTGATACTGGCGGGCAACTCGGTGGCCCAGACTGCGGATGAAGCCAATAGACCGGTGATGACTGCTGGAATGACAAATTTCTTCATGGTCGTTCTCTTTTTGAGTTGTTGTGAGATCCGAAACCGGACCTAGGTGCGAACGGCAGAAATGAAGCTTTGGGTGCGAGGGTTTTGTGGACTTATTAGAATTTCTTCGGGGCTTCCAGCCTCCACGATCTGCCCGCCATCCATAAACACCATGCGGTTGGAGACTTCGCGAGCGAAGCCCAATTCATGGGTGACGACGATCATGGTCATGCCGGTCTGCGCCAGATCGCGCATCACCGACAGCACCTCACCGACCAGTTCCGGGTCGAGTGCCGAAGTGGGTTCATCGAACAGCATCAGTTTCGGGCGCATGGCCAGGGCACGGGCAATGGCTACCCGTTGCTGCTGGCCGCCGGAGAGTTCGATCGGGTAGCTATTGCGTTTGTCGGCCAGGCCGACCCGCGCAAGCAACTCCAGGGCATCCTCCTGGGCTTCCTTGGGCGAGCGCTTGAGCACCTGGCAAGGGCCTTCGATGATGTTTTGCAGCACCGTCATGTGCGGGAACAGGTTGAAACGCTGGAACACCATGCCGGTGGCCAGGCGCTGGCGGGCAATCTGCGCTTCGTTGAGTTCGTGCAGCTTGTTGCCGACGATCCGGTAGCCCACCAGTTCGCCGTCGACCCAGAGACCGCCCTTGTCGATTTTTTCCAGCTGGTTGACGCAACGCAGCAGGGTGCTCTTGCCGGAGCCGGAGGGGCCGATCACGCACAGCACTTCACCTTGCTCGACTTCCAGGCTGACATCTTTGAGTGCGTGGTAGTTGTCGTAGTACTTGTTGAGGCTGACAGCCTTGACGATGCTTCTCATGTTCAATTCTCCAGCGCGGTTTAAGAGCGCTTACCAGCGCCACGGGCGAAGCGACGCTCCAGGCGGCTTTGACCGAAGGACAAGACGGTAACGGCGGCCAGGTACCAGATGCCGGCGACGATCAGCAATTCCATCACCCGGGCGTTGGCGTAGTAGATGTTCTGGGCGTTGTAGAGCAGTTCCGAGTACTGGATCACGCTGGCCAGGCTGGTCATCTTGACCATGCCAATGAACTCGTTGCCCACCGGCGGGATGATGATGCGCATGGCCTGAGGCAGGATGATCCGGCGTAGCGCCTGCAAGCGCGGCATGCCGATTGACTTGGCGGCTTCGTACTGGCCGGTGTCCACCGAGAGCAACCCTGCGCGTACCACTTCGGCGGTGTAGGCACCCTGGTTGATGCTCAACCCGAGGAGGGCGGCGATGAAGGGTGTCATCAGGCTGACGGTGTCCAGTTCGAACAGACCGGGTATGCCGATGGTGGGGAAGATCAGCGCCAGGTTGAACCACAACAGCAGTTGCAGGATCAGTGGCGTGCCGCGAAACAGCCAGGTGTAGGTGACGGCCACGTAGCGCAGGATCGGGTTCTGCGACATGCGCATGATCGCCGTGATGACCCCGAATACCACGCCCAGGGCCATGGCCAGAATCGCCATGACGATGGTATTGAACAGGCCGAACAGGATCGCTTTGGAGGTCAGGAACTGGCCGATGTACGACCACTCGATCTGGCCTTCGGCAAACGCGCGCACCAGCCCCAGCAAGGCGACGACGATCAGGGTGGCGAAGATGATTCGCCCGTAGTAACGCCGGGGTACGTGTTCGTACTGGGTAATGTCGAACTGATTCTCGGCTTGTTTGCGCTCGGCAAGGAGGCGCTGTGCCTGGGTCTGGCTCATGTTGTTTCTCCGAACGCAGGCTGACGGCACCTGCGGTCTATCGGTCATTCAAAAAAGGCAACGGCGAACACTGTAGGAGCGAGCTTGCTCCGGGCGGCGTTCCGACGATGGACTCAAGGACGGCGCGTTTATTCAGAAAGCATGCGTTATCGTTAACGTCCATCGCGAGCAAGCTCGCTCCTACAGGTGTTCAGGGTTTCAGAGACGAAAGCCGTTGTAGTCCTCGGCCCATTGGTGCTGTGCGGCCAGGGCGGTTTTCAGCCGGCCGAGCTGCTCGCGCACCTGTTGCGGCGCGGTGCCACCCCAACCACTGCGAGCAGCGATCGCCGCTTCCAGGGTCAGGCTGTCGCGCACCTGCGGTGTCAACCGTGCATCGACCTCGGCGAGCAACGCCGGTGAGGCTTCCCAGAGTTCGATACCGTGCTTTTCACAGGCCTGGACCAGGGCGCCGGTAATTTCGTGGGCTTCTTTGAACGGCACGCCGCGAACCGCGAGCCAGTCAGCAACTTCGGTGGCAAGGGTGAAGCCCAGCGGTGCCTGGCGACGCAACTCTTCGACGTTGACCTTCATGGTCGCGACCATTCCGGCCATGGCCGGCAGCACCAGCAGCAAGGTATCGACGGTATCGAGTACGCCGTTCTTGTCTTCGCTCAGGTCGCGGTTGTAGGACAGCGGCAAGGATTTGAGGGTGCAGAGCAGGCCGGTGAGGTTACCGATCAGCCGGCCAGCCTTGCCGCGTGCCAGTTCGGCGATGTCCGGGTTCTTCTTCTGCGGCATGATCGAGCTGCCGGTGGCATAGGCATCGTCCAGTGCGACCCAGCGGAACTGCCGGGATGACCACAGGCAAAACTCCTCGGCCAGGCGCGAAATGTTGATGCCGAGCATGCTGGCGACGAACAGGAATTCAGCGACGTGATCGCGGCTGGCCACTGCGTCGATGGAGTTTTCGCAGACACCGTTGTAGCCCATTTCCCTGGCCGACTGCTGGGGCATACGAGCGATGGCGGAGCCGGCCATGGCCGCAGCGCCCAAGGGTGACAGGGCGGTGCGCGCGTCCCAGTCCACCAGACGCTGCACGTCGCGCAACATGGATTGGGCGTGGGCCAGCAAGTGGTGGGCGAAGACGATCGGTTGGGCCTGCTGCAGGTGGGTAAAGCCCGGGCAGATGCTCTCGATGTGCTGCTCGGCCTGATCCACCAGCGCTTGCTGCAGAGCCAATACTTCGACCGTCAGGGTGCGGGCGTGGTCACGCAGGAACAACCGCAGGTCGTTGGCGGTCTGGTCGTTGCGTGAACGGCCGGCCCGCAGTTTGCCGCCCAGAGCGCCGAGACGCTCGGTCAGCAGACGCTCGATGAAGGTATGGACATCCTCGTCATCCTGGGTCGGGCTGATGCGAGCGTCGCGGAAATCAACGCCGATTTGCTCCAGGGCTGCGAGCATTTTCAGGGTTTCCTGCTCATCCAGCAGGCCTGCACGCTGCAATTCACGGGCATGGGCCTTGGAGCCAGCGAGGTCATACGGGGTCAAGCGGAAGTAGCGTTCGGGGCAACGCGACAGTGCTGCCAGGGCCTCGGAAGGGCCACTTTTGAAGCGCGCTCCCCACAGACGATCGGTAGGTTGAGTCATTTTTATTTTCCTCGTCGGTAACTCGAACTGAAGGCGGTACGCATGTCCGTAACAGGTGACCGGGGCTTAATCGAATAAGTCGGACCGTGTTGAGGTCATGCAGTTTTCAAGAGGGCAGTTGCAAGTGGCGAGAGCTGATCGAAGTGTCAACTTTAAATCGTTCGACATCAGCAGGTTGAGGCTGATTGATGGATTTATTTGTAGTTGCCAAGCCTTGTTTTCTGTGTTCATTATTATTGGTCGGCTATGTTTTTGTTGTTGAGCACAGCTTGTTGAATAGGGCGCGTGAGGTAAATAAGCATTATGGAAACCCCACTTTCCAATTCTGGAAACCCACCACCGAAAACCGTGCATAGAGCACCTTTGGCGCTCAGTGGTCTGGATTTCAAACTGCTCAAGGTGTTCAAGGCTGTGGTCGAGGCCGGAGGCTTCAGTGCCGCCCAGAATGAGCTGAATGTGGGTCTTGCGGCCATCAGCAAACAGATCTCGGATCTGGAAATTCGCATTGGCATGCGCCTGTGTACCCGTGGTCGCGAAGGTTTTTGCCTGACCGAAGAAGGCACTCTGGTATATCAGGCATCGATCGAGTTATTTGCCTCGGTTGATAACTTTCGGGATCGCCTTAGTTGCGCGCAGAATGAATTGATTGGCGACCTTAGTGTCGGCGTTATTGATAATACTATTTCAGATGAGCAGTCGCCGTTAGTGGCAGCGTTAAGGCGGATTCATGATGAATCGCCCAAGGTCAGGTTTCGACTGCATGCGGCTCAGTTAGATGAAGTGGAACGGGGCGTGGTGGAAGGGCGTTTAGTCGCAGGAATAGTGCCCGTGTATCAAAAAAGAGAAGAGTTTGATTATTTCAATCTCTACGAAGAAAGATCAGAGGCTTACTGCGCTGTCGGGCATGCGCTGTTCAACGCGGCGGACAGTGACATGAGTGTCGATGTACTCAAGGACCATCAGTTCATCAATCACCGTTACGCCATTCACCGGGATAAAGCCAACTTTGCTGTCTACGACAGTGACTCTGCGTCGGCTTCTCAGGTTGAAGCCGTCGCCATGTTGATCAAAACCGGACGATTTGTCGGTTTTCTTCCGCAGCACTATGCAGCGGCTCTGGTGGCGCGAGGGGAGTTAAGGGCGCTGCGGCCGGATCTGATTAATTTCAGCACGCCATTCAATCTGATCTTGCGGCATAACATCGTTCGCAGCCCGCTGGTAAAAGCGTTCGCGAATGCCTTGGGAGTCGACCTGAAGGCCGTTTCCTGATGGGCCAGTTGTCTTTGGAAATCCAGGGGCCGGGAGGCGCCTATGGTGTTTGAACGAGGAACTCAGAAGTAACGTTTCTGGGTCGCGTCTATGAAGGGTTGTTGAGTGGCTGAAGAACTTTATTCAGCGTCGCTGCTACGGATTGATTATGGTCCGCTAAAGGGACGCTCATAGGTGGCGGTTACCTATATCACTGTCGGATTTTGCCGCAAAAAATTAATGCATGAGGGAATAGGTGGGGCCGTCAGAAATACTTCTGACGGCTGTATTGGAGGGCGTTAAGCGTTACCTGTCGCTTTGGCGGGAGGCCGGTCAGGGCTGTGCTTGCGGCAAGTGCAGCAGCACGTAGTCATTCTTGTCGAAACGCCCGGTCAGCAGAGGCTGTAATGCAGCGAATCGGGTGCCTTGTAGGGCGAGGTAGTCGGTTTTATCCATCACCAGCCACGCGGGCCCTTGCACTCGCTCAAGGTCTTGCGGCGCGTCAGTGAAGGTTGGTTGCAGGTCCTGCTCGAGATTGACCATGAACTTGATAGCCTTGGCGTCTTTCCCCATGGCGTGCAGGACGACGGTCGCCGGATCGTGCTGGATCATATCGTGAGCGGCGAGGGTGAAGGCGCGCGTGTCATACAACTCACGCTCGGCAGGCTCGACGACCAGGATGAAACTGGACCACACGGCCAGCACGGCGCAATACGCCAGCCCCACTGCGCGCCAGCGGGATTTGAACAGCAGCGCCAGTGCCGCCAGTTGTAGCACTGCCAGGAGTATCAGCATCGAAGTGATCGAGGGCAGTTGCTCAGGAAACCGTCGTTGAGCGAACAACAATCCGGCGATCAGCAAGCCAGGCAGCAACAACCAGATCCCTTGCATCAAGCCTCGAAGCCAGAGGAACACCCGGCCTTGTGCGACCTGGAACGGATAAGCTGCAACGATTGCGGCCATGGGCACCATCGGCAACAGGTAGCGGGCTTTTTTGGCCTGTGGTATGGACAAACCGATCATCACGATCAGCCCGGCGGCAGCGCAAAAAAACAGCAAACGTAATGCCGGCCGTTGATGCTGACGACCAGCCGCAATCACCGATGCCAAAACCAGCAGCGCCAGCGGGTAGGCCAGCGCAAAGTTGCCAAGCGAACTGCCGAAGTAAAAAAACAGGCCGCTGGAGCCTTCTCTGCCGTCCATGCGCCCCATGAACTGCATGCGGATCACGTCCTGGACGAAGGCCGAACCACCGCTGACGTTCGCCAGCCACAGCAGCAGACCGATACCCGCCGCCAGCAGCAGCCCGGCCAGCAAGCCGACGCTGATCATCCGGCGCCACTGGCCGTTGAGCAGGTAATAGCTGCACAGCACGCCAGTGGGTACCACCAGCCCGATGGGCCCGCGAATGGCAAAACCGAGTACCAGCAGCGCGAGTATCCAGACCAGCCGCCGTGGTGCGGCGAAATGGTCGGCGGCATAGCCCAGGTAGAACACGGTAAAGGTCACGGCCGCGACCATCTGGTCGAGGGACACGGCGCGGGTTTCGGTGATGAAGGTATTGGTCAGCAACAGCAGGGCGATGCTCAGCAGCGCCCAGGTTCTGGAGTAGGGCGCCACCAGGCGATACATCAGCGTGACGATCAGCGCCGAGGCAATGGCGCTGGGCAACCAGGCCGTCAAGGCGTTTACCTGGCCGAACGGCAGCGACAGCAGCCAGGTAAACAGGGTCGAGGTGGCCCAGTAGTCAGCGTAAGGCTGGCCATAGGTGGTCGGGAAGAATCCCGGCCCATGGCGCAGCATTTCCTGAGCGAACAGCACGAACCGCGTGTCGAAGCCTATCGCCGTTTGCTGGTAGACCCCGGCGCAGAACAGCAACAGCGCCAAAAGTCCCAGCCCTAACGACTGCTGACGGATCCTTGTCAATGGATAAGCGTGCACGCGGCCTCCTAGGCTACGACTGGGGCGGATGGCCACTGCTGATCAGGGATTGGCAGGTTGCGCGACTCGCCACGACCCATCGGGAAGTACTTGAAGCCTTTGCGTGCCAGACGATCGGCGTCATACAGGTTGCGCCCGTCGAAGATCACCGGGGCTTTGAGCCGCTGCTCGATCAACTTGAAATCCGGCGCCTTGAACTGTTGCCATTCGGTGCAGACGATCAAGGCATCTGCGCCCACCAGTGCGGACTCTGGCGTACCCATCAACGACAGGTTTTGTTGATTCGGGTACAGCCGTTGGGTCTCTTGCATGGCTTCAGGGTCGAAGGCCCGTACCTGTGCGCCGGCAGCCCATAAGGCTTCCATCAGCACCCGGCTTGGCGCATCGCGCATGTCGTCGGTGTTGGGTTTGAATGCCAGGCCCCAGAGGGCGAAGGTCTTGCCCTTCAGCTCACCCTTGTAGAACGCGTTGATGCGCTCGAAAAGCTTGTGTTTCTGCCGCTCGTTGATGGCCTCGACCGCCTGCAGCAGGTCGCTGGAGCAGTTCGCTTCCTGGGCACTGTGGATCAGGGCGCGCATATCCTTGGGGAAACACGAACCGCCATAGCCGCAGCCAGGGTAGATGAAGTGGTAGCCGATGCGCTGGTCCGCACCGATGCCCATGCGTACGGCTTCGATATCCGCACCCAGGTGTTCGGCCAGTTCTGCGATCTGGTTGATAAAGCTGATTTTGGTCGCGAGCATGCAGTTGGCTGCATACTTGGTCAGTTCGGCACTGCGCAGGTCCATGAAGATGATGCGGTCATGGTTGCGGTTGAAGGGCGCGTAAAGTTCGCGCATCACTTCACGGACTTCTTCACGTTCGCAACCGATGACGATGCGGTCAGGGCGGCGGCAGTCGCTGACGGCCGAACCTTCCTTGAGGAATTCCGGGTTGGAAACGATATCGAACTCCAGGGTGCGCCCGTCCTTGTTCAGGACTTCTTCGATGTGCGCCCGCAGGGTGTCGCCTGTGCCGACCGGAACAGTGGATTTTTCCACGAGAATCAGCGGTTCGACCCGATGGCGTGCGACCGCGTCACCCACGGACAAGACATATTTCAGGTCGGCCGAGCCGTCCTCGTCCGATGGCGTGCCGACAGCGATGAACAACACTTGCCCGTGTTCGATCGCCAGCTTTTCGTCGCTGGTGAAATGCAGGCGCCCGCTCTCCAGGTTCTCCTTGACCATGGTCTCCAGCCCTGGTTCAAAGATAGTGACGTGGCCTTTCTGCAGCAATTTGATTTTGTTCTGATCGACGTCCATGCAGATGACATCATGACCGACTTCAGCCAGGACAGTTGCCTGCACCAGACCTACATAACCGCTACCAATTACGCTGATTTTCATACGGAGTCCCTAGGACGGGGTATACGTGAAGAGTTAATGGTGATAACACCGAGCATGACCAAGGCCACCCCCAGTGTTTTGGACATACTGAAGTGTTCATTGAAGAACGGCAAACTGGCGGCAAGCAGATACACCAGGGCGTAGCTGATGCTCAGCAAGGAATAGGCCCTGCCCAGTGGCAGGTCACGCAATGCGGCGAGCCAGCAGAGCATGGACAGGGCATACGCCAGGATAGAGCTGAACACTATTCCCAGTGCCAGCAGATCGACACTGCCGCCGGTCAGGGCTTCGAGCCACTGCGCCGGTGCTGGCAAACGGGTCATGCTCCAGCGCATACCCAGTTGCGCACCGCTGACCAGCAGCACGCTGCCCATGGCGAAGATAATTCCACGGCGCAGATTCATGCGTGTACTCCCAGCAACACGACACCGGCAATGACCAGGGCGACTCCCAGCCAATGACGACCGTCGACATGCTCATGGAACACGAAGCGCGCGACCAGGGTGATGAGCACGAAATTCAGGCTCAGCATCGGATAAGCGATACCGACTTCCAGTCGCTGCAATACCAATAGCCAAACCAGCAAACCGAAACCAAGGCAGGCGAGGGCGAGCCACAGCCATGGGGAGAGCAGCTTGGCGATCCAGTCATGATCTGTCCCGCGCCAGCTTTCCACGGCGTATTTCTGGGCGATCTGCCCCATACAGGTCAGCAGGCAAGCGGTCAGTAGTAACAGCAGGGTCATGGCGCACTCTGGGAGAAGATCAGAATCACGATATTGCCTTGCTCATAGCGCTTGGCATCTTTGGGAAGCAACTCGATTTCATGCAGTTCGTCGTCGCTTTTGACCCGCATCACCACGCCGACCGAGCCGGTCTTGCGGGCGTCGCTCATCCATTGCTGAATCTGCTCGAGATTGACCTGGCGCTGGGCGGAGTCGGGATAAGCCAGGCCATATTTCACCTCGCCCACGGTGTTGTACAGCGCCACATCCGGGCGTTGCAGACGCCAGGCCAGGGCCGAGGCAGCACCCAGGTCATTGCTCAGCAGTTTCCCGGTCTGGCCAAGTTCCTGAGCATGGTCGATGATGAATTGGTCGGGCATCTTGTTGTAGACCAGCGAGTTGGGCAGCGCAGCAGGTGCCAATGCCACCAGCAGCCAGCTGCCGAGCGCCGGCGCGGCCCATAGCCGCAGCGGCCTGAACGCTTGCACAAGATTGCAGATGATCCAGCCGAACAGCACGATGAACACCAGCACCAGACTCTGGAGTTCATCCATGTACACCGGGTTCTTCAGCTGGAAGTAGACCAGTGCCAGCAGAGCGAGCAGGCCCAGTACCGCGTTGAGGAGCCCGTTCAGGCCGATAGCCCGGCCGCGCGCTGCAGCCACTCGATCCATCAGCGCATTGCCCATCAGCAAGGCCAGCGGCAACAGGCAGGGCATGATATAGGTCGCAAGCTTGCCTTTGCTCAGGCTGAAAAACGCCAGTGGCAGCAATAGCCAGAGCAGCAGGAACCCGATGCTGGCCTGACCTTTGGTTTGCCAGGCCTGTTTGAATGTCGAGGGCAGCAACCCGGCCCATGGCAGGCTGAAAGCCACCAGCATCGGCAGGTAGAACCACCAGGGTTGAGAGTGCTGGGCATCGTCCCCGGCGAAGCGCCGAATGTGCTCATGCCAGAAGAAGAACCGCCAGTAGTCCGGTTCTTGAGCGTGGACGGCCAGGACCCACGGCAAGCTCACCGCAATTGCCACCACGACCGCTACGCAACCGTAGGTCAGCAACTCACGCAAACGCTTTTGCCAGAGCATGTAGGGCAGGGCGATCAACACCGGCAACAACCAGGCCAGGAATCCTTTGGTCATGAATCCCATGCCGCAGGCCAAACCCATTACTGCCCACGCAGCGAGGCGGGCGCGTTGATTCACGCTATCGAGCGCAAACCACAACGCCACCAGGCTCAAATTGACCCAGAAGGTGAATTGCGGATCGAGATTGGCATACCCGGCCTGGCCGGCGATCACCGCGAAGCTCGTATAGAGCAGGGCGCTGGTGAAACTCTTGCGAGGATCATTCCACAGGCGGCGAGCGATCAGGTAGGCCAGGACTACACTCAAGCCGATGCTCAGCGCCGAGGCGATCCGTACACCGAATAGATTGTCGCCGAACACGGCCTGACCGATAGCGATCATCCAGTAACCGGCGACAGGTTTTTCGAAATAGCGAATACCCATGAAGTGCGGGGAAATCCAGTCACCGCTCAGGAGCATTTCCTGACTGATTTGGGCGTAGCGGGTTTCGTCCGGAATCCACAGCCCGTGAGAGGCCAGAGGCAGCAGATAAAACAAACCGAATGCCAGCAACAGCAAAGGCAGCGCCCAACGGTTGGTCATGCGCCTTGCACTCCCAGCCAACCCTCGCGACCCTCCAGGGCACCGCGTATCACCCGGCCTGCAGGCAAGCTGCCAGGCTCGGCGGGCAGCAAATTGCCCAAGGGTTGAAACTGGATGTCACGTTGACTGGCCGTAGCCAACAGCTGACGAAAATCGTTAGCCATCAGAATCCCTTCTACTTCCGCATGAATCGTGTAGACGTTCAGCTTTTCAGGGCTGAAACGATCAAGAATGAATGAGTTGAAATCATTGGCGGCAACCACCGGCCCGACGACTTCGTCGAAAGTCGGCAAGTCGACCGGAATCTGTGGCGCGCCCAGGCTGCCGTCAGCCAGCCGCGGCTGGAACAGACTCTGACCGCGACAATCGCTGTTGTAACGGAAGCCAAAACGTTGCTTGGCCTCGATGACGCGTTCATCGGCACGCCAACCGGCAGAGGCCGAACAATCGACAGCCTGGCCGATAATATCGCTGAGGCTGTCGACGCCACGACGAATTTGCTCGATCAGATCCGCTTCACTCCAGCGCCCGGCGTTGGCTTGCCAGCCATGGTGATCCCAGGCGTGCAAACCAACCTCATGCCCGGCCGCAAGCGTCTGACGCATGAGATGCCCGAGATCACGACCGATGGGTTTGCCTGGCCAGGCAGTGCCGGCCAGCAAAATATCCCAGCCGTACAAACCGGCCGCATTGGAGCGCAGCATCTTCCAGAGAAATTGCGGGCGGATGAGGCGCCATAAATGGCGCCCCATGTTGTCCGGACCAACGCTGAAGAAAAACGTCGCCTTGACCTGTGCTTCATCGAGCGTCTCCAACAACCGGGGTACCCCCTCACGGGTACCTCGGTAGGTGTCGACATCGATCCGAAGACCTGCCTGCATCAGCGCTTGTCCGCGATTTCGAGCATGGCTTCACGCAGGAAGAAGTCCAGTGTGTTGCCGATGGTTTCGCTCATCTCCACGGTTGGCTCCCAGTTCAGCAGGCGCTTGGCGTTTTCGATGCTTGGCTTGCGGTGTGCCACGTCCTGGTAACCGGTGCCGTAGAACGCCTTGCTCTCTACGTCGCGGAAACCGGCGAACGGAGGGAAGTTGGCGCGCAGCGGGTGAGCTTCGAACTGACGCAGCAGTTCTTCGCCCAGTTGACGGATGCTGGCTTCGTTTTCCGGGTTACCGATGTTGATGACCTGGCCGTTGCAGGCATCGTTGTCGTTGTCGATGATGCGTGCCAGGGCTTCGATGCCGTCGGCGATGTCGGTGAAGCAGCGCTTCTGCTCGCCACCGTCGAACAGGCGGATTGGCGTACCTTCCACCAGGTTCAGGATCAACTGGGTGATGGCGCGGGAGCTGCCGATACGGGCCGAGTCCAGACGGTCCAGGCGCGGGCCCATCCAGTTGAACGGACGGAACAGGGTGAAGTTCAGGCCCTTGGCACCGTAGGCCCAGATCACGCGGTCCAGCAGTTGCTTGGAAACCGAGTAGATCCAGCGCTGCTTGTTGATCGGACCGACCACCAGGTTGGAGGTGTCTTCGTCGAAGTACTGGTCCTGGCACATGCCATAGACTTCGGAGGTCGACGGGAAGATCACGCGCTTGTTGTACTTGACGCAGTAGCGAACCAGTTTCAGGTTCTCTTCGAAGTCCAGTTCGAATACGCGCAGCGGGTTGCGGGTGTATTCGATCGGCGTGGCGATGGCCACCAGCGGCAGGACCACGTCGCACTTCTTGATGTGGTACTCGATCCACTCGGAGTGAATGCTGATGTCGCCTTCCACGTAGTGGAAGTTCGGGTGGCTGCGCAGGCGCTCGATGGCGTCGGAGCCGATGTCCAGGCCGTAGACTTCGTAGCGGTCGTCACGCAGCAGGCGCTCGGACAAATGGTTACCGATAAAGCCGTTCACACCGAGGATCAGTACGCGGGTACGGCGTGGCTTGCGGCCGGATTCGGCACCGCGCAGCACGGAGCCGTCCACCAGGCCCAGCTCGTTAGCCAGGGAAGGACCGGCCAGGTACAGGCCATTGTCATTGCGCTGACCAAAAGTGATTACCAGCGAGTCTTCACCGCAGGCGATGCGCAGCGGGTTGACGCTGATCACACGACCTGGTGCCAGGCCTTCGTTGCCCTTGGCGACTTCAGCGCTCCAGACAATCAGTTTGTGCTCGCCCACGTCGCAGAAAGCGCCCGGGTAAGGCTGGGTCACGGCGCGAACCAGGTTGAACAGCTCTTCGGCAGGTTTGTTCCAGACAAGCTTGCCGTCCGCTGGGGTACGACGACCGAAAGAAGTGGCCTTGGATTCGTCCTGGGCGGTTTCGGTGACTTTGCCCTGGACAAGCAGCGGCAGGGTGTCGCGCAGCAGGTTGGAAGCGGCTTCACGCAGCTTGCCGTGCAGGCTCAGGGCGGTATCGGCACGGTCGATCGCGACACGTTGCTGGGCGACGATTGCGCCAGCGTCGGCACGCTTGACCATGCGGTGCAGGGTCACGCCGGTTTCGGTTTCGCCGTTGACCAGTACCCAGTTCGCTGGAGCGCGGCCACGGTAGGTTGGCAGCAGCGAGCCGTGCAGGTTGAACGCACCTTTGCTGGCGGTAGCCAACAGTTGCTCGCCCAGCAGGTTGCGGTAGTAGAACGAGAACAGGTAGTCCGGGTTCAGTTTGGCGATGCGCTCGATCCACAGCGGGTGGTTGGCATCTTCCGGTGCGTGCACGGGAATGCCTTTACGGGCGCACAATTGGGCTACTGAGCCGTAGAAGGTGTTTTCCTTCGGATCATCGGCGTGGGTAAACACGGCAGCAATCTCGAAACCTGCGTTGAGCAGTGCTTCGATACCTGCACAGCCGATGTCGTGGTAGGCGAAAACAACAGCTTTTGGATTCATGGCGAAACCTGATCAGTAGTGGTGGAAGGCAGACCGTCGACAGTGACAACGGGAGCAGGAGTAGCGGGTTTGTTACGTAGGATTTTTTCGATAAAGAAGCGCGGCCGGGCGCGGACATCGCTGTACATGCGGCCCAGGTATTCACCCAGAAGGCCCATGCCGATGAACTGGCCGCCGGTGAACACAAAGAGCACTGCGAACAGTACGAAGGTGCCATCACCCGCCCAGCTGGCGCCGAATATCAGGCGCAGGAAGATCAGCAGGAAGGCAAACAGCGCTCCCAGTGCCGCGAGGCTGAACCCAATGATGCTCAGCAGTCGCAACGGGGTAGTGGTCATGCAGGTCAGCAGATCGAACATCAGGCTGATCAGGCGCATCGGGCTGTATTTCGACTCGCCATGCTCGCGCTCGGCGTGCTGCACCAGGATTTCGGTGGTGTGACGGGCGAAGCTGTTGGCCAGAATCGGGATGAAGGTGCTGCGTTCCCGGCAGGCCAGCATGGCGTCGACGATGGTGCGGCGGTAGGCGCGCAGCATGCAGCCGTAGTCGCTCATGGCGACACCGGTTGAGCGTTGCACTGCCAGGTTGATCAGTTTCGACGGCCAGCGGCGCAGGGCCGAGTCCTGACGATTGTTGCGCACGGTGGCAACGACGTCGTAGCCCAGTTCGGCTTGTTCCACCAGACGGGGGATTTCTTCCGGCGGGTTCTGCAGGTCGGCGTCAAGGGTAATGACCACATCGCCTTTGCAGTGCTCGAAACCGGCCATGATTGCTGCGTGCTGGCCGTAGTTGCGATTGAGAATGACGGCGACCACTGAACTGCCTTCACGCTGGGCGGCTTCTTCGAGAATTTGTGCCGAGTTGTCGCGGCTACCATCATCGACCAGGACGATTTCATATTCGTGCTTGAGTTGCTGACAGGCCGCTTCGGTACGGCGCAGCAATTCAGGCAAGCTTTCTTCTTCGTTGTAGACCGGGATAACGATCGACACACACTTAATCGGATAAGGTCTCAAAGGCTTCAGTCCAGAATGTTTTCAATGGCGCTCGCGACACGCTCGACATCGTCGAGGGTCATGTCGGGGAACAACGGGATCGAACACAGGCGTGCCGAGTTCCACTCCGTATTGGGTAAATGGATGTTCGGGAAACGCTGGCGGTAGTAAGTATGCAGATGGGTAGCGACAAAGTGAATGCCGCTGCCGATGTTTTGTTCCTGTAATGCTTTCATGAAGGCATCACGATCGCGCCCACAACGCTCGGCGTCAATGCGCAGAATGAACAGATGCCATGTATGTTGTTGCGGGTAGCCCGGCATTTTCAGCGGTTCTACCGGCAATGCGCTCAGGCGCTTCAAATAGGCTTGCGCCAGTTCTTCGCGTTTGGCATTGATTTCATCCAGGCGCTGCAGTTGCACCAGTGCGATCGCCGCATTGACGTCGGCCAGGTTGTACTTGAAGCCGGGCTCGATCACCTGTGCCTGCGGCTTGCGGCCATGGGTCAGGCGATCATAGGCATCAACCCCCAAGCCATGAAACTTGAGCATGCGTACCCGGTTGGCGAGCGCCTCATCGTCGCTGACAAACATCCCGCCTTCGGCGCAGGTCATGTTTTTGATCGCGTGGAACGAGAAGATTGCCGTGCCTTGGGCGCCGACTGCGCGGCCGCGATACTGCGTACCGACGGCATGGGCGGCGTCCTCGATCACGGGGATGCCATGTCGGGCCGCCAGCGCATAAAGTGGATCCAGGTCAAAGGCAGCGCCGGCGTAATGCACCGGGATGATTGCCTTGGTCCGAGGGGTGATTGCCGCCTCAATGGCATGGACGTCGGTCATCAGTGTGTCGCGGTCGATGTCGACGAAAACCGGTGTTGCCCCCAACAGGCAGATCATATTGGCGGTGGAGACCCAGGTTTGCGAAGGCGTGATCACTTCGTCGCCTGGACCGATCCCCAATGCCAGCAAGGTGATGTGCATCGCGCCAGTGGCCGAAGACAGCGCCACGGCATGCCGACAGCCCACACGCTCTGCGAATTGTTCTTCGAGCTGCTGGTTTTTCGGGCCGGTAGTAATCCAGCCAGAGCGAAGTACCTGCTCAACGGCGGCAATCTCTTCATCGCCAATGCTGGGACGTGAGAAGGGGAGAAACGGCTGGTTCATCAAGACCTCGGGTAAAACGGGTAGGGGGCGCAGGCAATAAAACGGGTTAAAACCAGGATGTCATTCAGTGAAATTGTTCAAGCCGGGCATTCGACAGTGTCCATTCCAGAGGTTGGATACGGGCGATCCATGCGCACCGTGAGTAAAGACCAATAGGCTGAAAAGTAAATAAGGATCAATACTTTATCGTCATCGCCCGGAATTGTCACCCGTTGCTGCAGTGGGGGTGTAGTGTCTGCACCATCAACGTGATGGCACCCTATTCTCCGGGGCGAGGTTAAGCGTAAAAATGTGAAACTAATATGAAAAATAGGGCAACAGACTGTTTATCTCGGGGCCAGACAGCTAATGTTCAGAGTTTTTCAGGTTTTTTGGCCCGGCGGCTTTCTCTGGAAAAATATCTTTCGGTCTTTTTGGACGCGTCAGGGAAGGGCATCACTCAGTCGGTGGCATTCGCAGTGGCTGTTGTTCTGTATTAAATTTTCTCGCCCGAATGGATGTTTGGTTGAGCTATTTTCATTTAAGGGCTGTTCAGTTTGATTGATCTACCCACTAACGATTCACCGCATACCCCCGGCAGCCGATTGAACGTGCCTGAGGGGAAGGGTAACGACAATCCACTGACCCTCTATCTGGCTCGATTGGCGCCTTCAAGCCGGCTGACCATGCGTTATGTGCTGCAAGACGCTGCGGATCGGCTGGGTTTTGAAGATATGGATATCGAGGAAATCCCCTGGCATGAACTGCAGCCCGGCGACGTTATCGCGCTGGTGGCGACATTACGCGCCGATGGTTATGCGCCTAATACATCCTCGTTATATGTCAATGCCGTACGCGGCGTGATGAATGAGGCGTGGCGTCTGAGCCTGATCACTCAGGATCATCTGTTGAAAATGCGCTCGGTCAAAGCCATCGCGGGCACACGCCTGTCCCAGGGGCGAAACCTCAAGCGCTCATTGATCCAGGAACTGATGGCCGTCTGTGCGGCCGATCCAAGACCGCAAGGGTTGCGGGACGCTGCGGTGATAGCAATCCTGTATGGCTCGGGTATGCGTAAATCCGAATCGGTGAATCTGGAGCTCAACCAGATTGATTTTCGTGAGCGCAGCCTGCGAGTCACGGCAAAAGGAAACAAGGAACTGATCAAGTATGCACCGACCTGGGCGTTCGCCAGGCTGGACGCATGGTTGCAGTTTCGGCGCTCACAGTTGGTCGAAGGGCAGGATGACGATCCGTTTCTGTTCAACAGAATTCGTCGTGGCAGTCACATCACCCGTGAACGGATCACCAAGCACGCGATTTATTACATTGCACGACAACGCGGTGCCCAGGTTGGCGTGAAAATCATGCCTCATGATTTTCGTCGCTCGTTCATTACGCGTGTGATCGAGGAGCACGACTTGTCGATTGCGCAAAAGCTCGCGCATCACACGAACATCCAGACAACCGCCAATTACGACGTTCGAGATGAAAACGAACGACGTCGGGCGATTGATCGCTTTGACCTTTAAAGGGTGCACTATTGCCTGGGAGGGCCCGCCGGGCGGGCTCTTCTGCTCGACGTCGGGTACCAAAGCTGGCGCGAGCTCACACACCGGCCTTCGCCTTGGCTCAGGCGGGTGTGTGATGGGCGAAAACCCGCGATCAGGTGCTGCGCAGGGTCTTTATGACAGTTCACCAACCCTTGGAACCTGCTTGCCGAGTCGCATCAGCCAGTAGTAGCTGAAGGCTGGCACCACCAATCCGACTACCCAGGCCAGGTCGATACCATCGAGCAGCGTGGCCAGCGGACCGACGTAAAGGGTGGTGTTCATGAAGGGGATCTCCACCACGATGGCCACGATGAAGCTCGCGCAGGCGATCCAGTTGACCCGGCCGTAGATGCCATTCATGTCGAAGATATCGTCAATCCGGTATTCACCTTTCCTCAACCAATAGAAGTCGACCAGATTGATCGCCGTCCAGGGAATCAGGAAATAGCTCATGAAAAAGATGAAATTGAGGAAAAAGGCGATGAAGTCAGCCTGATTGATGGTGCATAAGGCTGTGGCGACGAGGCTGATGATCAACATGAACACGCCTCTGACCCGTGGTGTGACGCGCAGGCGAGAGAAGGGTTCGATCACGGTGATGGTCGACATGAACGCCCCATACAGGTTGAAAACGTTGATCGACACCTGGCCGTAGACGATAAACGCGAACAACAGCAGCGCCGCCGGGCCGAACAGTCCGGCGACATGGCCGCCTACATTGGCGGCGAAGTCGGGAACGGCCACGCTCAGGATCGCCCCAAGGATCATCATCCACGCACCGCCGCTGACCGTCCCGGCGTAGCTGTACCAGAACACCTGGGGCATCGGCGTTTTGCTCGGCAAGTAGCGTGAGTAGTCCGCTACATACGGGGCGTAGGACAGTTGCCAGGTCACGGCAATGCTCACTGCCATCAAAAATTTCGCCAGTGAGAAGTCCGTCGCAGCCCATTGCCCCGCCGGGATCGGCAGGCTCAACGCGAGCAACGTGGCGGCGATGAACACCAACAGCGACAGGATCGACAGCAGCTTTTGCAGCCGATGGATCAGCCGGTAGCCATACAGCACCACCACGAAGCACAACACACCGATCAGAACGATGTTGGCGTTGCTACCCAGCGGGCTGACGGACTCCAGGGCCTGGGCCGCCAGCAAGGTGTTGCTGACGAAGAAGCCGAGGTAGATCAGCATGACGAACAGCAACGGCAGGATCGCACCGATCACCCCGAACTGCGCGCGGCTCTGGATCATCTGCGGGATCCCCAGTTTGGGTCCCTGGGCCGAGTGCGAAGCCATGAAGATCGCGCCCAGCAGCGAGCCCAGAGCGATCGCCAGCGCGCTCCAGAACAGATTCAACCCGATCACCACCGGCAACACCCCGGAGGCGATGGTGGTGATGTTCATGTTGGCGCCGAACCAGATGAAGAACAGCGAACCGGGCTTACCATAGCGTTCGGACTCTGGAATGAAATCGATGCTTCTTTTTTCGATGCTCATGGCAGGCACTCCTGGCGCTGAAGGCTGGATTGGAAGCGGGCAATGGTGTTCGTCAACTCCTCGGGCTGGTGGGCGAACAGGTCTGGCTGCCCGGGGGCGCAGCAGACGAAATGCTCACCGCGCAGCGAAAGCAGGAATTGTTCGCAGGTGAACAGCTCGATTGAGTACACCCAGTTGGCCATGATCAGCAGCGCAGAGTAGTGCGCCGCCCAGGTGCTGGTTGAGCAGGCGTCGGTGATCAGCTGGATGCGATAACCCAGCGAAAAGGCGTCGAAAACCGTCGTTAATACACAAACATCGGTCAGCACGCCGCTGATGATCAGGGTGTCGATGCCCAGCTGTTTGAGTCGCGCGTCGAGGTCGGTCTGATGAAAGCCGCTGTAGCGATGTTTGTCGATGACCTGCTCGTCCGGCCGGGGTGCCAGTGCAGCGATGATTTCTACTTGAGCGGTACCGGCCCGGTAACTGCTGGGGCCGCCGTCGTCGGCACTGGGCTCGCCCGGAGCTAGACCACGGCCGTCGGCCTGATTGATATGCCGGGTGTAGAACACCGGGATAGAGCTGCGGCGGGCCGCCGTGAGCAATGCAAGGTTATGGGCGATGACCCCCTCGAAGTTTTCCAGGGGGAAGCCATCTTCCTGTTGCATGTCGATGATCAAGAGCGCGTTTTTATTATTCATGAGCAAACCTGATGAAGAACGGGGCGCAAACGGCCGCCCCGCAGACTCGATCGAGTCGAAGCAGAGTACACAAACGACAAGACTCGCCAGGCGAAGTCCGGTCGCAGTGTGGTTCTAACTTAGGGTTTGCTCAGGTGATTATCAGCCAGAAGCCGTTCTGCTTGGCCGAAACGCAGGCGCGCAAGCGCTTGAGATGGATGTGCGAAGAGGTCGAATCGCCACGCAAGTACGCCAGTTCAGCGCCTGGAGCAGGGGAGCTTGCACGTGGGTAGAATCGACTGTTTATCATGAAAATCGACCATGACAGGCAATGCTGATCGGGTACTGCCGCAACCCTGCAGGTGCGGCAGTATACGTAACCGCAGGCTTACTGGAACGCAGGCACGACGTGCTTGATGAACAGCTCCAGGGATTTCTTTTTCTCGGCGTGGGGCAGACTGTTGTCACACCAGAAGCTGAATTCGTCGACGCCCAGTTCCTGATAGTACTTGATCCGTGCGATGACTTCTTCAGGCGTGCCGATCATGGTGTTCTTGTGGATGTTTTCCAGTTCGAACTCAGGACGGCCTTCGAATTTTTCTTCCGGGCTAGGTGCCAGGAACCCGTTGACCGGTACTTGCTTGTTGCCAAACCAGGCATCGAAGGTGCGATAGAAGCGCGAAATGGCCTTGGCGCCGACTTTCCAGCCTTCGGGGTCGTCAGCGCTGTGGATATGGGTATGGCGTAATACCATCAGTTGCGGGCGCGGGACGTCAGGATTATTGGCCAGAGCGGCTTCGAACTTGTTCTTCAAGTCGAGCACTTCTTCGTCGCCTTTCATCAGCGGCGTGACCATGACGTTGCAGCCGTTGGCCACTGCGAAGTTGTGCGAGTCCGGGTCGCGGGCGGCGATCCACATCGGCGGGTTTGGCTGCTGGATCGGCTTGGGCACACTGGTGGACGTCGGGAACTTCCAGATCTCGCCATCGTGGGCGTAGTCGCCTTGCCACAGCGCGCGCACCACCGGAACCATTTCCCGCAGGGCCTGGCCGCCGGAGGAGGCAAGCATGCCGCCGGCCATACGGTCGAACTCAACCTGGTAAGCGCCTCGGGCCAGGCCGACTTCCATGCGGCCGTTACTGATCACATCCAGCAGCGCGCATTCACCGGCGACCCGCAGCGGGTGCCAGAACGGCGCGATGATGGTGCCGGCGCCCAGGTGAATGGTGGTGGTGCGTGCCGCGAGGTAGGCCAGCAGCGGCATCGGGCTTGGGGAAATGGTGTACTCCATGGCGTGGTGTTCGCCAATCCAGACGGTGCGGAAACCACCGGCCTCGGCCAGCAGGGTCAGCTCGGTCAGGTCTTCGAACAATTGGCGATGGCTGACTTGCTCATCCCAGCGCTCCATATGCACGAATAACGAAAATTTCATGACGCATACCTCGGATCTTTTTTGTTGTTGCCTGTCAGCTACAGGCGCAGGGGTGGGATCAGGCAAAGGCTGGCAGGGCGCCCATCTTGCCGCGGCAATACACCAGCGGGCGGCTCTGCTGCTGCGGCACGATCAGGTTTTTCACCGCGCCGACCATGATGGCGTGATCGCCGCCTTCGTATTCACGCCATAGCTCGCATTCGATAATGGCGGTGGCATTGCTCAGCAGCGGATTACCCAGCTCGCTGAGGGTCCATTGGATGCCCTGCGCCTTGTCCTTGCCTTTGCGGGCGAAGGCATAGGCTTCGTTCTGTTGTTCACCGGAAAGCAAGTGAATGGCAAAGCGCTTGTTCTTGATCAGCACCGGGTAGGAGTCGGAGCTGTAATTGGGGCAGAACAGCACCAGGGCCGGGTCCATCGACAGTGAACTGAAAGCGCTGGCCGTCAGACCGACGATTTGACCCTCATCATCCAGTGTGGTGATGACTGTCACACCGGAAGGGAAGGAGCCCATGACTAATTTGTAGACATTCGCGTCGATCATTGGATGTTCCTCGGCCAGACGGTAGCGCTGTGCGCCTTTTTAGTGGTTTTGTATGTCTGATGGTATACCGTAATATCATCTTTGCAAGTGGTTTTTCTCCTGTCTAGACGAATGTCCGTTCTCGGCTGAGAGGTCATGAATCGGAGGAATTTTATGGCCGATACAACAATCCCCCCGTAGCAGCAGGCTTGCCCGAAACGACAATCTGTCACCCACAAAAAAGCCAACGCCCTGGTTAAAGGGTGTTGGCCTGGTTTGGCAGGGAAGCAGATCAGTGCGCGCCAGCCGCCTTGTTCAAATCACTCTCCGCCCACTGGGTATAGACGCAGGCATCGGCAGTGGCCCAGCGCACCCGCACCGGATCGCCGGTTTTAAGCGGCATACCCGCAGCGGACAGCGCTTTGACGGTCATCGCCGTGCCGCCAGAGGTGACCACGCTGCAGGTCTGGCTTTCGCCAAGAAACAACACTTCCGTGACGCTCGCCGACACTTCGTTCCAGCCTGGGGCGAGGGGATCGCTGGCGGCCTGTTCGACGCTCAGGGCCAGGGCTTTTTCCGGGCGAACCATGAGCAGCACTTCCTGACCGGTTTGCAACCCTGAGGTCAGACGGATCGACAGCGGTTGGCCTTCAAAGGTCGCCACGGCATTGCCCTGGGCGTTGAGTTTGAGGAAGTTCGAGTTGCCCAGGAACGAGGCGACAAAGGCATTCGGCGGGTTCTGATACAGGTCGAAGCCGCTGCCCAGGCCGACGATCTTGCCATGACTGAAGATCGCGATGCGTTGTGACAGGCGCATGGCTTCCTCCTGATCGTGGGTCACGTAGACAATGGTGATACCCAGGCGCCGATGGAGCTGGCGCAGTTCATCCTGCAGGTCTTCACGGAGTTTTTTATCCAGCGCGCCGAGTGGTTCGTCCATCAGCAGAATGCGTGGCTCGTAGACCAGCGCCCGGGCAATCGCCACGCGCTGCTGCTGACCGCCGGACAGTTGCGAAGGGCGGCGATGGGCAAACTGATCCAGTTGCACCAGTTTGAGCATGGCTTCGACCCGGCGCTCACGTTCAGCTTTGCCGAGTTTGCGGATGTCCAGCGGGAAGCCGATGTTGTCGCGCACCGACAGATGCGGAAACAGCGAATAGCGCTGGAACACCATGCCGATGTCGCGCTTGTGCGGTGGCACATTGACCAGCGATTTGCCGTTGACCTGGATCTCCCCGGAACTGGGGGTTTCGAAGCCGGCCAGCATTGACAGGGTGGTACTTTTCCCGGAGCCGCTGGAGCCGAGAAAGGTGAGGAATTCACCGTCCTGGATATCCAGCGAGATGTCGTCCACGGCGGCGAAGTCGCCGTAGTGCTTGTTCAGGTTGCGCAGGCTGACCAGGGTTTTGTTGTCCTGCTGCGCAGGGTCTTTGATCACAGCACTCATTTTTTTCTCCCAGGCGCTCAGGCGCTGACTTCGTTGCGCCGGCGCACAGCGGCGGCGATCACCATGACCAGTACCGACAGCGCGATCAGCAGCGTCGAGGCGACGGCGATCACTGGGGTCAGGTCCTGACGCAAGGTGGTCCACATTTTTACGGGCAAGGTTTGCAGGGTCGGGCTGGCCATCATCACGCTGAGGACCACCTCATCCCACGACACCAGAAAGGCGAACAACGCACCGGCGACCATGCCCGGGCGGATTGCCGGAAAGGTCACCTTGAACACCGCTTGCAGTCGCGAAGCGCCACAAATCACCGCAGCGTCCTCAATCGACTGATCGAACAGTTTCAGCGAGTTGATGATCGAGATAATGGTGAACGGCAATGCGACGATCACATGGCTGACCACAAAGGCGAACATCGTCCCGGTGTAGCCGAGCTTGAGAAACAGCGCGTACACCGCCACGGCGATGATCACCAGCGGCACGATCATCGGCAGGGTGAACAGGCCATACAGCATCTCCCGGCCGCGAAAGCGCCCACGCACCAGGGCGAAGGCGGTCGGTAAACCCAGGGCCACGGCAAAGATCGTGGTCAGGACCGCGACCTTGAGGCTGGCAAAGGCTGCATCCATCCAGTCGGCATTGGAAAAGAATTGCATGTACCACTTCAGCGTCCAGCCCGGTGGCGGGAACACCAGCCACTGAGAAGAGCCGAACGACAGCAGCACGATGAACACAATGGGCAGCAGCAGAAACAACGCGATGACCCCGGTGGTGAGGTAAAGGCTCAAACGCATGCGCCGGCTCATGGCATTGGCGGTCAATAACATGATGGCTTACCTCGAGTTGCTGGAGCCGACCGGGGATTCCGGTTGCAGCTTCAGGTAGCAGTAGAACAGCACCAGGGTGATCAGGATCAGCAAGGCTGCGCCAGCGCTGGCCAGGCCCCAGTTGAGGAACGACTGCACCTGCTGGATGATGAATTCCGGCAGCATCATGTTCTGCGCGCCACCGAGCAGTGCCGGGGTGACGTAGTAGCCCAGGGACATGACGAACACCATCAAGCCGCCGGAGAACAGCCCCGGCCGACACAGCGGCAGGAACACCCGAAAGAAATTGCTCCACGGGCTGGCACCGCAAATGGACCCGGCCTGCAGGACCATCGGATCGATGGCTTGCATGGTCGCCTGCAGCGGCAGGACGATGAACGGAATCATGATGTAGCTCATGCCGATCACCACGCCGGTGAGGTTATGCACCATCTCCAGCGGTTGATCGATGATGCCCATGGCCATCAAGGCCTTGTTGATCACCCCTGAAGCCTGGAGCAGCACCAGCCAGGAATAGGTCCGTGCCAACAGGCTGGTCCACATCGACAGCAAGACGATATTGAGTATCCAGCGGCCCCAGCCACGCGGGACCAGGGTGATTGCCCAAGCCAGCGGGAAACCCAACAGCAAGCTGAACACGGTGACCAGGCCTGCCACCGCGAAGGTGTTGAACAGCACGCGGGCGTAAGCCGAGTTGGCGAACAGCTCGGTATAGTTGCCCAGCCCCGGAACAGGTTCGAGGACCCCACGCAGCAGCAGGCTGATCAGCGGTGCGAAGAAGAACAGGCCAAGGAACAGCAGTGCCGGGGCCAGGTTGCCGGCACCGCGCCAACGTTGGGTCAGTGGAGTGGAAGGCTTCATGGCCGCCGCCTTGCCTGGAGCCGAACCGGCGACGCCAGAGGCGCCCCCGACCGGATTGGATTGACGGGACGCAGTGGCCGTCATCTTCATTTGAGCAGCCATTCGTTCCACCGTGTCGCGATGCTCTGACCATTCTTGGCCCAGTACGCGAAGTCGAGAGTGATCTGATCCTTAGCGTAGGCAGTCGGCAGATTGGGTGCCAGTACTGAGTCCAGGCGTTGCACGCTATCGGTGTTGATCGGTGCATAGGCGGTCAGGTTGGAGAAGTCGGCCTGGCCTTTGGCGGAGCTGGAGTTGGCCAGGAAACGCATGGCCGCGTCCTTGTTTTTCGAGCCTTTGGGGATGACCAGGAAGTCGGCCATGACCAGGTTTTGTTTCCAGCTCACACCGACCGGTGCGCCATCTTCTTGCAGGGCATGGATCCGGCCGTTCCAGAACTGACCGAGACTGGCTTCACCGGAGGCCAGCAGTTGTTGGGATTGCGCGCCACCGCCCCACCAGACGATGTCTTTTTTGATGGTGTCGAGTTTCTTGAAGGCGCGATCCAGATCCAGAGGATAGAGCTTGTCAGCGGGAACACCGTCGGCCAGCAGGGCCAGTTCCAGTACGCCAGGGCTCGGCCATTTGTACAGCGCACGTTTGCCCGGGAAGGTTTTGGTGTCGAACAGTGCGTTCCAGTTTTCCGGGGCCGTAGCGCCGAGCTTGCTCTGGTTGTAACCGAGGACGAAGGAGAAGAAGAACGAGCCGACGCCGTGATCGGAGACGAAACGCGGGTCGAGCTTGTCGCGCTGGATCACCTTGAAGTCCAGCGGTTCGAGCAAACCTTCAGCCGCTGCGCGCAGGGCGAAATCCGCCTCGACATCGACCACGTCCCATTGCACGTTGCCGCTTTCAACCATGGCCTTGAGTTTGCCGTAGTCGGTCGGGCCGTCCTGGACCACTTTGATCCCGCTGGACTTGCTGAAAGGGTCGGCCCAGGCCTGCTTTTGCGCATCCTGGGTAGAGCCACCCCAGCTGACGAAACTCATGCTGTCAGCCGCACTGGCTGCAGTGCAGGTAAGCGCCAGAAAGCCTGCAGCGAGTAACGCGGTTGCACGTTTATTCAACACCATTTTTACGCCCTCATTTGTTGTGTTTTTGAGCGGGCTGTTGACGCCCGCCTATCGGGAGCAGTAGGTCCATCGGGGCCTTGAACATCGACCGTGTCAGGGGCTGTTGTTGTGTGTCCTCCCTGGCGGGTGCACCTGACGAATTGCTCGGTCTATGGAATATCATATTATGGTATTCCAAACTTTCTGCAAGGGCTTCGCCTTACCGATTGTCAGCAGATGGCGATATTTTGTGCATCAGGTGTATGCAAAACCCCTGTAGGAGCAGCCGGTCGACGCTCGATTGCTTGCGATGGACTCAAGGGCGACGTGTTATTCAGAAAGCACGCGTTATCGTTAACGTCCATCGCGAGCAAGCTCGCTCCTACAGGGGTAGAGCGTCAGCCGGTAAACGGAATGCTTTCCACGACTTCCAGGTTGTACCCGGTCAAGCCTGCATATTTGAGCGGTGGCCCGAGGTGGCGTAGTTTGCCGACGCCGATGTCTTGCAGAATCTGTGCCCCGGTGCCGACTTCGGAATAGATTCGCGATTGTGAGCGGGTGTATTGCCGAGGCGGTTGGGTCAACTGGGGAATCCGCTCAAGCAGCGCCTGCGAGGACTCGTGATTGGCCAGTACTACCACCACACCACGGCCTTCTTCGGCGACTTTTTGCAGTGCCGCCCACAGCGTCCAGTTCGACGGCCCGGTGTACTCGGCGCCAACCAGGTCGCGCAGCGGATCGATCACATGCACGCGGACCAGTGTCGGGTCTTCGCGACGGATATCGCCCATGACCATGGCCATGTGCACGCCGCCTTCGATCCGGTCCTCATAGGTGACCAGTCGGAACGTACCGTGAACGGTTGGCAGTTCGCGCTCGCCGATGCGGGTCACTGTATGTTCGGTGCTGAGCCGGTAATGGATCAGGTCGGCGATGGTGCCGATCTTGATGCCGTGTTTGGCCGCAAAGATCTCCAGGTCCGGTCGCCGGGCCATGGTGCCGTCATCGTTCATCACTTCAACGATCACCGAGGCCGGGGTAAAACCGGCCAGGCGCGCCAGATCGCAACCGGCCTCGGTATGCCCGGCGCGGGTCAGCACGCCACCTTCCTTGGCCCGTAACGGGAAAATATGCCCCGGTTGTACCAGGTCTTGCGCGGTAGCAGTCGCCGCCACGGCGGCCTCGACGGTGCGGGCGCGGTCGGCGGCCGAGATTCCGGTCGTGACCCCGGTGGCGGCTTCGATGGACACGGTGAAGGCGGTGCTGAATACACTGCCATTGCTCGGCACCATCTGCTCCAGACCCAACCGCTGACAGTGCTCGTCGGTCAGCGTGAGGCAAATCAGACCCCGTGCTTCACGGGCCATGAAACTGATCGCCCGGGCGTTGCAGCGTTCGGCGGCGAGCAGCAGGTCGCCTTCGTTTTCTCTGTCTTCATCGTCGACCAACAGGACCATCTTGCCTTGACGGTAATCTTCGATAAGTTCTTCGATGCTGTTGAAGGCCATGCTCGGGCTCTCTGTGTCGCGAATGGTTGAAGGTTTGTGTTTATGGTATACCATAATACAAAATAAACCGAAATAACGAGGTTGCTATGAAGGCTTACTGGATTGCCCACGTCGACGTCACCGACCCGGATCAATACGTTCAATACACCCAGCGCGCGCCAGCAGCCTTCGCCCTGTTTGGCGGCAAGCTGCTGGCCCGTGGCGGGCGTTGCGAGGCAATGGAGGGCAGGGCGACGCCGCAACGCAGCGTGGTGATCGAGTTCGAGTCTTACGAACAGGCGCAGGCGTGTTATCGCTCGCCGGAATATCAGCAGGCGTGCCAGTACCGCCAGGGCGCAGCCAGGGCTGAAGTGATCATTGTCGAAGGGTATGAAGCCTGAGTTTCGGCGGTTCGGTCAGCGGATGAAGTGGACTGTGCCGCTGTCATCGTTGCCCATATAGATGCCGTAGACACCCGCCTGGCGTTCCTCGATATAGCGTTCGAGGATCTGCCGGATGGCCGGGTAGTAGATGCTGTCCCAGGGAATGTCCTGGGGCGCGAAAAAGCGACAGTCGAGAGTTTCCGGGCCGTATTGTCCAGTGTCTTCCACGGCGATGGCGCGGAAGATGATGTAGACCTCACTGATCTGCGGCACGCTGAAGATCGAGTAGGGCGAGACGATTTCCGCGCGCACCCCGGTTTCTTCCCAGACTTCGCGCAGGGCTCCCTGCTCGGTGGTTTCGCCACTTTCCATGAAGCCTGCGGGCAGGGTCCAGGTGCCGGGGCGCGGCGGGATCGCACGCTGACACAGCAGGTATTTGCCATCCTGCTCGATGATGCAGCCGGCAATGATCTTTGGATTGACGTAGTGGATGTAACCGCAACCGCGGCACATCAAGCGCTCATGGGTATCGCCTTGCGGCTGCTGGTGACCGAGGTCACTGCTACCGCATTGCGGGCAGAAGCGCGGGATGGGCATGTTCAGTGACCTATGCGCGGTTCTTTGAGAACAATGGGCGAGACGATTTCACGCACCTTGTCAGTCTCGTTCTGCTTGAGCTTGAGGTAGTCCAGCGCAACTTTCGCGGCGGCGCGGACGTGATCGACCGATGCCTGATGCGCAGCCAGTGGGTCGCCGCTCTTGATCGCCTCGACGATGCGTTCCATTTCCTGGTTGCTGACGCTGCGGCGGTTCTCCTGGGATACCGAGGTGGCGCGCAGATAGCTGATGCGTGCCTGCAACTGGCGCAACTGGGTGGCCGCGACGTGGTTGCCCGAGCCTTCCAGCAAAACGTCGTAGAAGCCTTGTACCGAATCGAGTACTTGCTGCAATTCGCCGTCCTTGAGGGCCTTGCGGTTCTCCTCGAGGGCTTTTTCCAGGGCGCGAACATCCTTGGCCTTGGCGCGCAGTGTGAACAACTGGACGATCAGGCCTTCGAGCACGCAACGCAGCTCGTAGATATCACAGGCATCTTCCAGGGTAATGATGGCAACGCTCGGGCCCTTGGCATCGGCGAATTCCACCAGGCCTTCGGATTCCAGGTGGCGCAGGGCTTCACGAACGGAGGTGCGGCTGACACCCAGACGGTCGCACAGATCCCGCTCGACCAGACGGTCTCCCGGCAGAAGCTGGAAGTTCATGATGGCGCTTCGCAGTTTATCCAGCACGATTTCGCGCAGGGTAACGGGGTTGCGATTGACCTTGAAGCTGTCGTCAAGTGGCAGGCGTTTCATCGGGTCCGCTCTGAATGTGGCTGTCCATGCAAAAAGAGCACTTCGATCGCTTCGATCATCAGTGCTCCGGTCAGATTGAACAGCCAGTGGTTAACTGGATGCCTCGGCGTCGGCTTCGGCGAATGCTTCACGGGCGAGACGGAAACTGTCTACGGCTGCGGGGACACCGCAGTAGATGCCTACCTGAAGCAGGATCTCCCGTATTTGTTCACGACTCAGACCGTTACGCAAGGCGCCGCGTACATGCAGCTTGAGTTCGTGTGGCCGGTTGAGTGCCGAAATCATGGCCAAGTTTATCATGCTGCGTTCTTTAAGCGATAAGCCCTCGCGGCCCCAGACGTGACCCCAGCAGTACTCGGTGACCATTTCCTGCAGCGGCCGGGTGAAGTCGTCGGCGTTCTCGATCGATTTGTTCACATAGTCCTGGCCCAGCACTTGAGTGCGGATCGCCAGACCCTTTTGGTATTTCTCGTTGTTCATGTCAGATCGCTCCCGGCGGATCAAAGCCCACCCATCAGGGTGTATTTGAGTTCAAGGTAGTCGTCGATGCCGTATTTCGAACCTTCGCGGTGATGATGGGTGGTGGCGTGCGACCCTGAAGAAAAGTGCTCAGGCGAGGGTGGGCAGCGGGCCCAGCTTGCCTCGGTGATAGATCATTGGCGTGACCGGTTGCTCAGGCAGGATCAGGTTCTTCACCGCGCCAACGATGATTGCGTGGTCGCCGCCATCGTATTCGCGCCACAGTTCGCACTCGATGATCGCCGTGGCCTCGTTGAGCAGCGGGTTGCCCAGTTCGCTCAGGTGCCATTCGATGCCTTTGGCCTTGTCCTTGCCTTTACCGGCAAAGGCGTAGGCCACGGCCTGCTGATCCGCCGAGAGCAAATGGATCGCGAAGCGTTTGCTGTCGCGCAGGATCGGGTAGGTGTCGGAGGCGTAGTTGGGGCAGAACAGCACCAGCGCCGGGTCGATCGACAGCGCACTGAAGGCGCTGGCGGTGATGCCGACGATGCCGCCCTCGGGGTCGAGGGTGGTGACCACCGTGACCCCGGAGGGGAAGGAGGCCATCACGTCTTTATAAATGCCAGGTTCGATCATTTCGGGCCATCCTCAACGCATGACAAAGGGGTCGGGCATGGGAGCCGACGAGAGGTTGATCCATACCGTTTTCAGCTCGGTATAGGCCAGCACCGAATCGATGCCGCTCTCGCGACCGTAGCCGCTGTTCTTGAAACCGCCGATCGGCGCCATGGCCGAGACTGCACGGTAGGTGTTGACCCAGATAATCCCGGAGCGTACATCCCGCGCCAAGCGGTGGGCGCGGCCCAGGTCGCGGGTCCAGATGCCTGCCGCCAGGCCGAACTGCGAGTCGTTGGCGATGGCCAGCGCCTCGGCCTCGTCCTTGAAGCGAATCACCGACGCGACCGGGCCGAAGACTTCTTCCTGCATGATCTTCATCGAATTGCGGTCGCATTCGAACAGGGTCGGCTCGTAGAACCAGCCGTCGCTGTCCATTGGCGGGCGCTTGCCACCCAGGCGCAGGCGGGCGCCTTCGGCGATGGCGTCGGCCACCAGGCCTTCGACCACGGCCAGTTGCTGGGCGGTGGCCATCGGGCCCATTTCGCTGGAGTCGTCCTGCGGGTTGCCGATGCGGATGCGCTTGGCGCGTTCTACCAGACGCTCGACGAACTCATCGTAGATCTCGTCCTGCACCAACAGTCGCGAACCGGACACACAGCTCTGCCCGGAAGCGGCATAGATGCCGGCGATGGCACCGTTGATCGCGCTGTCGAGGTCGGCGTCGGCGAAGATGATGTTTGGAGATTTGCCGCCCAGTTCCAGCGACAACTTGGCAAAATTCTCGGCACTGCTGCGCACCACATGACGGGCCGTGGCGGCACCGCCGGTGAAGGCGATCTTGCGCACCAGCGGGTGGCGGGTCAGGGCCGCGCCGGTGCTGGGTCCGTAGCCGGTGACGACGTTGACCACGCCCGCTGGAATACCGGCTTCAAGGGCCAGACGGGCCAGCTCGAGGATCGTTGCCGATGCGTGTTCGGACGGCTTGATCACGATGGTATTGCCCGCTGCGAGAGCCGGGGCCAGCTTGATTGCGGTCAGGTACAGCGGGCTGTTCCAGGGAATGATCGCAGCGACCACCCCCATCGGTTCATGCACGGTGTAGGCAAACAGGTCGGGTTTGTCCAACGGCAGGGTGCCGCCTTCAAGTTTGTCGGCAAGGCCTGCGGTGTAATGGAAGAACTCGGGCAAGTAGCTGACCTGACCGCGGGTCTCGCGGATCAGCTTGCCGTTGTCGCGGCTCTCCAGCTGCGCCAGCTGCTCTTTGTTCTCGGCGATCAGATCACCGAGACGGCGCAGCAATTTGCCACGGGCGGTGGCGGTCAAACCGCGCCAGGCGGGGCTTTCGAAAGCTTTTTGCGCGGCCTGTACGGCGCGCTCGACATCGGCTTCGTCAGCATCCGGCAGTTCGGCCCAGGCTTGGGCCAGCGCCGGGTTGAGGCTTTCGAAGGTCTTGCCGGAGAGGGCATCGACCCATTGTCCGTCGATGCACATCTGGAAGCGTGCGAGTGTCATGCAACGATCCCCTTTATTTGATTTTGTCGGGTTTGCGCCGTGTTGAGGAAGTCCAGCAGCACCTGATTGACCAGGCGCGGCGACTCTACCGGCATCATATGCCGTTGCTCGTGGAGCACGGCAACTTGCGCGCCGGGTATCCGTTCGGCCAATTGCTGGGCCATTTGTGGCGTGGAACCGGGGTCCAGCTCGCCGGTGGCGATCAGGGTCGGCACCTGGATAGTGCCCAGGTCTTCGGCGCGGTACATGTCCTGGGTGGCGAACAACTCATAGGTGGTCAGATAACCTTGTGGGTCATTGCCGGCCAGGGTCTGGCGGATCGCCGCGATCTGTGCTGGATTGGCCGCCTGATATTCGCGGCTGAACCAGCGCGATAGCGCCGCCTCGGCATTCGCATCCGGGCCGTGCTCGGCGGCCTGGGCGGTCCTCTCAATGACCCCTGCGCGCTGCTCAAGGCTTCGGTTGAACACGCTGTTGAGCACCACCAGCCCGAGCAAATGCTGCGGGTAATGCAGGGCGAACGCCCGTGCCACCAGCCCGCCCATGGAGAAGCCGATGACCGTGGTTTGTGGCAGCTGTAAATGTTCGAGCAGTTCCAGTAACTGGTCGGCATAACCGAGCAGCCCGGTACCGGATGCCGGGCGCGGGCTGGCACCATGCCCAAGCATGTCATAGGCAATGACCCGGTAATGCGGAGCGAGACCAACGATCTGGCCGCCCCACATTTCTTTATTCAGACCCACGCCGTGGATCAATACCACGGGTTGGCCTTGGCCGGTCGCCAGATAGCTGGTGCCGGCCGGGGTGAGTTCAGCGCTGAGCCGAATCATGGATCGCTCCTGCAAATCTTATGAGTTACTGGGCTTTCTCTGCGGCCAGTTCTTCCAGATCGATGTAACGGTTGCCGATGCGTGGGTGCAGGCGACCGCCGTTGGCGCAACCGAGAACGACGACAATCTCATCCGAGCGCGGCGCGTCTTCGATCTGCATTTCCAGGGTGATGTAGTGCGAACGCAGACCTTCGTCATCCTTGTGCATCATCGGAATCTGGATCGAGGTGCCCGGGCCGCCACGTTTGTTGGTGAAGCTCAAATAGCTCTTGGCTTTCACCGCTTCGCGGTAGTGATTGCCGAAACGCAGGGTGTGGATCACCGCGGAAGCGTGCTCGATCTCGCCGTCGGCGCCGACTACGGCAGCCTTGCCATAAGCCTCGATCTTGTCTGCGCCGCCGATCGTCGCCACCAGGCGCTCGACCATCAGAGCCCCCAGATCGGAGCAGTTGGCACGAATTTCCGGCTTCAGGTCTTCGACAAAACCACGACCCAGCCATGGGTTCTTGATGACAACGGCCAGGCCGACCATGGTCACGGGCGTGTCAGCGGCCTTGCCGCCTTCGATAAAGGTTTCTTCCACGTAGCTGACGATCTTGCGAATTTCGAAACTCATGAGCGACTCCGTATGAGAGAGGGAATGTGTTTGTCGTATGATGGTATACCATAATATTGTGTATGCAAGCGTCAGCTGCAAGTTCATCGAAAGGGAAGGCGACGGAAGGTAGAGCGGGGAGGGGAAAGTGGGGAATGCGGCGGGTGCGATTCCATAGGTTGGAAGTCGATGTGGGCATGGCGACAGTTTTGAAGCCTGGCCCAATCTAATGTGGGAGCGGGCTTGCTCGCGATGCAGACACCTCGGTGTATCTGAAACACCGCGGTGATGCTATCGCGAGCAAGCCCGCTCCCACGTTAGATTGGTGTCGCCAAGGGGATTGCGCTTGAGGGTTAAGCCTTAAAACCCATCTCCACCGAGATCAACCGTGCACTGTCCAGCAGCATGTTCTTGAAGCGTTCGCGATTGTCCGGGGAGTCCATGATTGCATCCGGGCCGGACAGATTGATTGCAGCGACCACCTCGCCGCGGTGGTCGCGGATACCGGTGGCGATGGCAGTGGAGTAATCGGAGCGGTGCAGTACCCAGCCCAGTTGTCGATCCTGTTCGGCGATCTGCTGCAGCTCGGGCAAGGTCTTGGGCGCGGGCGCCGGGTAGTCGTCGAGCCGCACGTGCTGGTACAGGCTGACCAGGGTGGCTTCGCTCAAATCGCTGAGCAGCACCCGACCCATTGCGGTGCAATGGCAGGCAATGCGCGTACCGATGGGCACGTTGACCGGCAAGCGTTGGGAGGCGAAAGCCCGGTAGATGTAAACGCTGTCGGTCTGCTCGCGCACGGCCAGGTGACAGGACAGTGAGCTGCGGTCACGCAAGGTGTTCAGGTGCGGGATCGCGATGTCCACCAGATCACGGCTGGCCAGGTAGGTGAAGCCATTGGCGATCACCTGTGGGCCGAGTTCATAGGTGTTTTTCCCGGCTTTTTTCAGATAACCCATGCCATTGAGCGTCTGCACGATGCGGTAGATCGACGACACGCTGAGCGCCAGGCGCTCGGCGATATCGTTCATGCTCAGCACCCGTTCGCTGCTGCTGAACAACTGCAGAATCCACAGCCCGCGCTGCAAGGCCGGGACACGGTAATCGCTGTCGAGGGTGGGGTCTTCGATGCTGTTCATGGAATCTCCTGCAGGAGTAGCCGGGCCATCATGCGGTGAGTCAGGTACGCCGTCTCGCGAGCAAGCTCGGCTCCTACAGTGGAATTGCGCCAGATCTGGGTGGTGTGATTGGCACATAACCTGTAGGAGCCGAGCTTGCTCGCGAGGCGGCCTATAAGGCACGAAAATCCCTCAGGCAGACCTCATCCCGCCAACAACGCATCAATACCCACCGGTTCGCCACCGAACTCCTGCATCGCATCCAGCAACGCACCCCACAAATATTGCGCCGAAGCCCGGTCGCAGAGGATGTGGAACAGCGGCAGGTCCGGTTGCGAGGCGTTGATGATGATCGCGTTCATGCGCGCCACCGAGGTCTGTGCCACGGCACCGGTGGCGAACGTCTGTTGCCGCAGATCGACGCCGCAGACCTTGGCCATCACCGAGCTGAGGTGTTCGCCGGTCAACACCATCCAGGCGTGGCTGTCCTGCCGTGGCAGCAGGTAGCAGGCGCTGGAGGACAGTTGCCATTGGGCTTCGAGCTTCTGAAGCCTGGCTCCCGCGTCCTGCAAGCTGCCGAGCAGGAAATACTCGGTCTGGGAAAGGCGTGCGACGCTGCTGCCGTCGGCCTGCACGACGCAGCGGTTAGGCGCGCTCGGCAGTTCGAATTGTTGCGCGTGCAGATGCGCGGCGGCATCGGCACCACGAAAGCCAACCCGCGCCAGATTGCTCAGGTCGAGCAGGGCGCAGCTCGCCAACTGCGCGGTTTCGTCCTGATCGCCGTAACGGCTGACGATCAGGCAGTCGCCCAGACGTGCCAACCGGGCGTTTTCCTGTAAGGCAGACAATGGGCTGCGTTCGCGAAAATCTTGTGCAGTAACCATGATCACAACTCCTGGCGTTGGCTATCGACATCGAAGAACGGCAGTTTGACCACCGTGGCCTGTACCACTTGCGCGCCCTCTACCCGAATCGGAATCTGTTGCCCCGGTGTGCTCTGATCGACGGCGGCATAGGCCAGTCCGATGATCATGCCCAGCGTTGGCGAATATTCGCAGGAGGTGACGTTGCCGCTGATGTCCGGGCCCTTGAGCACCAGATGACCTTCCAGCGGTTGGCTGCTGCCCTTGGGCAAGGTGAAACCCACCAGTTTGCGCTTGAGCGGCTGGGCTTCGAGGATGTCCACGGAGCGCCGGCCGACGAAGAACGGCTTCTTGCGCGAGATCGCCCAACCCATGTCGATTTCTGCAGGGTGGGTCATGCCATCGGTGTCCTGGCTGATGATCACGTGGCCTTTTTCCAGCCGCAGCAAGCGCTGTGCTTCGACGCCGAACGGGCGAATGCCCTGTTCACGTCCGGCGTCCATCAGCGTGTCCCAGAGGTATTCGGCATAACGCGCCGGCACATGGATCTCATACCCCAGCTCGCCGACGAAGCCGACCCGCATGACCCGAGCGGCGATCCCGGCCACCGTGCCCTGACGCACACCCAGGTAAGGGAAGGCGTCAGGCGAGAGGTCGATATCGGCGCAGACCTTTTCCAGCACCTTGCGCGATTCGGGCCCGGCCAGGTTGACCGCCGCGATGGCCGCGGTGACGTTGGCAATGTCGACGTTCAGCCGCCATTGCACGTTCCACTTGAGCATCGACTGATAGATCCGGTCGACACCACTGGTGGTGGCCGTGACATAAAAGTGTTGGTCAGCCAGCCGCGCACAGACGCCGTCGTCGATGACCACACCGTGTTCGTTGGTCATCAACGCATAACGGGTGCGGCCAATCGGTTGTTTGGCGAACGCGAAGGTGTACATCCGCTCCAGCAGTTCGGCGGCATCCGGGCCGCGAATGTCCAGGCCACCCAGGGTCGAGACGTCGATCAGGCCGACGCTTTTGCGCACATGACAGGCTTCTTCCTGCATGCAGCGCTCACGGCTGGCCGGTTGGCCATTTTTGTCCTTGAAGCCGTAGTAGGCCGGACGCTGCCAGTTACCGGCCGGCATCATTTTCGCCCCGGCCTGTAGATGACGCTGATGGATGGCGGTACGCCGGATCGGGTCGAAACTGCGACCGGCGATGTGTGCCAGTTTTTCCGCCTCGAACGGCGGGCGAGCGGTGGTGACGCCGGTTTCGCTGACAGTGCGCTGGGTGCTGGCGGCCACCAGACGCGCCGTTGGCAGTGCCGAGTGCCGACCTTGCGAAGGCCCCATGCCCACGGTGGAGAAGCGTTTGACCAACTGCACGTCGCGATAGCCGTGGCGCGTCGCGTTGATGATGTCGCGGATTTGCAGGTCTTCATCGAAGTCGACGAATTCCTTGCCGCTCGGGTGGGCGAAGATTGGCCAGTCGAAGTTGACCCGATGTTCGGGGCTCAGCGCCTGCTCCTGATGCTCCACAGCCAGGCCCAAGGCCAACGCCGCTTGCGCACCGACTTTGGCACCGTCCTTGAGTACGTTTTCCAGCAGGTGCCGACCGTTGACGGAACCGGCGATGGCGAGGTTTTTCGGCAGGCCGGTGATGGCGAACTCCGCCACCGGGTCGGCGTAGGCCAACTTGCCACCCGCCTGACAGGCCAGTTGATAGACCGGCATGTAGCCTGCGGTCATGCACAGCAGGTCGCAATCGAGTTGCAGACGTTCCTTGCCCACTTCACCACGCGCCGTGATGCGTCGGATATCGACGCCGCTGATGTGGCGCATGCCTTTGCTGTGCAAGGCTTCATAAACGGTGTGTTGCAGGTGCAGGGTAACGCCCAGGCGTTTGAGCTCGGTGCTCAGACGCGCATCGTCGGCGCCGTTGCGCATGTCGACTACGGCTGCGACTTCAACCCCTTGCTCCAGCAAATCCAGCGCGGTGCGATAACCGTCGTCGTTGCCGGTCAGGACCACCGCGCGTTTGCCGGGTTTGACCGCGTACAACTTCATCAAGCGTTGCGCGGCGCTGCACAGCATCACGCCGGGCAGGTCGTTGTTGCGGAAAATCACCGGCTGATCGAAGGCGCCCGAAGCGATGATGCATTGGCTGGCGCGCACTTTGTACATGCGCTTGTCCTTGATCACCGGCAGGTAGTTGTCGGTGAACCAGCCGTTGCAGGTCGCTTCAGTGAGAATCTGGATGTTGGCGTGCTGGCTGACTGCGTTCACCAGCGCCTGGCGCACGTCATCGGCCTGAGCGCCCTGCACGTCGAAGCGTGCATAGGTGAGTGCGCCACCCAATAGACGCTGTTGCTCGATCAGTAGCACTTTGGCCCCGGCATTGGCGGCGGTCAGTGCTGCCTGCAAGCCGGCGGGCCCGGCGCCGACCACGGCCAGATCGACGAACAGGTAAGCCTTGTCGTAATACTGCGGCTTGAAATCCAGGTTGAGGATGCCCAGCCCGGCCTTTTTGCGAATCAGCGGCTCCCAGATTTTCCACATGCCCTTGGGCTTGTAGAACGAGCGGTAATAAAAGCCCACCGGCATGAATCGCGAGAATTTGCCCAGCAGCGCATCCCGGTCATTGTCCAGGGAGCCGGCATAGTTTTGTCCGCTGACCTGGACACCGGCCTGCAGCCAGTGAGTATCGGCCAACACATTAGGCTCTTGCGGCAGTTGCACCAGGGTGTTGGCGTCTTGCCCGGCCATGGTCAACGGGCCGCGTGGGCGGTGGTATTTGAACGAGCGCGAGAGCAAAAAACGGCCGCTGCCGAGCAGGGCGCTGGCGATGCTGTCACCGGCAAAGCCGGAATAGGGCTTGCCGTCGAAGTTGAAGAGCAACGGGCGTTGCCGATCGATCAGCAGGCCCATGGGCAGCGGCAAGCGGCTTTCAAAGGTGGAATCAGGCTGGCTCATTGCTGTGCTCCGCAAGGCTGAACTCGACGCGCTGGTTGTAGATTTCGCGAGCATCGAAAGTGCGCAGGATTTCGTCGGTAACGGTGTGGCGCTCGGCCAGGAACCAGTAGCTCGAGGCGTTGTGCATCCACCACTCGCGAACCACGCCGGCGGCGTTCTCGCTGTTGAACACGTAATGCGCCCATTGGGCGTCGCTGCAGGTCACCGGGTCGGGCATGTCCTTGAACTCGCCGCCGTAGGTGAACTCGGTGATATTGCGCGGCCCGTTCAGTGGGCAATTCATGACTTTCATAGGTTTCGCCCCTTAGTGACTGGCCGCGGTCGCGCCCATCTCGTTGACTTGCTGGAAGGTCGAGAAGCGTTCCAGGCCAAAAGGCTTGATCAGGTCCGGAACCTTGCCGCCGGAGGCGACCAGTTCGGCCATGGTCTTGCCGCAGATTGGCGTGGCCTTGAAGCCCCAGGTCCCCCAACCGGCATCCAGATAGTAATTGTCGACCGGCGACAGGCCCATGATCGGGCTGTAATCGGGGGTCATGTCGGTGATCCCGGCCCACTGGCGCATCAGCTTGGCATTGGCCAGGAACGGGAACATTTCGATGGCGGCAGAAATCAGGCTTTCCTTCAGGTCCAGGGTCGAGCGGGTGTTATAGAGCGGGTAGGGGTCGGAGCCGCCGCCGAACACCACTTCGCCACGGCTGGTCTGCTGCACGTAACAGTGCAGCGCCGACGAGCTCACCAGCGGATCGAGGAACGGCTTGAACGGTTGGGTGACCATGGCTTGCAGCGGATAGCAGACGATGGGCATCTCGATTTTGGCCTTCTTGGCCATCAATGAACTGTGCCCGGCCACGGCTTGTACCGCGCAGCCGCACTGAATCGTGCCGCGGTTGGTTTTCACTGCGGTGATCCGGCCATTTTCGATAATCAGGTCCTGCACTTCGGTCAGCTGATGGATTTCCACTCCGCGTTTCGCTGCGCCCTTGGCGTAGCCCCAGGCCACGGCATCATGGCGGGCGGTGCCGCCGTCGATATGCCAGAGGCCGGCCAGGACCGGCAGGTGGCCGGGGTCGAGGTTGAGGCTCGGCACCAGTTCGCGGATCTGCTGGCGGTCGATCATTTCCGTACGGCCACCGAAGTGCTTGTTCACCTCAGCGCGTTGGCGGAAAGCCCGGACCGTTGCGTCGGTGTGGGCGAGGGTCAGTTGGCCGCGCTCGGAGTACATGATGTTGAAGTCGAACTCGTTGGACAGGTCCTTGAACAACTTCACCGACTCGCTGTAGAAACGCACGCCTTCGCTGGTCAAGTAGTTGGAGCGAATCACTGCGGTGTTACGCGCCGTGTTGCCGCCACCCAGATAGGATTTTTCCAGCACCGCGACATTGGTGATGCCGTGGTACTTGGCCAGGTAATAGGCAATTGCCACGCCATGACCGCCGCCGCCGATGATCACTACGTCGTAGGAAGACTTGAGTTCCTTGGGCGGTGGCAGGTCCATCTCAGCCGTGTACTCGCAGGAGAGGCCGTACTTCAAGAGATTAAAGGGCATCACGCCTCCTGGATCGGCGGTTGAGTGGCAGGCGAGTCGGCAGCCCGCTGCAGCTGCAGGCGGGTGGCGATCACGGTGTTTTTCAGCAGATAGGCAATGGTCATCGGGCCGACACCGCCGGGCACCGGGGTAATGGCGCTGGCGACGGTGCGGGCGCTGGCGTAATCGACATCGCCCACCAGGCGGCTGCCGTGTTCAGTCTCGATGCGGTTGATACCGACATCGATCACCACCGCACCGGGTTTCAGCCAACTGGCATCGATCATCTGCGCACGGCCGACGGCAGCCACCACGATGTCCGCCAGACGGCACAGGGCTGCGGCGTCAACGCTGCGCGAATGCACCACGCTGACCGAACAGTGGGCCTGCAACAACAGGGTCGCCATGGGCTTGCCGACGATGTTCGAGCGGCCGATCACTACCGCATGCTTGCCGCTCAGGTCACCGCAAGTGTCGTGCAACAGGCGCATGCAGCCGCTTGGCGTACACGGTGTAAGGACTTCCTGGCCCTGGACCAGACCACCGACGTTCTCCCGATGAAAGCCGTCGACATCCTTGATCGGGTCGATCGCCTGAATCACTGCGCCTTCGTCGATATGCGCCGGCACCGGCAGTTGCACGAGTATGCCGTTGACCGTCGGGTCGGCGTTCAGCTCGGCGATCACCGCGAGCAATTGCGCCTGGCTGGTGGTCGCGGGCAAGCGCTGTTCCAGTGAACCGATTCCGGCCTCTTTGGCGCGAAGAATCTTGTTGCGCACATAGACCTGACTGGCCGGGTCTTCACCGACCAATACCACGGCCAGCATCGGCGTCACCTGCTGTTGTGCCAGTTCACGGACTTCGGCCGCGACCTCGCTGAGGACCTGGGAAGCAATGGCTTTGCCGTCGATGTCGCGGGCGAGCGGGATAGAACTGTTCATCGGAAGATCACCGTTTTTTCGCGATTGATGAACACCCGGTGTTGCAGGTGATATTTGACGGCTTTGGACAGCGCGACGGTTTCCGTATCGCGGCCGATAGTCACCAGATCGTCTGCCTTGTAGGCGTGATCGACCCGTTGCACCTCCTGCTCGATGATCGGACCTTCGTCCAGGTCCGAGGTGACGTAGTGCGCTGTCGCGCCGATCAGTTTCACCCCGCGCTGGTGGGCCTGGTGGTAGGGCTTGGCGCCCTTGAAGCCGGGCAGGAACGAGTGATGGATGTTGATCGCCCGGCCCGACAATTGCTTGCACAGGTCATCGGAGAGGATCTGCATGTACCGCGCCAGTACCACCAACTCGGTCTGCGTTTCTTCAACGATCTTCAGCAGCGCGGCTTCCTGCTGGGCCTTGGTGTCCTTGGTCACCGGCAGGTAGATGAAACGGATGCCTTCACGTTCGGCCATGTGCCGCAGCTCCAGATGGTTGGAGACGATGGCGGTGATCTGCATGTCCATCTCGCCTTTGTGGTGGCGGTACAGCAGGTCGGTCAGGCAGTGGTCGAATTTGCTGACCATGATCAACACGCGCATCGGCTGGGCGACGGCGTGCAATTGCCAGTCCATGTTCAGTGCCACAGCCACTTCATCGAAGCCCCGGCGCAAGGTTTCGATGTCACCCGTGACGCCGCTGTTGAAGCGAAAGACCGCGCGCATGAAGAACTGACCGGTCTCCTCGTCGTCGAACTGCGCCAGTTCGCTGATGTAGCAGCGGTTCTCGGCGAGAAAGGAGGTCACGGCGGCGACGATACCCGATGTCGCCGGGCAGCTGATCTTGAAAATGAAGTGGTCCGGTTCGGTACTCATTACGGGTCCTCGCAAGGGTGACATACAGGCTAAGGGGGCTGTGGAGTCGATGAATATTCATCGGTGGGAATTAAATTCATCGCTGAATAAAGATTCTCTGCACGAATAAAATATTCCTGTGGCGCTTTTTATAGGTGAAATAAAAAACGCCGTCCAGCGTTGTTTTGGTTTTTTTTGCGAGGGGGAAGAAAGGAGGCGCGAGGGGAGGAGGGTTGTTCTGGATGTTGTATCGTGGCCAAACGCTGATGCCCTGTAGCAGCTGCCGCCAGGCTGCGTCCGGCTGCGAAGCAGTCGTAAAATCGGACCCTGCGGTGTTTCAGGTTAACCGTGGAGGTTGGATTTACGACGGCTACGCCGCCGAACGCAGGCTACGCCAGCTGCTACGGGGGATGTGCTGAGTCTTGATCAGTCGTCGCCGTAGTTCATGATCGACAGCAGCTGGATCGGCACTTTCACCAACTGCTCGGGGCCGTGAGGGACTTCGCCATCGAAGGTCAGGCTGTCGCCGGCTTTCATGTGATAGAGCTGGTTACCGTGGCGGTAGACGATTTCGCCTTTGAGCAGATAGAGAAACTCGGTGCCCGGATGGGAGAAGGTCGGGAACTCTTCGCTGGCATCGTCCATGGTGACCATGTAAGCCTCGAAGGTTTTCTTCGGCCCACGGGTGTGGTTGAGCAGGTGATAGGTGTGGCCTTTCTCGGTGCCGCGACGCACCACCTGCATCCCTTCACCCTTGCGCACCAGCAGGGCGCCACTGCCTTGCTGGTCGTATTGACTGAAGAGTTTCGACATCGGCATACCGAGGGCGTCGCACAGGCGGCTCAAGGTATCGAGGCTGGTGGACACCTGGGCATTTTCGATCTTGCTGAGCATGCCCTGGCTGATACCGGCCAGTTGCGCCACATCGGCAATCTTCAATTCCTGCAATTGCCGCTGCCGCTTGATTTGCATGCCCAGATACTGCTCAAGCCTCAAGCGGGGCTCGGCCTCGGTGGGAATCACTTTGTTCATGCTTCATTTCCGATCATGAATATAAATTTCGCACTATGAATGTGCGATGCACTCCTGCTGCTACCCGTCATTTCTCCAGCCTGAGCGGTTCCAGCATGTCTGAAGTTTGCCCGTTGCGACACTCATTTCCCTGACGAGCCCTTGAAACACCAGTGTTTCCTGGCGCCAGGCGCTGTGGAGCGGCTATCTGAAAGCAAATCTGGCAAGGCAATTGCATTCTCATTAGGAAAGTAAATTTCTTTGTGAGAATAATCGGGTTGGCTTCAGGTCTCGTCCAGCTGAATTCTAGCACTGGGCAATCGTTAACGACTTCGGCCGACCCTCCAAGCAGATCCCGCTGTTTTGCCTTGCTCGAGGAGTCATATGTGATGTTGCCCACAGATACACAACGAATCATCGATGAGCACAAAATCAAATACGTGCTGGCTCAGTTCGTGGATATTCACGGCTCGGCGAAAACCAAGTCGGTGCCGGTTTCCGGGTTACAGACGGTGATCGACAGTGGCGCCGGCTTTGCCGGTTTCGCCATCTGCGGCATGGGCATGCAACCCCACGGCCCGGACTTCATGGCCAAGGGCGACCTGAGTACCTTGACTGCGGTGCCTTGGCAGCCGGGTTACGGGCGCATCGTCTGCGTCGGCCATGTCAACAACGAACCCCATCCTTACGATTCGCGTTACGTCTTGATGCGCCAGGTGGAGCGCCTGAGTGCTCGCGGCTGGACCCTCAATACCGGCCTGGAACCCGAGTTCAGCCTGTTCCGTCGTGACGCCGAAGGCAAGCTATGCAGCGTTGATGCCAGCGATAACCTGGACAAACCCTGCTACGACTACAAAGGCCTGTCGCGCTCGCGGCAGTTCTTGGAGAACCTTACCGAAGCGTTGCAGAAAGTCGATTTCGACATCTATCAGATCGATCACGAAGACGCCAACGGCCAGTTCGAGATCAACTACACCTACAGCGATGCGCTGACTTCGGCCGATCGTTTCACCTTCTTCCGCATGGCCGCCGGTGAAGTCGCCAACGACCTGGGGATGATCTGCTCGTTCATGCCCAAGCCTGACCCCAAACGTGCGGGCAACGGCATGCACTTTCACTTGTCGATCGCTGACGCTGTGAACAAGAACCTGTTCCATGACGCCAGCGACTCAAGTGGCATGGGCCTGTCGAAAATGGCCTATCACTTCGCGGCCGGCCTGCTGGCCCATGGTCCGGCGTTGTGTGCTTTCGCCGCGCCGACGGTCAACTCCTACAAACGCCTGGTGGTCGGCCGTTCGCTTTCCGGTTCGACCTGGGCTCCAGCGTTCGTTGCCTACGGCTCCAACAACCGCTCGGCGATGGTCCGTGTCCCTTATGGGCGCCTCGAGTTTCGCCTGCCGGATGCCGGTTGCAACCCGTACCTGGTCAGCGCCGCGATCATCGCTGCCGGCCTGGACGGCATCGACCGCAAGCTGGAAGCAGGGCCGCCGTGCAACGAAAACCTCTACTCCCTGAGCCTCGAAGAAATCGCTGGCCGTGGCATCGCCACCTTGCCGCAAAGCCTCAAGGAAGCCTGTGACGCGCTGGATGCCGATCCGTTGTTCCGGGAAAAACTCGGAAGCGAAATCGTCAACGAGTTCATCGAGCTCAAACGCATGGAATGGGTCGAGTACAGCCGCCACGTCTCCGATTGGGAGATCCAGCGCTACACCGAATTTTTCTAAGCGAGTCTTTTCAACCACCCGTTTTGTATCGACCCGGTACCTCTGATCGAGGAACCGGCTGCCCAGTAGGAGAAATGTATGTGCGGAATCGTAGGTCTGTACTTGAAGAATCCAGCGCTGGAGTCCCGGCTTGGCAAACTCTTCGAACCCATGCTGCTGTCGATGACCGACCGTGGCCCGGACAGCGCCGGCTTTGCCATTTATGGCGATGAAGTGGCTGAAGGCTCGGTCAAGCTGACCCTGCAAAGCACGGTGCCCGGTTTTGACTTCAATGCCCTGATGGGCGCGCTGGAAGGCCGGCTCGGCCAGTCGGTGAACTGGTTTCAGAACGCCAGCGCAGTGGTGTTGAAAACCCCCGCCAAAGAAGCCGCTGTTCGCAGTGCACTGGCCGAACTGGCGCCGGGCGTGCGCATCATGAGCGCCGGTCAAAGCATTGAGATCCTCAAGGGCATGGGCTTGCCCAAGGAAATCTCCGAGCGCTTCAACCTCGCCGGGATGAAAGGCAGTCACATCATCGGCCATACCCGCATGGCCACCGAAAGCGCCGTGACCATGGAAGGCAGCCACCCGTTTTCCACCGGTGCCGACCTGTGCCTGGTGCACAACGGCTCGTTGTCCAACCACTTCCGCCTGCGCCAGGAACTCAAGCGTCAGGGCATCGTGTTCCAGACCGAGAACGACACTGAAGTCGCCGCCGGTTACCTGGCCTGGCGCCTGCAACAGGGCGACTCGCTGAAAGTGGCGCTGGATCACGCGCTGGACGACCTCGACGGTTTCTTCACGTTCGCCATCGGCACCCGCAACGGCTTCGCGGTGATCCGCGATCCGATTGCCTGCAAGCCGGCGATCCTCGCCGAAACCGACGACTACGTCGCCATGGCCTCGGAATACCAGGCGCTCTCCAGCCTGCCCGGCATCGAGAACGCCAAGGTCTGGGAACCGGCGCCATCCACCATGTACATCTGGGAACGCAAAAGCGCCTGAGGAGCCCCGTTATGAAAACTATCGATCTATCTGTCAGTGAAGTACGCGAGCTCAATCAGGCGCTGCACGACCAGGCCAGACAACTGAGCTTTGCTGAGTGGGTGGTGACCCATTCCAACGGCGCGCACAACATTGCGGTCGGCGTTGACCAGGAACTGTTCATCGATATCCAGGGCCACGCCGGTTACTACTGCGCAGGCATGAACAAGAAAGCCCACATCACTGTGCACGGCAACGTCGGTACCGGTGTGGCGGAAAACATGATGTCCGGTTCGGTACGGGTCAAGGGCAGCGCCTCCCAGGCCGCTGGCGCCACCGCTCATGGCGGCTTGCTGGTGATCGAGGGCGACGCCGGTGCGCGTTGCGGGATTTCCATGAAAGGCATCGACATCGTGGTCGGCGGCAGCATCGGCCACATGAGCTGCTTCATGGGCCAGGCCGGGCGGCTGGTGGTCTGCGGCGATGCCGGCGATGCCTTGGGCGATTCGCTGTACGAAACCCGGATCTACGTGCAGGGCAGCGTGCAGTCGCTGGGGTCGGACTGCATTGAAAAGGAAATGCGCGACGAACATCTTGCCGAGCTCAAAGAGCTGCTGGACCAAGCCGGTTTCACCGCTGACCCGAAAGCCTTCAAACGCTACGGTTCGGCCCGTCAGTTGTACAACTTCAAAGTCGATAACGCGTCCGCGTACTAAGGAGAACACAATGAGCGACAAACCTGTTCCGGTCCTGCGCGAATCCGCGACTTTCGACCGCCTGAGCATTCAGGAAATCCAGCGCGCCGCCGAAACCGGCATCTACGACATTCGCGGTGGCGGCACCAAGCGCAAGCTGCCGCACTTCGATGACTTGCTATTGCTCGGCGCCAGTGTTTCCCGCTATCCGCTGGAAGGCTATCGCGAGAAATGCGGCACCGATGTGATCCTCGGCAACCGCTTCGCCAAAAAGCCCCTGCACCTGAAGATTCCGGTAACCATTGCCGGCATGAGCTTCGGCGCCTTGTCGGCGAATGCCAAGGAAGCCCTGGGCCGTGGCGCGACCATCGCCGGGACCAGCACCACCACCGGCGACGGCGGCATGACCCCGGAAGAGCGCGGACAGTCCCAGCACCTGGTTTATCAGTACCTGCCATCGCGTTACGGCATGAACCCGGATGATCTGCGCAAGGCCGATGCCATCGAAATCGTCCTGGGGCAGGGCGCCAAACCAGGTGGCGGCGGCATGCTGCTGGGCATGAAAGTCACCGAGCGCGTGGCCGGGATGCGCACGCTGCCCATCGGCGTCGATCAACGCAGTGCCTGCCGTCACCCGGACTGGACCGGGCCGGACGACCTGGCGATCAAGATCGCCGAGATCCGTGAAATCACCGATTGGGAAAAACCGATCTACGTGAAGATCGGCGCGAGCCGTCCGTACTACGACGTCAAACTGGCGATCAAGGCCGGTGCCGATGTGATTGTGCTCGACGGCATGCAAGGCGGCACAGCGGCGACTCAGGAGGTGTTCATCGAGCACGTCGGCATTCCGATTCTCGGTGCCATCCCGCCTGCGGTGCAGGCGTTGCAGGAGGAGGGCATGCATCGCAAGGTGCAGTTGATCGTTTCCGGCGGTATCCGTAACGGTGCCGACGTGGCCAAGGCCATGGCCCTCGGCGCGGATGCGGTGGCCATTGGTACGGCGGCGTTGATCGCCCTGGGTGACAACCATCCACGTCTGGACGAGGAACTGCGCAAGCTTGGTTCGGCCGCCGGTTTCTACGATGACTGGCAAGCGGGCCGCGACCCGGCGGGCATCACCACCCAGGACCCGGAACTGTCCAAGCGGTTGGATCCGGTGGAGGGCGGTCGACGTCTGGCCAACTACCTGCGGGTGCTGGTCCTCGAAGCCCAGACCATGGCCCGGGCTTGCGGCAAGTCGCACCTGCATAACCTCGACCCTGAGGATCTGGTGGCCTTGACCGTGGAAGCCGCCGCCATGGCCCGCGTACCGTTGGCCGGGACTTCGTGGATTCCTGGGCAGCAGTACTAAAACGTAGGACCTGTGGGAGTGGGCTCGATCGATCGTTCCCACGCTCCCGCGTGGGAATGCCTCACTGGACGCTCTGCGTCGGCTCTTGGAGGTGACGCGGAGCGTCACGGGCTGCATTCCCACGCAGAGCGTGGGAACGATCAAGCCCGTTCCCACAGGTCTCCGGTTTTACCACCAGCGGGCACAGACCCGTATGCACCGCGAGGCCCCATCACCTCGCACTTTCTTTCCTCTGCCAGCCCCCTTTAGACGATTTTCCTGCTCTGGAGCTTGCTGACAATGATTCCATTCCCTGATTCACGGCTGACTTTCTCCCGGCTGACGCTGATGTTCGCGGCACTGTGCCTGTCGCCTCTGGCCTCGGCGGCCGATGTCACCCTGGACACCGGTACCACCGCCTGGATGATGACCGCGACGATGTTCGTATTGTTGATGTGCATTCCGGGCCTGGCGCTGTTTTATGGCGGGATGGTCCGGGCGAAAAACTTCCTCTCGGTGTTCACTCAGTTGCTTGCCATCGCCGGGGTGATCGGTGTGCTGTGGGTGGTCTACGGCTACAGCATCGTCGTCGACGCGACTGGCATGGTCGCCGGTGAAGTCAATCTGAACAGCTTTGTCGGCGGTTTCAGCAAAGTGTTCATGCTCGACATGACCCACGACAGCCTGGTCGGCAGTATTCCCGAAGGCGTCTACAGCGTGTTCCAGATGTCCTTCGCGATCATTACGCCGGCGCTGATTGCCGGTGGATTCGCCGAGCGCATGAAGTTCAGCGCCGCGCTGGCGTTCATGGCGCTGTGGTTCACCTTTGTCTACGCGCCGGTCGCGCACATGATCTGGGGCGGACCCGGCGGCTTGATGGTCAATTGGGGTGTGCTGGATTTCGCCGGCGGCACTGCGGTGCATATCAATGCGGGCGTGGCGGCACTGGTGGCGTGCCTGGTACTGGGCAAACGCAAAGGCTACCCGAACGTCGCGATGCCACCGCATAACCTCGGTTTCACCCTGATGGGCGCCGGTCTGCTGTGGGTTGGCTGGTTCGGATTCAATATCGGCTCGGGAGCCGCGGTGAATACCGGTGCCGGGATCATCATGCTGACCACCCAGGTGGCAGCGTGCGCCGGTGTCGTCGGCTGGATGCTCACCGAATCCCTGATCCAGGGTCGGCCCAGCGCGCTCGGTGCGGCCTCAGGTGCATTGGCCGGCCTCGTCGGCATCACCCCGGCCTGTGCTTTTGTCGGTCCGGCCGGTGCCTTGGCGATTGGCCTGATCACCGGGGCCGCCTGTTTCTTCGGCGTCAGCCAGCTGAAGCAGAAGCTTGGTTACGATGATTCGCTGGATGTGTTCAGCCTGCACGGCATTGGCGGAATCGTCGGTGCGATCCTGACCGGCGTCTTCGCGTCTCCTGCATTGGGCGGTTACGTCGAGAATCTGGATATCGTGACTCAGGTGCTGACTCAGTTGAAGGGCGTCAGCTTCACCTTCGTCTACTGCTTTGTCGTGAGCCTGATCATCCTCAAGGTACTGGAATGGACCCTCGGCCTGCGCACCAGTGGCGAGAACGAGACAGTGGGCCTGGACCTGGCCGAGCATGACGAGCGTGCTTACAGCGTGTGATCCGGCAGGTTAAAAAAGATGAGGAGCCTTGGCTCCCAATGCCAGTCAGTTAAGACATTACGCGGACCGTAGCAGCTGGCGAAGCCTGCGTCCGGCGGCGAAGCCGTCGCAAATCCTGCTTCCACGATTTGTCTGGAATACCGCAGTGACTGTTTTACGACTGCTGCGCAGCCGGACGCAGCCTTCGGCAGCTGCTACGGGGGACAGTGCTGAACTTAAAAATCCTTAACTGACTGGCATTAGCCTTGGTTCCGGCTTTTTTGTAGGAGCCGAGCTGAACTGCGATGAGGGCGTTGCTGCCACAGAAAATTTCTGGCGCTCAAGCTCATCCGCTTTACCGCTGCTCAGCTAAGTCTTTGCTTCTGTTGATTAATCCCGGAGAATCGCGCCCCTGTTACGGCCGGGGCGCTGCCTGTCAGCTTTTTCTGACTCGCTCCGGCTGTGTGGCAAATGAACGGAATGCGGAGATCCGACCGGATGAATGATCAGGCCAATAGCGTCGGCGAACGCTTTGATGCGGCGGTACCAGCAAGCCTAAGTAGCTGGAATCGTCATGACACTACCTGGATGCTGGGCCTGTTTGGCACGGCAATCGGTGCGGGTACCCTGTTTTTGCCTATCAACGCTGGTCTAGGCGGCTTCTGGCCGTTGTTGATTCTGGCGCTGCTGGCGTTTCCGATGACTTTTTATGCGCACCGCGGCCTCAACCGCTTCGTGCTCTCCGGCCGTGCGGGTGCGGACATCACCGAAGTGGTCGAAGAGCATTTCGGGATCAAGGCTGGCGCGCTGATCACCTTGTTGTATTTCTTCGCCATCTTCCCGATTCTGCTGATCTACAGCGTAGCCCTGACCAACACCGTGGGCAGTTTCCTCGAGCACCAGTTGCACATCATGCCGCCACCGCGGGCGATTCTGTCGTTCGTGCTGATTCTCGGCCTGTTGGCAGTGGTGCGCTGTGGCGAACAGGCGATCGTCAAGGCCATGAGCCTGATGGTCTATCCGTTCATCGTTGCGTTGCTTTTCCTGGCAGTGTTCCTGGTTCCGCACTGGACCGGCGGCATTCTCGCCACTGCGACCACACTGCCTGAGCCTTCGGCCCTGCTGCACACGCTGTGGCTGGCGATTCCAGTGATGGTGTTCTCGTTCAACCATTCGCCGATCATCTCGGCGTTTGCGGTGGACCAGAAGCGTCGTTATGGCGCCCATGCTGAAGAGCGCAGCTCGCAGATCCTGTCTCGCGCCCACGGCTTGATGGTGGTGATGGTGCTGTTCTTTGTCTTTAGCTGCGTGCTGACTTTGTCGCCAGCGCAATTGGCTGAAGCGAAGGCGCAGAACCTGTCGATCCTGTCGTACCTGGCCAACCACTTCAGCAACCCGACGATTGCTTTCGCCGCACCGCTGATTGCCTTTGTGGCCATCTCCAAGTCATTCCTGGGGCACTACATTGGCGCCAGCGAAGGCCTGAAGGGCTTGATCGTCAAGAGTGGCCGTCGCCCGGCACCGAAGACTCTGGATCGCATGACCGCTGCCTTCATGCTGGTGGTGTGCTGGATCGTCGCGACGCTCAACCCGAGCATCCTGGGCATGATCGAAACTTTGGGTGGCCCGGTCATCGCGGCGATTCTGTTCCTGATGCCGATGTATGCGATCCGTCGTGTGCCGGCCATGGCTGCGTATCGCGGCCAGGCCTCCAACGTCTTCGTGACACTGGTCGGCCTGGTGGCGATTTCGGCGTTGATTTATTCGCTCACCGCCTGAGCCTGTGCAGGGTCAGCCTGGACCTCCAGGCCGACCCTCGACTCACAAGCGTGTGCTTGAACAAAGTGACGGACGCCGATTCAGCGTGCAATGCGCTGTGGCGGTTTTGCTGACGTTGCCTCACCGATTCGTTGAATATTTGATGGGTATCAAGGCCATAGCGCCATTGCCGTCTAAGCTTGGGACTTATGCCCCGCGCCGTGCAGTTCCTGCTTTTAGAAACAGGTGAACTCGCCAAACGTTTCGGGCTTTCTCATCTGGAGGCTCTACATGGCTCGTGCTCATCCGCAACTGATCACCGGTAAGCTGGAAAAACTGCATCCAACGCAGCTCACCGTCGGCCTGGCCGAAGTGAATGCCAAGCGCAAGGACTGGGGAAAACTCAAACGCAAGGAGCGCGCTGCGGCGCTGGAGAATCATTGGTTTCCCTCTATTCTGGGGCCTGAAGGGCGTTATTACATCGTCGATCACCATCATTTCGGTTTGGCGCTGCTACAAGAAGAGGTCAAGTTCGTAGCACTGCTGGTGCTCAAGGATTTGTCTTTTGTCGAGCCGGTGACGTTCTGGAATGTGATGAACTTTAACCAGTGGGCACACCCCTACGACGCCCAGGGCGAAAGGCGTCCATATGAGGCCATCCCTCGGCGTATCGCCGATTTGCAAGACGATCCCTATCGCAGCCTGGCCGGGCAGTTGCGACGTGCCGGTGGTTACGCCAAGGACGCGACGCCCTTCAGTGAGTTTCTCTGGGCTGATTTTTTCCGCAGCCGGATTGCCAGTGAACTGATCAACGATCAGGGCCCGAAACTTCAGGACAAAGCCCTGATTCTTGCACGCAGTCAGGAAGCCCGATATCTGCCGGGCTGGGTCGGTCCGATTGCTGATTAGTCCGCGCGCGCCAATCTCTGGGTCACCCCCGGAGCAGGCTGCACCACCACCGCAAAACCGCACGCGGGATCTGCTTGCAGGCCTGTCGATTGCTGGCTTGCTGTTGCCTGAAGCCGTTGCCTATTCGAGCATCGCGGCGTTACCACCTCAGGCCGGGGTCATCGCATTGTTCGCCGGTTTGCTCTGTTATGGGTTGTTCGGTACCAGCCGCTACGCCATTGTTTCCGCGACGTCCTCTTCGGCAGCGGTGCTGGCGGCGGCGACCGTGACGCTGGCGGGTGGCGATTCAGCGCTGCGATTGACGCTGGCGATCGCTCTGGTGCTGGTGACCGGGGCGTTCTTTCTGCTGGCGGGGCTGCTCAAGCTCGGCAGCGTGACGTCCTTCATCGCCAAGCCGGTATTGCGCGGGTTTACGTTTGGTCTGGCGATCACCATCGTCATCAAGCAGGTCGCCAGCATCGTCGGCGTGCACCTGACCAACAGCAATCTAATCCGTTTTCTGCCTGAGTTACTGGAGCAGTTACCGCACTGGAACTGGGCCGGTGCCGGCGTTGCAGCGCTAGCCTTGGCACTGTTATGGCTGTTCGCACGGGTCAAACGCTTGCCGGGAGGACTGCTGGTGGTGATGGTCGGTATTGCGGCCGGCCAATGGCTGAACCTGCCGGCCTATGGGGTGAAGTTGATCGGTGTGATTGATTTGAGGCTGGAGATCCCGAATCTTCCGGTATTGCCGTTCGCCGACTGGTTGCGCCTGGGTGAGTTGGGCTTTGCCATGGTGATGATCTTGTATGCCGAGTCGTACGGCTCGATCAGCTCCTTTGCCCTCAAGCACGGCGATAGGGTGTCGTCGAACCGGGATTTGCTCGCGCTTGGGGCGGCTAATCTGATTTCCGGCCTGTTTCATGGGATGCCGGCGGGCGCTGGTTATTCGGCTACCTCTGCCAATGAGGCGGCGGGTGCCGACTCGCGCCTGGCAGGTGGCATCGCGGCATTGGTGGTGCTGGCCATCGTGCTGACGGTGCTGCCATACATTGCGTTGACACCGGAGCCGGTGCTGGCGGCCATCGTCATTCATGCCCTGGCTCGCGGGCTGAGCCTGCAGCCATTAGGGCGCTATTTTGTCTGGCGCCGCGACCGATTGCTGGTCACCTGTGCCGTGGTGGCGGTGCTGGTACTCGGTGTGCTGGATGGATTGTTGGTGGCGGTCGCCATCAGCGTCGTGCTGATGCTGAGGCAGATGTCCTCGGCGGATATCCAGATCCTTGGGCAAATGGGTGGCGGGCATGATTACGTCGATCTGCAACGCCATCCCTTAGCCCTGAAAATTCCCGGGATGATCATTCTTCGCCCCGGTGAGCCGCTGTTTTTCGCCAATGTCGAACGGATCCTGGGCGGGGCGCTCAGATTGATACGTCACAGTGAAGAGCCGATTCATACGGTCATTTTGAGTCTGGAAGAGTCGCCTGACCTGGACGGCACCAGCATCGAGGCGCTGGAGGAGTTCTTTGGGCATGTCAGTGTTGAAGGCAAGCGATTGGTGCTGGCGCGTTTGAAGCACGAGGCCAAAGAGGCATTGCGGGCCTTGCCGGTGACCGAGCGTTCGCAGGTGATACTCAGTGGCTTGAGTGTGGACGGCGCGGTTCAGGAGGCGCTGAAGGCATGGACTGATCAGCAGGCATAAAAAAACGCCGCGTATCGCAAGATACGCGGCGTTTTCTATAGCGTTGTAACGTTAGGCTTGAATGACCGGAATGTTGGCATTCGCAGCAGCTTCACGGAACTCGGCGATCTGGTCGAAACTCAGGTAGCGATAGACATCGCTGGCCATGGTGTCGATTTCCTTCGCGTAGGCCATGTACTCCTCGACGGTCGGCAGGCGACCCAGGATCGAAGCAACAGACGCCAACTCAGCCGAAGCCAAGTAGACGTTTGCGCCGTCGCCCAGACGGTTCGGGAAGTTACGGGTCGATGTCGACACTACGGTGGAGTTCGGTTCAACGCGAGCCTGGTTACCCATGCACAGCGAGCAGCCCGGCATTTCCATGCGCGCGCCAGCCTTGCCGTAGATGCCGTAGTAGCCTTCTTCGGTCAACTGGTGAGCGTCCATTTTGGTCGGCGGCGACAGCCACAGACGGGTTGGCAGCTGACCCTTGACCTGATCCAGCAGTTTACCGGCAGCGCGGAAGTGACCGATGTTGGTCATGCACGAACCGATGAACACTTCGTCGATCTTCTGGCCAGCAACGCTGGACAGCAGACGGGCGTCGTCCGGATCGTTCGGCGCGCAGAGCACAGGCTCTTTGATGTCGGCCAGGTCGATTTCGATGATTTCAGCGTATTCGGCGTCAGCATCGGCAACCATCAACTCAGGGTTGGCAATCCAGGCTTCCATCGCTTGAGCGCGGCGTTCCAGAGTACGCGCATCGCCGTAGCCTTCGCCGATCATCCAGCGCAGCAGGGTGATGTTGGAGCTCAGGTACTCGGTGATCGACTCTTTGGACAGCTTGATGGTGCAACCGGCAGCGGAACGCTCGGCCGAGGCGTCGGACAGTTCGAATGCCTGTTCGATGCTCAGGTTGTCGAGACCTTCGATTTCCAGGATACGACCGGAGAAGGCGTTCTTCTTGCCTTTCTTCTCTACGGTCAGCAGGCCAGCCTGGATCGCGTAGTAAGGAATGGCGTGAACCAGGTCACGCAGGGTGACGCCCGGTTGCATTTTGCCTTTGAAGCGAACCAGGATCGATTCCGGCATGTCCAGTGGCATCACGCCAGTGGCTGCAGCGAAAGCGACCAGACCGGAACCGGCCGGGAAGGAGATCCCCATCGGGAAACGGGTGTGGGAGTCACCACCGGTACCGACGGTATCCGGCAGCAGCATGCGGTTCAGCCAGCTGTGGATGATGCCGTCACCCGGACGCAGGGAAACACCGCCGCGGGTCATGATGAAGTCTGGCAGGGTGTGGTGGGTGGTCACGTCGATCGGCTTTGGATAAGCCGCGGTGTGGCAGAAAGACTGCATTACCAGATCGGTCGAGAAGCCCAGGCACGCCAGGTCTTTCAGTTCGTCACGGGTCATGGGACCTGTGGTGTCCTGGGAGCCGACGGTGGTCATTTTCGGTTCGCAGTAGGTACCTGGACGAACGCCAGCTACGCCGCACGCCTTGCCGACCATTTTCTGCGCCAGGGTGAAGCCCTTGGTGCTTTCAGCCGGAGCTTCCGGCTTCTTGAACAGATCGGACGGCGGCAGACCCAGCTCGGCACGCGCCTTCTCGGTCAGGCCACGGCCGATGATCAGCGGAATACGACCGCCAGCACGGACTTCGTCGAGCAGGACCGGGGTCTTCATTTCGAAGGTGGTCAGGATTTCGTCGCTGTTGTGCTTGGTGACTTTACCGGCATGAGGGTACAGGTCGATCACGTCGCCCATGTTCATGTTGGTCACGTCGAATTCGATTGGCAGTGCGCCGGCATCTTCCATGGTGTTGTAGAAGATCGGAGCGATTTTGCTGCCGAAGCAGAAACCGCCAGCGCGCTTGTTCGGCACGTAAGGAACGTCGTCGCCGAAGAACCACAGCACCGAGTTGGTGGCCGATTTACGCGAAGAACCGGTACCCACTACGTCGCCGACGTAGGCGATCGGGAAGCCTTCGCCGCGCATGGTTTCGATCTGCTTCATGGGACCGGTGACGCCTTGCTCATCAGGCACGATGCCTTCACGGGCCATTTTCAGCATGGCCAGGGCGTGCAGCGGGATGTCTGGACGGGACCAGGCATCAGGAGCAGGGGACAGGTCGTCGGTGTTGGTTTCGCCGGTGACCTTGAATACGCGCAGGCTGATCTTGTCGGCCAGAACAGGGCGGTTCTTGAACCACTCGCCGTCAGCCCAGGATTGCAGTACGCCTTGAGCGTGAACGTTGCCGTTCTTGGCTTTTTCCGCGACGTCGTGGAAAGCATCGAACATCAACAGGGTGTGCTTGAGTTGCGCGGCAGCGACCGGAGCCAGTTCGGCTGAGTCGAGCAGGTCAACCAGCGTCACGATGTTGTAGCCGCCTTGCATGGTGCCAAGCAGTTCAACAGCGCGCTTTTTGTCGAGCAGAGGGGAAGTGGCTTCGCCTTTGGCCAGAGCAGAGAGGAAACCGGCCTTTACATAGGCTGCTTCGTCCACGCCAGGCGGCACGCGATTGGTGATCAGGTCAACGAGGAAAGCTTCTTCGCCAGCCGGGGGATTCTTCAGCAGCTCGACCAGGCCTGCAGTTTGTTCGGCGTTAAGCGGCTGGGGAACGATACCCAGTGCTGCACGCTCTTCGATATGTTTGCGGTAGGCTTCAAGCACAGTTATTACCCTCATCAGTGGTCCCAAATGGGTGTCCGGGACGCTCATCCCGAAATTGCCGTACTCATGCGCTGCGTAGCGTTGTGGGCCACTTAGCCAGAATTACCGGCAATTCCTTACAGAAGCTGCTTTCAAAGTTTTACGCCTGCAGAACGGGGAGCTGATGAGGGTTGGCGTTGGGCTTTTCCCCGCTGGAAAAACCCTTCGCCAACACCGCTCTGAAGGAACGACTGTGCTCGTGACGCTTTGAAAACAGCTTCTAACGGACATTGGCGCCTTAAAAGGCTGGCTGATTCTACGGCAAAAAAAATTTAAAGGTAAGTTAGCCTCTGAACTTTGAGGGGTGATGAATGTTAGACAAAGGGCTAACATGCCGACCTGTTTTGCTTCTCACGTTCTGCTTACCTATGCCCAATCAGACCATCAAGACCCCCTGCGTCGGCCTCTGCTCCACTGTTTACGGTGATCTGGTATGCCGTGGCTGCAAGCGTTTCCACCATGAAGTGATTCACTGGAACGGCTACAACGAGGAAGAAAAACGTGCGGTCTGGCTGCGTCTGGAGCAGCTGCTGGTGCAGGTGATGGCCGGCAAACTGGAAATTTTCGACCCCAAACGGCTGCGTCAGCAGCTGGAGCAGCGAAAAATCCGCTTCGTGCCCCATCAGTCCGAATATTGCTGGGCCTATCAGTTGATTGCCCGTGGCGCGCGGGTCATCAGCCAACTGGACGCCTACGGCATGGTGTTAATGCCCGAGTTTCGCGGCTGGAGCCTGCCGCAGCTGCGTGATGCCATTGATCGGGAGTTTTTCCTGCTGTCTGAAGCTCATTATCAGCGTTACATCGCGCCGGGCTTTCTCAGGGATGCCTTCGGTTCCTGATTGCTGAAACCTAGTGGCGAGGGAGCGGCCACTCCCTCGCCACAGGTGATCATCACCTCAATGCTTCAACGCCACTTCCTCCAGGTGGTCCATGATCTGGTCCGGCTTGAGCACCAGTACGTCGCTTTCCAGCGAGTCGAGCACCACCTCCGCGGTATTGCCAATCAATGCACCTGACAATCCGGTACGCGCCACGGTACCGATGACCGTGACCGATGCCTGCAACTTGTGGGCAAAGTGTGGAATCAATACGTCTGCCGGGCCTTCTTCGATATGCAAATGGTCGTCATCAATGTCGAACTCGGCCTGAAACGCCTTGCACTGCTCGCGGTAGCGGGCTTCGATGGTTTCCTTGAGCTGAAACACTGGATCGGCCGCCGACAGCATCGGTGACGGATGGGCGCTGATGACATGCAACTGCGCCTTGGCCAGGCTGGCGATGTCAAAGCCGTGATCGACGATGCTGGCGTGCAGGTTGCGGTGTTCACCATCGGTATTGCCGACGTCGATGGCCGCCAGAATGGTTCCGCCAGTCCAGGGGGTGGAGGTCTTGACCAGTAACACCGGAGTCGGACAATAGCGCAGCAGTTTCCAGTCCGCGGGGGTGAGCAGGGCCTTTTTCAGCGGGTTGTCGGGGTAATGCTGCTTGACCACCAGGCCGCAGCCTTCGGCCTGCTGCACGTCGATAATGGTTTCGTGCAGGCTTTCATTCCACGCCTGTTCGGTGGTGACGCTGTAGCCTTCGCTCAACAGGCTGCTCTTGAGCACGCTCAGGAGCGCCGAGTGCTCATGCTTCTTGTCGCAGACCAGCAAATGCAGGTGCGCCTGGGTCACTCCGGCGATCAGCTTGGCGCGTTTGAGTGCGAGACTTTCCGAATGCTCGGGCTCAATGACCACCAGGATGCTGCGAATGGCTTGCATGATCGGGATCTCCAGAAGGTGATAGACGCTACGTTGCACAACTATAGTTGCTGTGCGCTGACTGTGATGTTGACGCACATCAAGTCGGCCGACTGGTGGTCTGCGGCCCGGCCGGTATAATCAGCGCCCTTCGCTGTGAACCTTTCTTTCGTGAGCCTCATGTTACCGATCCTTGAAGTCGCTGCCCTCCTGCCTTGCCACGCTCCTGAACGTACGGAAGTGTCCCTATGATTTTTCCGGAAATTCACGAGTTTTTGGGTTGCCGCACCCCGGACGGTTGGGTCCAGGCCGCGCTGGCGGATCAGCAAACCCTGCTGATCGACCACAAGAATTGTGAGTTCAAGGCCGCTAGCACTGCTCTGAGCATGATTGCCAAGTACGGTGCTTACTCTGATCTGGTGATCATGATGTCTCGGCTGGCCCGTGAAGAGCTTGTGCATCACGAACAGGTTTTGCGGCTAATGAAAAAGCGTAAAATCGAATGGCGCCCGCTGTCGGCTAGCCGGTATGCCTCTGGGCTAAGGGCTGTTGTACGAAGCCATGAGCCAGTGAAGCTCGTTGATACGTTGGTGGTGGGAGCCATTATCGAGGCCCGTAGCTGTGAGCGCTTCGAAGCGCTGGTGCCGCATTTGGACGATGAGTTGGGGCGATTCTACTTCGGCTTGCTTAAAAGCGAAGCACGGCACTTCCAAGGCTATCTAAAGCTTGCGTATCAGTACGGGGATGCCGCTGACGTGGATCGTGTAATCGAAAAGGTCAGGACGGTTGAGGCTGGCTTGATTGACAGCCCGGATAGCGAATTCAGATTCCATAGTGGTATCCCGACGCTGACGTGACGTAGTTTTGAATCATGATCTGTCCGCCATATAAAAGCCCCGCAGATTAAGGTCTGCGGGGCTTTTTAATTTTTGCATTGAACGCACCCCGAGGGAGTACTCTCGCTCGCCGACCCAGTGCAGCCAAGCGAGAGCGCTCGGTTGTTTCAGGTGGGATCGCTATCGAGAAAGACATAGAGCGCCGCTATCTTCCCATCGCGAACGATGATCACATCCCAACCCGTGTAGTCGGGTGACTCGCCGCGCGGACCAGAGCCCCATGCCAGGCGACCGGCATTGTGGAGCGCCTGCGGTTTACTGTGTGGCGTGTACACGAAGTGCGGGTGCATCGCGCGAAGATCTCCGGCAAGTTTGTCCAGCGCGTCGTGCCCGACAAACACACCTGGAGGCACGTAGATCATGCAATCCTCTGTGTAGAGCTCCATGATGGCCTCACGACGACGGGACGCGTCACCTTCACCAAAGACCTCCTGAAGGTTGCGAAGCAGCAGTTCATTGATGCGAGCATTCATGATTCTTTTCCTCAGTCATTGACTGTTGAGCCGATTCCGGGCGTATGGCGTGGACCTCTCTCGCATCCGGCGCCCTCAAGCGGCCGCTTTGCCCCAGGAAGTTGAGAGAGTGGGCGTTGCGTTATTGAGCAAGCGCCAAGGTCTTCTTGATGGCCGTAACGACTGCCGGCCGCGCCGAGACTTCTTCGTACCAGCGAGTCACGAACGGGAACTTGGCGAGAGAGGCGCCGATTGCCTGGTGACGCCACACCCACCCGAAATGTGCGATGTCCGCAATGCTGTACGTCTCACCAGCCACATAAGGACTCTGCTCAAGGTTGTGGTTGAGCACCCCCAGAACTCGATCTACTTCCGATAAAGCACGCGCTTGGGCCTCAGCTTGCGGTGAGGACTGCAGGTTGACCAGGAACGCCTGCAGGAACGCGGGACTCAGGCCGGACGCGTGGAAGAAGAGTTGTTCGAATACCTTGCCGCGATGAATGCCATCATTCGCAAGCAGTTGCCCGGTTTTCTCTGCAAGGTAGACCAGGATGGCGGCGGACTCGCCGAGCACCACATCGTCGACGCCTGGCTCGGAGGAGCGGTCAGTAAGCACGGGCACTTTGGCGTTGGGATTCAAGGCTCGGAAGGCTTCGCTCTTCTGTTCCCCCTGACGCAAATTGACGGGGACGAGCCGGTAGTCCAGCCCCAACTCTTCCAGCGCGATGGAGACCTTGAGGCTGTTGGGCGTGGCAAAGGCAAACACTTCAAGCATGGTCATATCCTCTTTCATTCAATTGACGAACCAGCCGCCCAGGGCAGTCGTCAGACTTGGGCCTGCCCTCCATCGACGAAGAGCTCCGTACCCGCGATGCAAGCTACGTCGGAGGAAGTTGGGTGAGACAAATCTATGGCCATGCGCTATTTTTCGAAATAGAAATGAATGAAAACCATCGTTGCAGGAATGTCATGTCGAAGCTGCCAGATTTCGAAGGACTCGCGATGTTCGGGAAGGTCGCCGAAGAAGGTTCATTTGCGGCGGCGGCGACAGCCATGGGTGTCTCGGTCGCGACGGTCTCGCGGGCCGTTACCCGCCTTGAAGAGCGGTTGGGAGGTCGATTGTTCAACCGCACCTCCCGACGACTTGCGCTCACGGACTATGGCCGCTCGCTCGCCGATCGAGCGGCAAGGATCTACGCGCAGGCTGAGGACGCCGAGGATTTCGCACGTGAGACATCGAGTCGACCACGTGGTCTCGTAAAGCTCGCGGTACCGCTTTCCTTTGGGGTGCGCTGGGTCGCCCCGTTGCTGCCCGAGTTCTTTCGGACCTATCCAGACATTTCCATCGATCTCCATTCCGCGGACGCGCAAGCTGACTTGATTGGCGAGGGCTTTGACGCCGCCCTGCGTATCGCGGTCATGGAGGATTCGTCACTCGTTGCCCGTCTCATTGCACCGGTGCGCCGGTTCGTGGTGGCGTCCCCTGACTATCTGTCCCACTACGGTCGCCCGCAACACCCGAGCGAGTTGGGTGCTCACCGGTGCCTGAGTTACATCAACAGAAATAGGCATGACATCTGGCGCTTTACGCACACAAAGAGCGCTGAGGAATGCACTGTTGTGCCCGCCGGCGGGTTGCGGGCAACGAGCGTGGAGGCATTATTACCTACCGTCCTTGCCGGACTGGCCATCACGGAGATCCCCGAGTTCATCGCGACACAGTATTTGCGCGATAAGCAGCTCGAGCCGCTGTTGACCGATTGGCGTTTGCCTGAAGGGGGTCTTTATTTCGTCACACCCACGGCTCGTGCACGGCCAGCGAAAGTTAGCGCCTTGGCAGAGTTCTTTACCTCCAGACTCGCCGCGGCGCAATGGAGAGCCGAGACGGTCCTGGAACAGAAGCCATCAAACCGGCGCAGACGGTGAAGATGGCGGGGGGAGTGAATGGCCCGCTCCGGCAGCGCTCGGAGCAATAGCGCATCTCGCCAACGTCGCCATAAATGCAAAAATGGGGACGCCAGCTCTCCGCAAGCCGCTATGCCTCAGGGCTGCGCAAAGTGGTGCGCAACCACGAGCCGGTCAAACTGCTGGACACGCGATGCCTTTATCGAGGCTCGAAGCTGCAGCGGGATCCCACCGCTCTCATCGGTAGCCTGATCTTTCGGGCGAGTCGACCTGATGGCTGTATGGCGGCCGGACTCGCAGTGGTACAGCCGTTGGGCTTGGCTAAATTAAATTTTAGGTTCAGGGGAACGCTCTGCTAGGTGCCCATTGTTATCTTCGCGCCATTCGTGGTGGCCAAGCCACACAGGCTTTGCCGGAGATGATCAGTAGATGCCCGTCGTTACGTTACCTTCGTCTTTCAGACCGTCCTCAGCCTCGCTTCGACTTTCTAAACGGCTGACGCTCCTGGGCATGCTGTTGTTGAGTGGTTGCTCGCTGGTGCCGACCTACCATCAACCCGCATTGGCAGTTGCGCCGGCCTGGGCCGGCGCGGCTTCCAGCGCCCCGGCAGCGGGCGGGCAGTGGTGGACAGAGTTTCACAGCCCGGAGCTCGACGCTCTGATCGCCCGCGGTCTGGATCACAATTACACCCTGCAAGCGGCTCTCAGCCGAATCGATGAAGCCCGTGCTTCGGCCCAGGTGGCGGGTGCCGCGCAATACCCGGCAGTGGCTTTGGGCGGCAGCTATCAGCGGCAGAACGGTAGCTCGACGAGCCAGACACGCAGCGTGTTTGCCCAGGCGTCCTATGAGGTGGACTTCTGGGGCAAGCACCGGGCAACGGCTGACGCAGCCCAGACGCTGGCGCAAGCGAGCGCTTTCGATGCGCAGACCTTGCGCATGACCTTGGGAGCGTCGATTGCCGACAGCTATTTCCAGGTGCTCTCGCTCGAAGAGCGGCTGCGTCTGGCACAGTCGATCGCTGACGACGCGCAACAAGTGCTTGAGTTGGTCCAGGTGCAAGCCAGCCAGGGCGCGGTTTCCAATCTTGAGGTCGAGCAGCAACGCAATGCCCGACAAACGTTTCAGGCCGCGGTGCCGGCCCTGCGTCAGCAACGCGATCAGGCGCTGTATCAATTGGCGGTACTGGTCGGCGCTGCGCCACAAGGATTCACCGTGTCTCAGACCGGCCTGGACCGGTTCGACGTACCAAAGCCAACGCTTGGATTGCCGATCGGGCTGCTGCGTCAGCGGCCGGATATCCAGTCGGCCGAGGCACGCCTGAAATCGGCCAATTTTGATGTCGGTGTGGCGCGAGCTGCCTTTTTACCCAATCTATCGCTGGATCTGATGGGCGGCCTCGACACCCTGGCTGGAGGGCGGATCTGGAGCGTGGTCGGCACACTGGCCCAACCGGTGTTCATGGGTGGCCAACTGAACGGTCAATTGCACTTCGATCAGGCTCATGTCCAGGAATTGACGGCCAGCTATCGGGAGTCGGTGATCGAAGCCTTGCAGGATGTCGAGACGCAGTTGAGTGCTGCCCATGAACTGGATCAAGCCTATGAGCTGAACCGCGCTGCAGTGGCCTCGGCCCGTGAGGCCGCGAGGCTGGCGCAGGTTCGTTACCGTCTGGGCTCAACCGACTTCCAGACGCTGTTGGTCGTGGAGCGTACCCAGTACCAGGCCGAAGACACCTTGCTGCAGGTGCGCCTGCAGCATTTGCAGGCCGCGGTCGGCCTGTTTCGCGCACTGGGCGGTGATTTCACGGCTGCCGCCATCTCGTCTAACACCATGCCCACTCCGTCTTCTTCAGCTCTTCAGGCCACACGCCCATGAACGTCCCACTCGTTTCGCCTCCTTTTCGCCGCTGGCGCCATGCCGGACTGCTCATCGTCCTGCTGGGCGCCGGGTGGGTGATCAGCACCCCATGGCGCGCATCCGCCGAACCCGCCAAACCGGCGGACAGTGCGGTGCCGGTGCTCATGCAGCAGGCCCGCCAACAAGATTTACCCATCTGGCTGGATGCGATCGGCAACGTCCAGCCGCTCAACACGGTGAATGTGCGGGTAAGGGCCGATGGCGAGTTGCAGAAGGTGCTCTTCAGTGAGGGCCAGATGGTGACTGCTGGCAGCCAACTGGCGCAGATCGATCCGCGGGTCTATCACGCTCAGTTGGCGCAGGCCCAGGCCGTGGTCGCCAAAGATCAGGCGCAACTGGCCAATCTGCGCGTCAGCCTGGATCGGGCCAGTAAACTGGCTGCGGCCAAGGCCGGTCCGACCCAGGATGTCGATACCTATCGGGCGCAGCTGGCCGCGCAGCAAGCCAGCGTACAGGCGGATCAGGCCGCGCTGGAGAATGCGCGTCTGCAACTGGGATTCACCCAGATCCTCGCACCGCTGACCGGGCGCACCGGCCAGCGCCTGCTGGATGTCGGTTCGATTGTTCATGGCACGGATGCGACGGGGTTGGTGACCATCACTCAAATGGACCCGATCTCGGTGGCTTTTGCCGTGTCCCAGGATGAGCTGTCCGAAATCCTTGAAGAGACTGCGCGCCAGCCCTTGCAGGTGGTTGCCATGAGCCGTGATGGTCGGCAACAGATTGCCAGCGGGCACCTGAGCTTCATTGATAGTCAGGTCGCTGCCGCCACCGGCCAGATTCAGCTCAAAGCCCAATTCGACAATGCCGATAACAAGCTTTGGCCCGGGCAGTTGGTCAACGCCCGCCTGTTGCTCAATACCCAGCGCCAGGCAACCGTGGTTCCGGCGAATGCGGTCCAGTTAGGACAGAAGGGCAGTTTTGTCTATGTGGTCAACGCTGATCAGCGAGTAGCGCCGCGACAAGTCCAGGCGGCGGCCGTGGTTGATGGCCAGCAATGGATTCGTGCTGGGCTGGAACCGGGAGAAACGGTCGTGGTTCAAGGGCAGTCGCGTATCGCACCGGGAGTCAAGGTGTCTGCGGTTCAGGCGGATCCTGCGCAAGTCGATACGTCCGTATCGATTGCCTCCAGCAACGGCGTGGAGGGACGGCGATGAAAGCCTTGTCCGGTTTGATCCAGCGACGTGTCGGTTTGGGCTTGCTGGCGTTGGGGGTGATGCTGCTGGGAAGCTTCGCGTATTTTCAGTTACCCGTAGCGCCGCTGCCGACCGTGGATTTCCCGACGATTCAGGTCACCGCAAAACTCTCCGGCGCGAGTGCCGAGACTATGGCGACTTCGGTGGCGACACCATTGGAGCGCGCCTTCTCGGCAGTCCCTCAAGTCACATCCATGACCTCGTCCAGCGCCTCGGGGAAAACCCAGATCGTGCTGCAGTTCGATTTGTCCCGCAACATTGACGGCGCTGCCCAGGATGTCCAGTCGGCGATCAATACCGCCAGCGCCAGCCTGCCCAAAAGCATGACCAGTGCGCCGACCTTCAACAAGGTCAATCCGGCCGAGTTCACCGTGCTTTCGTTGGCGCTGACGTCACCGACTCGCACGCTGCACGAACTGGATCGCTATGCCGACAATTACCTGGCTCAGCAGTTATCGCAGATGCCGGGCGTTGGTCTGGTGGATTTTCATGGTGAACAGAAACCCGCTGTGCGCATTCAGATCGACCCGGATGCCCTGGCAGCTCGCGGCTTGACACTGGAGGACGTGCGTAGCGTCATCGGTCTGAGTACGCTCGACCAGCCCAAAGGGAGCCTGGACGGTGCCAGCCGTAACGTGACCCTCAACACCACCGACCAGTTGCTCGACCCGCAGGGCTATCGCGACCAGGTGGTTGCCTACAAGAGCGGGATGCCGATCAAGCTGGGCGACCTTGGCCGGGTGATCGACGGTGCCGAAGATACCCAGCAGGCGGCGGCCATCGGCGGGGAGCCGACGATCATTGTCGACATCCATAAACAGCCGGGTTTCAACGTGCTGGCGACCATCGCAACGATCAAAGCGCGTCTGCCATCGTTGACGGCATCGTTGCCCCGTGACGTTCAGGTTCAGGTGGTGGGCGATCGCACGCAGACGATTGAAGCGTCGGTGCATGACGTGCAGTTCACGTTGTTGCTGTCCATCGCGCTGGTCGTGGTAGTGATCTTTGTGTTTCTGCGCAAAGCCACCGCGACCCTGATCCCGAGCCTGACCATTCCTCTGTCACTGGTGGCGACCTTTGCGGTGATGTACTTGCTGGGTTATAGCCTGGATAACCTGTCGATCATGGGGTTGGCGATCGCGGTGGGATTCGTGGTCGACGACGCCATCGTGGTGATGGAAAACATCGTGCGTCACCTGGAAATGGGCAAGTCACGCCTGCAGTCGGCGGTCGATGGCTTGCGTGAAGTCGGATTCACCATCGTCTCTATGACGGTTTCGCTGATCGCGGTATTCCTGCCGATTTTGTTGATGGGAGGGATCGTCGGGCGCCTGATGCGCGAGTTCGCGGTCACGGTCAGCGTGGCAATTGTCATGTCCTGCATCGTTTCGCTTACGGTGACGCCAATGTTCTGCGCGTGGCTCTTGAAACCCCACACCGAGGACCGCCCCGGGCGATTCGCGCAGGCCTGTGAAGCGGGGTTCACACGCTTGCACGAGGGTTACCGACGTAGTCTGGATTGGGTACTGGAGCATCAGCGCCTGACCCTGGCAGTCGCGCTGGCGACACTGGTGGCGACGGCTGCGCTGTATGTCTACATCCCTAAAGGCTTTTTCCCACAGCAGGACACCGGGCTGATTCAGGGGGTCGCCGAGGCGGCGCCGGATATTTCGTCGCAGGCAATGCGCGAGGACGTCGCTCGCCTGACCGATATCATCGGTCAGGACCCTGCAGTGGCCAAGGTCTATTTCTGGATCGGACCCAACCCGACGATCAGCCAGGGCAAGGTGATGATCAACCTCAAGCCCTTCAGTGAACGTACTGCCAGCGCCCAGCAAGTGATCGCCCGACTGCAACCGCAGCTTGATGCGGTGCCTGCTATCAAGCTGTTCATGCAGGCCAACCAGGACATTCAGATCGGTGGGCGGGCGAGCAAGACCCAGTATCAATACACCCTCCAGGACCCGAACAGCCTTGAGCTGGACCACTGGAGCGCGGTTCTGTTGGCGAAGTTCAAGACGCTGCCACAGTTGCAGCATGTCACCTCCGATCAGCAGCACGCCGCACCCCAGGCGACACTGGTGATCGACCGTCCCACGGCGGCACGGCTGGGTGTCACCGTCCAGGCTATCGATGACGTGCTTTACGATGCGTTCGGGCAGCGACAGATAGCCACCATGTTCACCCAGCTCGATCAGAATCATGTGATTCTCGAGCTCGATCCGCGCTGGCAGTTGTCGCTCGATACGCTTGCGCATCTGTACGTTCGTTCAGCCGCCGGCGATAGGGTGCCGTTGAACCTGTTGGCCAGCGTCAAGAACGAGCTGGCGCCGATCGTGATCAACCATCAGGGGGTATTCCCGGCCATCACGCTGTCGTTCGACCTGGCGCCGGGTCAAGCCCTGAGCAACGCCGTCGCGGCAATTCAGCAGGCCTCGCTGGATGTCGGATTGCCGGATAGCGTCCGTGGGAGCTTTCAGGGAACCGCCCAAGCGTTTCAGGATTCCATCAAGTCGCAGCCGTGGCTGGTGTTGGCGGCGATTCTGACGGTCTACATCGTCCTGGGTGTGCTGTACGAAAGCGCCATCCATCCGTTGACGATCATCTCCACGTTACCCTCGGCAGGCTTCGGCGCCTTGCTGGCATTGATCATCTGCGGTCAGGATCTTTCAGTCCTGGGCATGATCGGGATCATTTTGTTGATCGGGATCGTCAAGAAAAACGCCATCATGATCGTCGATTTCAGCCTGGCGGCCGAACAGCAAGGGATGTCGCCCCGCGAAGCCGTGCGCGAAGGCTGCCTGTTGCGGCTGCGGCCGATTTTGATGACATCTCTGGCGGCCTTGCTGGGCGCTGTGCCGCTGGCTTTCGGCCACGGTGCCGGCTCCGAGTTGCGACAACCGCTGGGGATTGCCATCGTCGGCGGGTTGGCGGTGTCACAGCTGCTGACGCTGTACACCACCCCGGTGGTTTACCTCTGGTTCGATCGTTTTCGGCGTCGGAGCGAGGTTGAGCGTTCGCTGGTGAGGAGTTAGAGGTTTACGACGGTTGCTATGAGGAGGATTGCCCCAGTGCCAGTCGCGTGCCCAAAAAGATCGCAGCCTACGGCAGCTACGCCGGACTTCGTGTACCCGAAAATTATCAGGTGTACGCAGTACCAAGGAGCTGCCGGTTTATTTGCCATTTGGCTGTGGGTTATTTGTCGATTTCTGCGTCGAATAAGGAGCCACGTCGAATGATCGACCCCGGCAGCAGCAACGCACCTGGGGCGAGCACTGCATTTGCACCCAGACGTGAACCGTCGCCGATCAGGGCACCGAACTTGTCGCAGCCAGTCGGCAGGAGTTGTGCGTCGATACGTATCTTGATCTCTTTGTCGGCACGTTCATTACGGTAGTTGCAGACGATACTGCCGGCTTCAAGGTTAACGCCGGTTCCGAGCACCGAGTCGCCAACAAAATTGAAGTGTGCGAGTTTGCTGCCGCTGAACATGAATGAAGACTTCAATTCCGCTCCAGGCCCGATAATGCATTGTTTATCAACCCAACAGCCTCCGCGCAGATAAGCGCCAGTGGCGACAAAGCAGTGAGCGTCGATAATCAATGGTCCTTTGAGCACGGCACCCGGTTCGACGATAGCGCTGCGGTGTACCGCGATATCACCCTCTATCCGATAATCCCTGGGGTCCAGGGTCGTGAGCAACTCGCGTACTCGTTCGCTGGAATGGGTTACCAACTCCCAGGGTGACTGGTCTGCCCAGCGAGAAAGTATAGAGCCAGGAAGGGCTTCGATGAAGGTGGCGATCTGAATCATGGCGGTCCCTGCAGATTGGATGGTCGCCAGAGCCTAAAGCATTTTCATCGCTCCAGCCCAAGCCGCTCGTGCCACTGGGCAATCGATTCTTCGGGATACACTTCAAACTGCTGGTCGCCGGATTGCGCCTGGACTTCAACCCAGCCGGCTTTCGAACCGAGCATCAGGTGCGTGTGTTCCGGCGGCACTGGTAGAGGCGTGTCGATGGCCGAGGCAAACGGATGGATCAGTTCCGGCCACTCAGGGCTGAACAGCCATAGCGCACTGCCGCAGAGCTTGCAGAAGTGCCGCTCTGCCGTGCTGCTGTGAGCGCGGCGATCACCTTCATCCTTGAGCCGGGCGTGATAGATCGCGATCTGCTTGCGGCCGCGGACTTTCAGGCTGTTGGCGTCAGCCCCCAGGTTGATCGCATAGCCGCCACCGCCCTGAGTCTTGCGACAGATCGAGCAGTAGCAGCGCTGGTAAGGGTAGGGATGTGCGCTGCTCAGGCTGAACGTGACCGCACCGCAATGGCAGGAACCTTCGAGCTGCATGGGAAACCTCCAACAGACCCATTGGCGTTCCCATGACAGTCTAGTCGCTCAGGGTTATCCCGGACTTTCTCAACTCATGACTCTGCTGTCGCCTTTGAGGCAATGGGCTTCACGTCCCTCCCACTTGGCAATCACCAGTGGCGCCAGGGCATTGCCGAGTACGTTGAGCGCGGTGGTGGGCATTTCCATCAGTCGGTACACGCCGGCAATAAAGGCAATTCCTTCCAGTGGCAGCCCGGCACTGGCCAGCGTTGCGGAGAGAATCACGAACATGAATCCGGGCACTCCCGCGGCGCCTTTTGAGGTGAGTACCATCGTCACCACCAGCAGGGCTTGATCACCGAAGCTCAGGTCGATGCCATACAACTGAGCGACGAACAGCGTACCGATGCCAAGGAACAGTGAGGCACCATCCAGGTTGAAGGAGTAACCCACCGGCACCACGAAACTCACCAGAGAAGGCGGGACGCCGTAGGTTTCGAGTTTTTTCATCAATTGCGGCATCACCGCCGCCGAACTGGCACTGGAGAAGGCCAGGATCAGTTCATCTTTGATGTGCCGCATCAGGGCGAATAGATTGATCCCGCACAGCCGCGCCACCAGGTTCAGCACCACGAGAACGAAGAAGGCAATCGCGACGTAACTGACCATGATCAGCTTGGCCAGGGGCAACAGCGAGCTGAAACCGAAGTTGGCCACGGTCACCGCAATCATCCCGAACACGCCGATGGGCGAGTAGGCCATGATCATTGAGGTCACTTTGAACATCGCCTCGGACACCGCTCGCAGCATGGCAATCAGCGGTTCCTTGCGCTCATTGCTCAGACGCGACACACCCATACCGAACATCACGGCGAAGAACAGTACCGAGAGCAGACTGCCCTGAGCCATGGCATTGATGACGTTGTCCGGAATAATCCCGACGATGATTTGCCCCAGGCTATGACCACCCGCACTGGCGGTTGGCAGCGTGATGGCCGCTGCTTTGAGGCTGGCCAGATCGGTGCCGGCACCTGGCTTGAGCAGGTTGCCGATCACCAGCCCGACAATGATCGCCAGGGTGGTGATGCTGAAGAAGTAGGTCAGCGATTTGACCCCGATCCGCCCAAGCGACTTGCCGTCACCATGGCCGGCAATGCCGACCACCATGCAGGAAAAGACAATGGGCACGACGATCATCTTCATCAGCTTGATGAAAATGTCGCCGGCCGGCTGCAGCAGGTTGTCGACCAGCCAGGGACGTGAGTCAGGAAAACTGTGAAGCAGGGCGCCGATGGCGATGCCGGCGAGCATGCCGATCAGGATTTGCCAGACCAGCGCAATACGTGGCGTGTGCATGGGGATGCCTCATTTGATGACAATGATTATGAGTTTTGTTCTAGGCAGTCAATGAGCAGCCGTCCGGTGGCTGTCGGGTGCAGCAACAAACCGTCAGCGCAATCGTTGGCACGCTTCTTTGAGGCGACGGCAGCCTTCTTCGATCACGTTCAGGGAGCTGGCGAACGACAGGCGGATATAGGGCGACATGCCGTACGCCGCACCGCTGACCGTGGCCAGGCCGTGTTCCTTGAGGAGGTAGTTGACCAGGCGAGTGTCGCTGTCGATGAGTTCGCCCTGTTCGGTGTGTGTGCCGATCAGACGCGAGACATTGGCGAATACATAGAAGGCGCCGTCCGGCGGTGTGCAATTCAGGCTCTCGATGGGCGCCAGCAGTTCGAGCATGCGGTCGCGACGCTGGCCATAGACCTCGCGCATGCCGGCAATCGGCGCCTGGTCACCGGCGAATGCGGCCACGGCAGCCGCCTGGCTGACGGAGCTGGGGCAAGTGGTGGTTTGCGACAGCAATTTGCCGATGGCCGCGATCAGCCATGTTGGCCCGGCACCGAAACCCAGCCGCCAGCCAGTCATGGCGTAACCCTTGGAGGCACCGTTGACGATTAGCGTGCGGTCCTTGAGGTCCGGCGCCAGCTTGACCAGTGAAACATGGTGAGCATCGCCGTAAACGAATTGCTCGTAGATTTCGTCAGCCATAATCAGCACCTGCGGATGGCGCCGCAGCACTTCGGTCAGGGCCAGCAGTTCCGCTTCGCTGTACACCGCACCGCTGGGGTTGTTCGGGCTGTTGAGGATCACCCATTTGCTGCGCGGGGTAATGGCCTGCTCCAGCTCCTGGGGGGTGAGTTTGAAGCCATTGATTTCGCTGCCCGGGATAATCACCGCAGTGGCGTCGTTCAACCGTGCGATGTCCGGGTAGGACACCCAGTACGGGGTGTGCACGATGACTTCATCGCCCAGATTCAGGGTCGCCGCCAGCGCGTGATAGATGATGTGTTTGCCGCCACAGCCGGCGACGACTTCATCGGTGCTGTAGCTCAGACCATTGTCTCGCGCAAGCTTGAGGCTGATGGCCTGGCGCAGGGCAACAGTGCCGTTGGTGGCGGTGTAATGGGTGTCGCCGCTGTGCATGGCGCGGCTAGCGGCTTCGAGGATGTGCGCGGGGGTGTCGAAGTCCGGTTCGCCCATGGTGAAGTTGATGATGTCGCGGCCCTGGGCGCGCAATTCGGTCACCAGCGCATTGGCCGCGATGCTGGGCGAGGGCTGGATGCTCAACACCCGTTTAGACAAGAATGCAGTGCTCATGTGTTTCTCCCTCACTCGGACAGGCCGGCCTGTTTGAGAACCTTGTCCATCCAGCTCTGGCGCACGGCACCGGTGGCAATTTCGGCTTTGACTTCTTCTTCATGAGCGGCATGTTGCGCGGCACGGCGCAGCACCTCCGGAGCGTCTTCCTGGGCGAAGGCCACCAGACCGTCTTCATCACCCACCAGCAGGTCACCCGGCTGGATCAGCATGCCGCCGATCGATACCGGCACATTGATTTCACCCGGACCGCTTTTGTACGGGCCACAGTGCACGACGCTACGGGCGTAGCATGGGGTGTCTTCGAAGCTGGCGACATCGCGGATCGCCCCATCAATCACAAAACCGACGCAGCCGCGCTGTTGGGCGTAGAGCTTGACCAGTTCGCCGATCACCGCGTTGTTGGTGTCCCCCTGGGCGTCGACCACCAACACGTGGCCGGGTTCGAGCATGCTCATGGCTTTGTAGATCAGCAGGTTGTCGCCGGGGCGGGTTTTGACGGTCAGCGCGGTGCCGACCAGTTTGCCGCTGCGGTTGTAACGGGTCAGACCGCGAGCGCCGATGTGCCGGCCAAGGTTGTCGCTGATGTGCGGCGTGACCACGCTCTGAAACGCTTGCAGCACTTGGGCGGACGCCAGCGGCGGGTTGGGAAGAATGCGTGAACCGGGCAAGGACATGGCTGATCTCCAGAAGAATGAGGTAGCAGCCGATCAGGGCTGTGGCTCGATCTTAGGAGGGATCAATAAACAGTTTTAGCGATATTTTATTATGCGTTAACATCGCTTTTTGTCATGTGATGAATGCGATGATCACCTTCAAGCAGATTGACGCGCTGTACTGGATCGCCGAGCTGGGCAGCTTCGAAGCGGCGGCGAACAAGCTGAACATGTCGCAGTCGGCGATTTCCAAGCGTATCCAGGAGCTGGAAGAAACCTTCGACGTGGAAATTTTCGACCGCAGCAAACGCAATGCGCGGTTGACCGAGAAGGGCGGCGAACTGCTCGATTACGCCAAGGACCTGCTGGAGCGCCGTGACTATCTGCTTGAGCGGGTCAGCGCCCGGGAAGTGCTGGTGCGGCGGTTCCGCCTTGGCGTCACCGAGCTCACCGCGCTGACCTGGCTACCCGCGCTGGTCGAGGCCATGCGTCAGGCGTACCCGAAGGTGCAGATCGAACCGTCAGTGGAGTTGAGCAGCGAACTGTTCCGCAAACTCGAAAATGACCAACTCGACCTGGTCATCGTGCCGGACGTGTACAAGGACGCACGCTTTGTCAGCACTCCACTTAAAAGTGTGGAAAACGCCTGGATGTGTGCCCCCGGCCTGATTCCTGATCCGGACCCTGTAAGCGTCGAACGCCTGGCCAGTTTCACCGTGCTGACCCAGGGTTCTCAATCAGGCACCGGCTTGATTTACGAGCGCTGGCTGGCCGCGCACAACGTACAGATGCCGCGAACCATCACCAGCCATAACTTGTTGGTTCAGGTTGGACTGACCTTGTCCGGAGTGGGCGTGAGTTATTTGCCCAAAGCGTGTTTGTCGCATTTGATCGAGCGGGGTGCCTTGCGTGCCCTGACGACTCAGCCTGGTCTGCCGCGCATTCGTTATGCGGCCCTGCACCGCATCGACCGGCAGTTCGGACTGAATCAGAACGTGGCGCAACTGGCACTGGAGTGCTGCAATTTTTCTCGGTTACTGCTGTAGGCCCACTGCGAGCTCCAGCAGCCCCATCGCTACGACCCGATTCAACAGCTTGGCACTCGCCACAAATACCAGGACGCCACGGTCCGGTAGGGGCTCCAGGCTTGGCCGAGATCAATCATCTGTTTGCGGGTCGGCTGGTGCTCCAGGCCCTTCAAACGGCGATAACCATCACGCACGCCAAAGTCGTCGGCGGGCAGAATGTCGGCGCGTTCCAGGGTGTAGATCAGCAGCATTTCCACGGTCCAGCGACCGACCCCGCGCAGACGGGTCAGTCTTTCGATCAGCGTTTCGTCATTCATCTCCAGCGCTGTCGGATAGTCCGGCACCACGCCATTCAGTGAGGCCTGGGCGATGCCCTGAATCGTCGCGATTTTGCTCGCGGAGAAACCACACGCTCGCAACACATCGAAGTCCGTCGCCAGAATCTGCTCGGCACTCGGGAACTCCTGTTCAGGAAAAAGCGCCAGCAATCGACCCAGAATCGCATCGCCGGCGCGTGCATGCAGTTGTTGATAGGCAATCGCCCGCACCAGCGACTCATAAGGATCGCGCGCCGGATGGGGCTGATGCAGGCAAGGGCCGATGGCGGCAATGTGGCGCCGCCAGTCGTCATCGATGGACGACAGAAACTCGGTCGCGGGCAGATAGGGATCGAGCATCGCGATCAGGCTTTCCCGGAGGGTTTGAGCAGGGCGTTCAGTTCGCCATAGGTGAAGGCCTTCAGGTGGCTGCTGTCGAGCTTGCCGGTTTGCAGAAAGCTTTTAGCCAGCCCGGCCATGGCGCCGTAAAGAAACTCGGCGATGCCCGATCCTGCACTCAAGCGGCGTACGCCGAGGATTTTGAGCTCGTCTGGCGACGGCAGGCCGGGTAATCCGAGTACGTTCACCGGTAGCGTGGTGCCCTGGCAGAGCGCCGCAATTTCGTACTCCGCGGTCACGCCTGCGGCGAACAACCCATCGGCGCCAGCGGCTTGATACAACGCCGCACGCTTGAGCGTTTCTGCGACGCGATCTTCGGCGGGCACCAGACCCTTGAGGTAGACGTCGGTGCGCGCATTGATGAACAGCTTCACATCGCGGCGCCTGGCAACCTGACGAGCGATCTCGATCTTGCGCGCCAACAGTTCGGGCGGTGAGGCGCCATCTTCGATGTTGATCCCGACGGCCCCGGCGGCGATCACCGCATCGATCACATCGGCAACCCGTGCCAGGTCATCGGAATAACCGGCCTCGATGTCCACGGTCAACGGCACGCAAATCACTCGGGCAATGGACTCGACGGTCGACACCAGGCGTTCGAGGGGCAGGGTGTTGCCATCCGGATAGCCATGAACCCACGCCACAGCCGCGCTGCTGGTGGCAATGGCTTTGCTGCCCAATTGCTCCACCAGCCGCGCCCCGGCGGCATCGGCGACGTTGGTGAGGATCAGCAAACCCTCGTGGTGCAGCTGGTGAAATTGATTGTCGAGCGTGTCCATCGGATGTCCTTCCCTTATGACTTTGTTGATATAGACGGGGTTGAATTAAACGGGGAGCGATCAGAACGCGAGTTGTTGAATGACCTGCACCTTGGCCTTTTCCAGCCTAAGCAAAAACGCCTTGCGCGGTTGTCCTCCACCATAGCCTGTCAACGAGCCATCTGCACCGATCACCCGGTGGCAGGGCACGACAATCGAGAGACGGTTATGCCCGTTCGCCAGGCCCACGGCACGACTGGCGCCGGGTTTACCCAGCAACGCGGCGATGGTGCCGTAGGTGCTGGTCTGGCCATAGGGGATTTTCGTCAGTTCGGCCCAGACCTGCCTGGCGAAATCGCTGCCCGGCAAATGCAGCGGGACCTTGAACTCGGTCAGCTTGCCTGCGAAATACTGCGCCAGTTCATTTTCGATTTGTCGCAAGTAGGCGTTGTGCCCTGGCGCCACGGCATAGCTGTAGCGGTTTTGTAGTACTTCTACCTCCCGGGTCAACGCGGGTCGATCGAGGAATTCCAGGAGCACCAGCCCACGGCGCTCGGCCATGGCGATCATCGGCCCCAGCGGTGTGGTCAGGCGAGTGAACAGCAGTGGCTCGCTGTTGGCGGCGCGGCCGGGGGTGATATGGAAGGACTTTTGAAACGCGTCGCGGAAACCGCTCAGGGATTCGTAACCCGAGTCGAACGCGACGTTATCAATGGAATTGCCCTGTTTGATGCCGCCTAACGCCATGCCGAGGCGCCGGGTGCGCAGCCAGGCATGGAAGGTCATGCCAAAATGCTGTTTGAACCAACGCCGCAGCTTCAGCGGCTCGATGCCCTCGGCCAGTAACTGGGCATCGGTCCAGCGCTGGTCGGGGTCGGTATCCACCGCCGAGAGCAGCTTTTGCACCCAGTCCGGTGCGATGGCCGCGGCGTCCAGCGGCTTGCAACGCAGGCAAGCGCGATAGCCCGCCGACATCGCCTCGTCGACATGGGCGAAGAACTCGACGTTTTCCGGCTTCGGCTTGCGCGCTGTGCAGGTCGGGCGACAAAAGATGCCGGTGGTTTTGACCGCGGTAAAGAACACCCCCTCATAGGCGGTGTCTCGTTCGAGCATGGCGCGAACCATCTCGGTATGGGGCGGGAGTAGGGTGTTTTTTAGGTTCATGGACACGAGTCTAGAGTGACCGGCGCTGAGCCTCCACCGGAAAATCGACAGCGAATTCCGGCTTTTGCTTGAGCGTGACCTCAGTGCTTGTGCCGGTGATGAATGTCTGGAAAGTGCGGATGGCTGTGGCGGATCGGCGCATGGTCGTGTACGTGGCTGTGGGGCTGCGTTTCATCCCATTCAAACGAATGCTCGTGTTGATGATGTTCGTCGTGAACATGACGGTGTTCGTGCGTGAGCGGGTCGTGTTGGTGATCGTGGGCATGGCTTTCGGTGAGATGAATCCAGACACCTGTGCCCATCAACAAGGCCGCCGCCCAGAACGTGAAGGACACAGGCTCGCCCAACATCAAAATCGAAATGGCTGCGCCCAGAAACGGTGCCGTAGAGAAGTACGCGCCGGTGCGTGCGGTGCCAAGCCCTCGAAGCGCCAGAACGAACAGCACCAGACTGATGCCATAGCCCAGAAATCCAACGATGAGCGTGGGGCCAAGCACGGAAAAACCTGGAAGTTGAGCCCCCAGGAAAAGTGCCAGAGAACAGTTCACCAGACCGGCGATCAAGCCTTTGATACCAGCAGTAAAAAGAGCATCCGAGGCTGAAACCTTGCGCGTCAGATTGTTATCGATAGCCCAGCAAGCACAGGCCAAAGCGACAGCCAATGGCCCAAGCCACTCATAAGACCGGGTTGTACTCTGCGGCCACGCCAGGACGAGGCCTCCGGCAACGATGGCGAGCATACCCGCCACGATCCGGCGATCAGCATTCTCTTTGAAAACGACCCACGCCAGTAACGCTGTCAGTACGGCTTCCAGATTAAGCATGAGTGACGCTGTCGAGGCTGATGTTCGGGTTAAACCAAACATCAGTGCGATCGGGCCAAAAACACCACCAAAAGCGATCGCACCGATCAGCCACGGCCATTCTGACGACGTAAGACCGGTTTTTTGCCAACGGCGATCGCGGATAAACCTGACGACTGTCAGACCAATGCCGCTACCCAGGTACAGGAGGCCGGCGAGCAGGATCGGGGAGAGATTCAGGCCTAACAGTTTGGCCAGTGGTGTACTTGCACCAAATAGTGCGGCGGCCGCCAGTGCGTAGAAAATGCTGATGTTCATTCACCTGGTACTCCGAGTCTAACGCTGGAATTTCTCAAGTCCGGCGGGCCATCAGCAACACCGAAGCAGCACCCGACAACAACCCGGCGCAGCAGCGGTTGAACATCCGCTTGCCGCGTGGCTCGGCAAACCAGCGGCGCATGTGCAAGCCCATGTAGGCGTAGGCGCTGATGGCGATCCATTCCAGGCACAGGAACAACGCACCGAGCACAGCGAACTGCGGTGTGACCGCTTGTGTCGAGTCGACGAACTGCGGCAGGAAGGCGGTGAAAATCAGGATCGCCTTTGGATTGCCGGCAGCCACCAAAAATTCTTGCCGCGCCAGAGCCAGCACACCGACTGGCGCTTTCACCGCCTCGGTTTCAGTTTCAGGATTGGCGCGCCACAACTGCAGCGCCAGGTAAAACAGATAGGCCGCGCCCAGAATCTTGATCCCGTAGAACAACAGTTCCGAGGTCTGCAGCACCACGGCCAAACCGGCCGAGGCGAGGGCGATCATTCCGGCAAAGGCCAGCAGGCGACCCACCCCGGCGACGCAGGAGGTGCGATAGCCGTAGCGGGTCGAGTTGCTCACCGAGAGCAGGTTGTTCGGACCGGGGGCCATGTTCAAAGCGAAACAGGCGGGAAGAAACAAGGTGAGTGTTGCGAGATCCATGATGGGCTCCATGGGATATTTTTATTTCAGGCAGTGTGGCTGCATTGTGCCTTGGACTCAGGTGTCACCCGCAGATGCAGAGAGTGTATGTGATGTGTCGGGGAACAATCAGCCTCCTTTTCAGGGGGGCGATATTGCCAAAACGAGACCAGGATTGGGGGATCTGCCCCGTAAACGGGGGCAAGGGGATTGTCTTGTTCCTGGGTGTTTGTCTTCTTTCATTCAAAAGAAAACCTATAAAGCCTGCCCCCAAAACTTTATAGGTTGTCAGTCAATGCAGCCTTTCAGGTCCCGCTCTTGTCATCTCCAGGCTCACCGCCTACATGAACGCCCCGATCATCCCCAAGCTCGCCTGCTGCGTGAACACCGTGGTCATCCCCAAGTTCGCCGGCTGCGTGAATGCCGTGGTCATCGCCAGGTTCGGCATGACTTCCATCGCGGCCAGAAGCCGAACTCCCTGAGTGGCCTTCGCCGGCATGACCATCGCCATGCCCGCCGCCGCTACCACTTCCACCACTGTGGCCTGCGCCGCCCCCATCACCATGGCCGCTGCCACCCTCCCTGGCATAGGCACTCGAAAATCCAGAAATTGTGTCAGGTACCAGGACAGTTGATGCCGATAAGATTGCGCCGATAGCTAATGCCAATAAAGGCTTTGTGATAAGCATATTGACCTCCAACTTGACTCCCAGGATAGGAAGCCCGATGGGAGAGGGAGCAAATCACAGGCCAACTGCTGGATCGACTGTTGATACCCAGGCAAGGCTTACGCCTCTCCATCCATTGTAAAAAAACCATACTGATAGCGAGCGTCTGCCTCATCCAGGTGGACGCCATTGGGAGAAGACAGGATGTCTATTGCTCGACCTGCTGCCTGGCAGACACCCGCGGGTGTGAAGATCCATATAGCCAAGGGGCGTACAGCGCGCTATGGCAACGCTGACACCCGGTGACCAACGCGCTGTGCGTTATGCCATTGACGCTAACCTGATACTTGAGGCCGGTTTGCTCGACATTGGCAATGTTTGCGTCGTGTTTTGACTGCCAGCCACGCTGTGTCACTGGCGGATGAAGCAACGGCGGGAGCGATCATCCCGGGAAAGGTCAGCAGACGATCCGTTTATACCGCACTCCCCGGGGGGCATTTTTCTTCAATACAGGCATGGGAGCGCTCTTTATCCTGAGTGCTGGAATTACCCAACTGACTTGAAGAAGGTACGTGATGAGTTTGATTATCTCCATGGTCGAGTTTGCCCTGGCCTCCTCGATTAACCCTGGACCGGTCAATATCGTCGCCTTATATCAACGAAATATTGGGCCGGGCTTGCGGCAGGAATGTAAGTCGGCGCAAACAGGTTATGAACTTTGTGGTAATGGGGTTGTTTGAAACGCAAGCGACACTCTCTGCGTTTCTGATTCAACCCAACCATCTGCAGGGTGTGATGAAGTGCCAAAAATTGCCAGTTGGCAAGTAGTTGATATCGACATCGGTAGTGACGCTACAAAGTTTGCCGGGCTGCTCGATGGTTGGGCTGACTTCCGTGTGACAAAGCTCAAAGAACTGAAGGTTTATTGTTAGTTGTGGAGGATTCAATGAATTTCGATGCTGCCGTTCACAAATGCGTAATTGTAGTCGACAAAGCACTGGGGCTGGGACATGCGGCCAATGCCGTCAGCGTCATCGGCGTCAGCCTGGGGCGTTCGGTAGAAGGTCTGGTCGGACCAGACATGCAAAGCCGTGACAATGTCAATTACCCCGGAGTCATCTACGCACCGTTGCCGATTCTGCTATCCACCAATGAGTATTTGCAGGCGCTTCAAGAGAAAGCGCTGGCGGATGATGAAATCCATACCATGCCATTCAGCGCGCTGGCGCAATCCTGCAAGACTTATCAGGAGTATGAGACGCGTATCTCCGAGGCCGATAGTTCAGCCATAGAATTGGTTGCCATTGGCTTGATCGGGCCACAGAAAAAAATCAGTAAGTTGACCGGTAATCTTTCGCTGTTTAAATGACAAGGAGGTTGTAGTGTGCGCTTTATTCAAGCCTGAGCCAGGGCGTGACGATCTTCAAGTCGGTCGGATTAGCCATGCAGGATCTGGTTTTTTCCCGGGAAGTCGTCAGGCAGTGGGTCGCTGCATCCTGTTGAAGCCGTTGATAACCTCGCTTGCCGGAAGCGGAAATCATCGAGCAATACAATAATAAATTACCTGAGGAAAGCGACATGCTCGATTTGACACAAGTACTTACCTATTCGGCAGCGCTGGGCATCGCGGCCGCCATTCCCGGCCCCGGCATGGCGGCGCTGGTGGCGCGCAGCGTCAGCGGTGGCGCGTTGTCGGGCTTTTGTCTGCTGTTTGGGTTGATCCTCGGCGATCTGACCTACCTGTCATTTGCGGTCTTTGGTCTGGCGATGATCGCCGAGCACTTCAATGCGTTGTTCCAGCTGGTACGCTGGGCGGCGGCGCTGTACCTGTGCTATCTGGCCTGGCAGTTCTGGTTCGCCAACCATCAGGCTATTGAAGTCGGCAAGCCGGTGAAGAAGAAGGAGCTGCTGTCGGCGGCGATATCCGGTCTGACCATTACCCTGGGCAACCCGAAGACCATCGCTTTCTATCTGGCGTTGTTGCCGCTGGTGATCAACCTTGAGACGGTCTCGTTGCAGACCTGGGGGCTGATGCTGGTGCCACTGACCATTCTCGTTCTGCTGGGCGTTGGCGCGCTGTTCATTGTCGGCGCGGTGCGCATCCGGCACCTGCTGTCGAGCTTGCGAGCGCAACAGCGGCTGTTCCGCGGCGCGGCGGCGATCATGGTAGCGGCTGCCGCGGCGATGCTGATTCGTTGAGGTGCTCAGTGGCCGTGGCTGCGCCCTGCATCGGAGTGTTCCGCTTGCGGCGCGGTCACGGCGCCACTCATTGCCGGCTCTTCAACTCACAGCTTGTAACCGATCTGTCGCAACAGGTTCTTGCGCCACAGGATGTCTTCGTCGCCTTCAATGTCCTTGGCGCAGAAGCCATCCACTACGCCCAGGATCGCTCGTTCTTGCTCTATTTCAGCGAGAATGACTTCAGTTGGATTGGCTGTCGCACAAGAAATTTGTGAGGCCATGAGGGGAACTCAACCGCGATATTGCCCCGGCGTCGCCGCCAGATGTTGCTTGAACGCCCGCTGAAAATGCGCCTGATCGGCAAACCCGGCTTCCAGTGCGACATCGGCAATCAATTTGCCGCTGCGCAGTTGCGCCCGGGCGAACTGGATACGCCTATTCACCAGAAACGCATGAGGGGTCATGCCGTAGTGCTGCTTGAAGGCACGGGTCAGGTAGGAGGCCGATAGCTGCGCAGCCTCACAGATGTCATCGAGCTTCAACGCCAATGTGCAATTGTCCCGGATGTACTCTGCCGCCCGTTCGAGCTTGAGGTTGATCTCACGGCCCAGGAGTTCGGAGGGGTTGAGTCTTTGCTGCAAGTCAGAGAAAAACGTCACTGCGCTGTTGTGTTTTTGCAGCGGTTCGGCCTGTTCGTCGATCAGTACCTCATACAGCCGGTTCAGCCCCGCATACAGGCTGGCGTCGGTGGTATGGGTGGTGGAGAAAGCCCGAAAGTCCAGCTCCGGACTGAACCCCAGCGTGTGCTGAAGATCGGTCAGCCAAGGCGTGTCGACGTAGAACATGCGATACGACCAGGGCTGATCGTCGATCGGGTTGCAGGCGTGGACATCACCGGGATTCATCAGCACTACGGTACCGGCGCTGACCCTCAGGTGGCTGTTCTCATGGATGTAGGTACTTTGCCCTGCGGTAATTGCACCAATGGAAAAGTGCTCGTGTGAATGCCGGGCGTAGCAGACCTCGCGGCCGTCCGCGATGGAGCGGACTTCGATAAAAGGCAAGGCCTCGTCGCGCCAGAAGCGTGGCGCCTTGTCAGCATCTTTCGCAGGGTTATGGGTCATCGTCGGGCGTCCATCGGCAGGCCAGCTCTAGAGTGTATTAGCTCTGACCGGCAAAGGCTTGCTCGAGTGCGGCAATATCGATTTTCTTCATCTGCAACATGGCTTGCATGGCCCGTTGGGATTTTGTTGTGTCGGGATCTTTCATCATCTGCATCAGCACGGTCGGAACAATCTGCCAGGAAACGCCAAATTTATCCCTGAGCCAGCCGCACTGCTGGGCTTGTTTGTCACCGCCTTCAGACAGGGCGTTCCAGAAGTGGTCGACTTCATCCTGGGCCAGGCAGTTGACCTGGAACGAAATGGCCTCACTGAAGGTGAACACCGGTCCGCCGTTCAGGCCAGTAAAGGATTGACCGTCCAGCTCAAAACTGACAGTCATCACCGAACCTTCGGGCCGGCCATGAAGCTCGAAACCGGCTTTGCCATAGCGAGTGATAGCGGTGATTTTCGAGTGATCGAAGAGTGAGCAATAAAACCCGGCGGCGGCTTCGGCCTGGTCGTCAAACCACAGGCATGGAGTGATTTTTTGAATGCGTTGCATGGCGGTTCTCCTTTTCGGTAGTCACGGCGCAATAACAGCGTAGCCCCCCGATAGTCGTCCGGCCGCGCCGTAGATCGACAATTATGTCCTGATCTGGAAAATGAGAATGCTTCAAGATGCAGTCTTAATGACTGCATATGTGGTCATTAAGACCAATTATGCTTATGGTCATATTGACCATTGTTGTCTTAAATGGCTGATACATATGGTATTTAAACTTGGCACGGGACTTGATAGGTCAACAGTACAACTGAACCATTTCAGGAGTACGCCCAAGTGTTTGAATTCTTCAGCTCCCCTCAGAATGTCCTGCACCTATCGAGCAAGGTCCTTGGGCTCGGTGTGGTCCTGCTGTGCACCGGCGTCATCGGTGCCTATGGTTACGAAGGTCAACTCGGGATCGTGACGCTGGTGTCCATGCTGTTTCTTATGCGTTACACAGGGATTTTGTTCGGGCCACGGGTATAAGGAAATTGATGGGTGTCAGCAAAGGGCGGCTTCGAAAGAAGCGGCCCTTTTTCGTGACCGGTGGTCGCTGAAAATGAACCGCTTGGCAAAGTGGGCTTAGCTCTATGGATAACCCAATGCGCGCGTAGACCGGGTCGGCCACAGCGTCGCAGCTCAAGGACCCCGTGAGTCCTGTCATCGGCATGAGGAATAACCATGCTTACGCTCAACATCAACGGCAAAGCGCAGCAGTTCGACGTCGCCGATGACATGCCACTGCTCTGGGTGCTGCGCGACGTGGCACACCTGACTGGCACCAAGTTTGGCTGCGGCATTGCGCAATGCGGTGCCTGCACCGTGCATGTCGATGGCGCGCCGTTGCGCTCCTGTATCACCCCGGCCTCGGCGGTGGCCAAAGGGCAAAAAATCCTCACCATCGAAGGCCTGTCGAAAGACGGCTCGCACCCGGTGCAGCGGGCCTGGGCTGAGCTCGATGTGGTGCAGTGCGGTTACTGTCAGTCCGGACAAATCATGTCGGCAGCAGCCTTGCTGGCGAAAATTCCCTCGCCGAGCAACAGCGATATCGATCAGGCCTTGTCGGGGAATATCTGTCGTTGCGGTACCTATCCACGTATTCGCGCTGCAGTGAAGCGCGCGGCCGAGCTCGGCTGAAAAGCCGCGGCGCGCCGTTGGCACGTACTTGTGGACCTGGAGGCTTGGCGATGAATCGCGTGATAGAGACTTCGCGGCGTAACTTTCTCAAAAGCACAGTACTGATAGGCGGTGGCCTGGTCGTGGCCTTTGTCATTCCCGGGGCCCATCGTTTCACCCAGGCTGAGTCAGGGACGGACAGACCTTTTGCGCCCAACGCCTTTCTGCGCATCGCCAGTGATGGCAGCGTCACGGTGCTGCTGGGGCATTCGGAAATGGGTCAAGGCATCTGGACCGGGTTGTCCATGCTGATCGCCGAGGAGCTGGACGCCGATTGGTCGAAGATTCGCGTCGAACATGCTCCGGCAGCGGCGGTTTATGGCTTGCCGGCCTTTGGCGGGATGCAGATGACCGGTGGCTCGACGTCCACCTGGATGGAGTTCGACCGTTACCGTCTGGCCGGAGCGACCGCCCGGATCATGTTGATCGAGGCGGCTGCCAAACGCTTTAACGTCGCGCCCTCCGAAATTCGTACCGAGCAAGGACAGGTCATTGCCGGTGATCATCGGGCCAGTTATGGCGAGTTGGCCAATGAGGCCGGTCAGCTACCGTTGCCGGATCCGGCCTCGATAAAGCTCAAGGAGGCGAAAGACTGGAAAGTGATCGGCAAGCCGACCAAACGTCTCGACACCCCGGAGAAAATCACTGGCCGGGCCCGGTTCGGCATGGACGTGCAGTTCGACGGGCTGCTGACGGCGATGGTCGCTCGTTCGCCGGTGTTTGGCGGTACCGTCAAATCCTTCGACGGCGCAGCAGCCATGGCGGTACCAGGGGTACGCAAGGTGGTGCAGGTGCCCACCGGCGTTGCGGTGGTTGCCGAGCATTTCTGGGCGGCGAAACTGGGCCGTGACGCACTGAAGGTCGAATGGGACCTGGGGCCCCATGCCGATCTGGACAGTGGGACGCTACTGGAAACATTTCGCAAGTTGGCCACCACGCAAGGCGTGTCTGCGACCCAGGCTGGCGATGCGGCTGGCACCTTGGCCAAGGCGGTGAAAACCGTCGTCGCCGAATACAGCGTGCCGTACCTGGCCCATGCGCCGATGGAACCGCTCAACTGTACGGTCAAGCTCACTGCGGACAAATGCGAAATCTGGACTGGCACTCAATTCCAGACCATGGATCAGCAAACTGCAGCGAAAATCACTGGCCTCAAGCCCGAGCAAGTCGAGATCCATACGACCTTTCTGGGCGGAGGTTTTGGCCGGCGAGCCAACCCGTCGTCGGACTTTGTCAGCGAAGCGGTGCAGGTGGCCAAAGCGGCCCAGGCACCGGTCAAGACTGTCTGGGCCCGCGAGGATGATGTGCGCGGCGGTTACTACCGTTCGGCGTTTTTGCATCAGGCGCGTATCGGTCTTGGTGCTGATGGGCTACCGATTGCCTGGAAGCACGTGGTGGTGGGGCAGTCGATCATGGCCGGCACACCGTTCGAAGCAGGTTTTGTAAAGAACGGTATCGACGGTACGTCCGTCGAGGGGCTGGCCGACGGGCCTTATATGAAAGGTCTGGCGAATCATCAGGTGGATCTGCATTCACCGAAAACCGGGATCCCGGTGTTGTGGATGCGTTCGGTGGGGCACAGTCACACCGCATTTGTCGTGGAGTCGTTGATCGATGAGTTGGCCACAGCGGCCGGTAAGGATCCGGTGGAATACCGGCGGATGTTGCTCAAGGACCACCCGCGGCATTTGGGCGCGCTGAATCTGGCGGTGGAGAAGGCCGGGTGGGGAGCGCCCTTGCCCGATGGGCATGCGTTGGGGGTTGCCGTGCATGAGTCGTTCGGCAGTTACGTCGCTCAGGTGGCCGAAGTTTCGCAGGACAACCTGGCGATCCGTGTGCATCGGGTTGTCTGCGCCGTGGACTGCGGAATTGCGGTGAATCCGGCAAGCATTGCCGCACAAATGGAGTCCTGCATCGCCTTTGGCCTGAGTTCGACCTTGCACAGCAAACTCACAATCAAGGCGGGACGCGTTGTGCAGTCCAACTACCATGACTATCAGGTGCTGCGCCTGAACGAAATGCCGCTGGTCCAGGTGCATATCGTGCCCAGCAGCGACAAGCCCGGTGGCATCGGTGAAGCCGGTGTACCGCCCACGGCGCCGGCGGTGGCCAACGCGGTGTTTGCCTTGACCGGTCAACGCTTGCGCGAATTACCGTTGCGCCTGGCAGGGGTTTGAGATGAAAAGACAGTTGTTTCTGGGCGCGTTGATATTGATCGGCTTTGGCGGCTATGCCGACGATCTGTTTGCCAGGGATGAGGCGGCGCTGGCAGCGTTTGCCACGGTGCAGAAAGTCTTCCAGAGCCCGCGTTGCCAGAACTGCCACATACCCGGCGATTCGCCGTTGCAATTCGATGCCGGCGTTCCTCATGCCATGGACGTGGTGCGCGGTGAGGACGGCAAGGGTGCGGCGGGATTGCCTTGCGCAACCTGCCACGCCGAGACCAATCCTCCCGCCAGTTATGGGCCTCACGCGCCTCCGGGCGCGCCGCACTGGAGCCTGCCGCCGCCCGCGCACAAAATGGCCTGGATTGGCCTGCCGGCCGATAAGCTGTGCCAGCTCATCAAGGATAAATCGAGTAATGGCGACCGCGACTTTGCCGCGCTGATCAAACACGTCAGCGACGACAAACTGGTGCTGTGGGGCTGGAACCCCGGCGGAACACGGGCACCGGTGCCGGTCGCCCATGACATTTTTGTCACCCAGTTCAAACTGTGGGCCACAGCGGGTGGGCCGTGCCCGCTGGGGCACGGCATGGAGACGACTCAGCTAAGGTGAGAGATATCGCGGAGTAAATCCGCGTGTGGACTGATCAACGGAACATACATGCCAAAGGAGTGCGTGATGCTGGCCCCAATCAAACCTGTCAATGAGAATGCCCGCGTAGAGACTCTGCGCTCGTTGAATGTCCTCGACACCTCCCCGGAGGAGCGCTTCGACCGCCTGACCCGTCTGGCCAGGCGCGTGTTCAATGTGCCGATCGCCCTGGTCAGTCTGGTGGACGCAGACCGGCAGTGGTTCAAGTCCGGCGCTGGGCTGGCGGTCAGTGAGACCGGGCGTGATATTTCTTTTTGCGGCCATGCGATCCTCGAGGACCAGATGCTGATGGTGTCGGATGCGCAGCACGATGAGCGCTTCCATGACAACCCGCTGGTCGTCGGCGAACCAGGCGTTCGTTTTTATGCGGGCTGCCCGCTGACCGCCGCCAATGGCGACACACTCGGTACCTTGTGCCTGATCGACACGAAACCCCGCCAGCTGAACGACGAAGAGCGCGAGCTGCTAAGTGAGCTTGCGCGCATGGCTGAGCAGGAGTTGGCGGCAGTGCAGGTGGCGAGCCTGGATGAACTGACGCTGCTGTCTAATCGCCATGGTTTCGAGGCCCTGGCCCAACACGGGTTGAGTGCCTGTAAACGGCTGAAAAAACCGGCGACGCTGCTATTTTTTTACCTCGACGACTTCAAACGGATCAGCGATTGGTACGGCCATGCCGAGTGTGATAACGCGCTTAAAACCTTCGCTGACGTGCTTCGCATCGCGTTTCGTGAAAGTGATGTGATCGGCCGTTTGGATGGGGATGAATTCGTGGCGTTGCTGACCGGCTCCCATCACGTGGAGACTTCGGCAATCATGGCGCGCCTGCAAGAGATTCTGGATGAGCGTAACTCGACCTTGCAGCGCGGCTACGCCATCCGCTTCAGCGTCGGCCAGATCGAATATGACCTGCAGCGTCACGAATCGATCGAGGATTTGCTGGCCGATGCCGACTGGGCGATACATACACATAAGCAGGTTTTCAGGAAACGTTAATACCTCGCCCTCAGGCTTACTTGGCGAACAACTGATCGATGTCCTTGAATGCCTTGAACTCCAGGGCATTGCCGCAAGGGTCGAAGAGGAACATGGTGGCTTGTTCGCCCACCTGGCCCTTGAAACGGATGCAGGGTTCGATCACGAACCGGGTGTCGAGGGATTTCAGCCGTTCGGCCAGGGCTTCCCACTCATCCATCGCCAACACTACGCCAAAATGCGGGACCGGAACGTCATGACCGTCCACGGCATTGGTGTGTGCGGATTCTTGCGAAGCGGTTTTGGCATGTTCATGGATGACCAGTTGATGGCCGAAAAATTGAAGTCGACCCAGTGATCGCTGGAACGACCTTCTTCCAGGCCGAACACTTGGCCATAGAAACGGCGCGCTGCAGGTAGATCGAAAACCGGGATGGCCAGGTGAAAGGGAGAAAGTTTCATAGGATCAATCCTCGGTTGTAGGGAGTCGAACTGATTCTAGACTTGTTGTTTTTGATTGAAAGACCCAAATTTTTGCGTCCAGCTCAAATTATTTTGATTTATTGAGTCAGGTCGACACCGGCGAAGTCGATCTGGCGATCCTGATCAAACCGCCCTTTGAGCTACCCAAGGAGCTGTCTGCACAGGTCATTCGCCGGGAGATCGTGCTACTTGTACGGTATAACCAGCGTAATTTGTCCATTCAACAGCTGTTTGCCCGGTGTTTGCTGGGAGGGGGTCAGGAGGCGTAATTCAGTGGGGGAGCGGGCTCATAAAAAACCCGCCAATTGGCGGGTTTTTTCACAGCGTGGGCATCACTCTTCGAGGTTGCCCATGGCGGTGGTGTTGAAGCCGCCGTCTACATACATGATTTCGCCGCTGATGCCGGACGCCAGGTCCGAGCACAGGAAGGCGCCGGCATTGCCGACTTCGTCGATGGTGACGTTACGACGCAGCGGAGTTTGCGCTTCGTTGGCGGCCAGCATTTTGCGGAAGTTCTTGATGCCGGAGGCGGCGAGGGTGCGGATCGGGCCGGCCGATACGGCGTTGACGCGAGTGCCTTCCGGGCCCAGGGAGCCAGCCAGGTAGCGAACGCCCGCTTCCAGGGAAGCCTTGGCCATGCCCATCACGTTGTAGTTCGGCATGGTGCGCTCGGCACCCAGGTACGACAGGGTCAGCAGGCTGCCGTTACGGCCTTTCATCATTTCGCGACCGGCTTTGGCCAGGGCCACGAAGCTGTAGGCGCTGATGTCGTGAGCGATGCGGAAACCTTCACGGGTGGTGGCTTCGGTGAAGTCGCCGTCCAGTTGGTCGCCCGGGGCGAAGCCGACGGAGTGGACGATGCAGTCCAGGCCATCCCACTTCTTGCTCAGATCGATGAAGACCTTGGCGATTTCTTCATCGCTGGCCACGTCGCAAGGGAAGCACAGCTCAGGGCCCGAACCCCAGCCAGCGGCAAACTCTTCGACACGACCTTTGAGTTTGTCGTTCTGATAAGTGAAGGCAAGCTCAGCGCCCTCGCGATGCATGGCGGCAGCGATGCCGGATGCGATGGACAGCTTGCTGGCGACACCGACGATCAGTACGCGCTTACCGGCGAGAAAACCCATGTGTTGCTCCTCTCTTCAGGTTATTCGACAGCTGTTGGGGCCAGAAAAGCGGCCTCCAGCAGCTGCTGTGTATAGGGATGTTGCGGTGCGGCAAAAATGTTTTGCGCCTCACCTTGTTCGACCACCTGGCCGTGCTTGACCACCATCAACTGGTGGCTGAGCGCTTTGACTACCGCCAGGTCATGGCTGATAAACAAATACGTCAGGTTGTACTTGGTTTGCAGTGAACGCAGCAGCTCCACTACCTGGCGCTGGACTGTCCGGTCGAGCGCCGAAGTGGGCTCGTCGAGCAGAATCAACGCCGGTTTTAGCACTAATGCCCGGGCAATGGCGATTCTTTGTCGTTGCCCGCCGGAAAACTCATGGGGGTAGCGGTTCCGGGTTTCCGGGTCCAGACCTACTTCCTTGAGCGCTGCGATAATCGCTTGTTCCTGTTCGGCCTGCGTGCCCATCTTATGAATCCGCAGGCCTTCGCCGACAATCTGGCCCACGCTCATCCGTGGGCTCAGGCTGCCGAAGGGGTCCTGAAAGACCACCTGCATTTCCCGCCGCAGCGGTCGAACCTGTTGCTGCGTCAGGCAGTCCAGCTGCTTGCCCTCGAAACGGATCGCACCTTTGCTGCCGATCAACCGCAAGATCGCCAGGCCCAGGGTGGATTTGCCGGAACCACTTTCACCGACGATCCCCAGGGTCTGGCCCTGAGGCAGGCTGAAATTGATGCCATCTACCGCTTTCACGTAATCGACGGTGTTGCGCAGAAAGCCTTTCTTGATCGGGAACCAGACTTTCAGGTCCTCGACTTCCAGTAACGGCGCGCCGGCCACATTGGTCGCCGGGTTGCCGCGAGGCTCCGCTGCCAGCAGCTCCTGAGTGTAAGGATGCTGTGGTGCGCGGAACAACTCTTCGCACGATGCCTGTTCGACGATACAACCACGCTGCATGACACATACCCGATGCGCAATTCTTCGTACAAGGTTCAAGTCGTGGCTGATCAGTAGCAACGCCATGCCCAGACGGGCCTGCAACTCCTTGAGCAATTCGAGGATTTTCAGCTGAACGGTGACGTCCAGAGCGGTAGTCGGTTCGTCGGCGATCAGCAGTTCCGGCTCGTTTGCCAGGGCCATGGCGATCATCACCCTTTGCCGCTGGCCGCCAGATAACTCGTGGGGAAGAGCTTTGAGGCGTTTGTGTGGCTCGGGGATGCCTACCAGCTCAAGCAATTCCAGTGTGCGTTTGGTCGCGACTTTGCCGCTCAGGCCTTTGTGCAGACCGAGCACTTCGTTGATTTGTTTCTCGATCGAGTGCAGCGGGTTCAGCGACGTCATCGGTTCCTGAAAGATCATCGCGATCCGGTTGCCACGGATGTGGCGGATGGTTTTTTCTCTCTGGCTCAGCAAGTCCTGTCCGGCGTACAGGATGGCACCGGTCGGATGGTGTGCCAAAGGGTAGGGCAGCAGGCGCAGGATCGAATGCGCGGTCACCGATTTGCCCGATCCGCTTTCACCGACCAAGGCCAGGGTTTCACCGCGTTTGATATTGAAGCTGACGCCTTCGACCACCCGCTGGCGGCGTTCACCGACGACAAACTCGACGGAGAGGTCGCGGACTTCGATCAGATTGTCCTGATTCATTTCACTTCCTCGGGTCGAAGGCGTCGCGAGCGGACTCGCCGATAAACACCAGCAGGCTCAACATGATCGCCAGCACGGCGAAGGCGCTCATGCCCAGCCACGGCGCTTGCAGGTTGGATTTACCCTGGGCCACCAGCTCGCCGAGGGACGGCGCGCCGGGGGGTAGACCAAAGCCGAGGAAATCCAGAGCGGTCAGGGTGCCGATGGCGCCGGTGAGGATGAACGGCATGAAGGTCATGGTCGACACCATGGCGTTGGGCAGGATGTGGCGGAACATGATCGCGCCGTTCTGCATGCCCAGCGCCCGGGCGGCACGTACGTATTCGAGATTGCGCCCACGCAGGAACTCCGCGCGCACCACGTCCACCAGGCTCATCCAGGAGAACAGCAGCATGATCCCCAGCAGCCACCAGAAGTTCGGCTGCACGAAACTGGCGAGGATGATCAGCAGATACAGCACCGGCAACCCGGACCAGATCTCCAGAAAACGCTGCCCGGCCAGGTCGACCCAGCCACCATAGAAGCCCTGCAAGGCCCCGGCGATCACGCCGATGATCGAGCTGAGGATGGTCAGCGTCAGGGCGAACAACACTGAAACCCGAAACCCGTAGATAACCCGGGCCAGCACGTCGCGACCCTGATCGTCGGTGCCCAGCCAGTTATCGGCCGAAGGCGGCGCGGGTGCCGGGACTTTCAGGTCGTAATTGATGCTCTGATAGCTGAATGGAATCGGCGCCCACAAGATCCAGGCGCCCTTGGCCTTCAGCAGTTCGCGGATGTACGGGCTCTTGTAGTTGGCTTCCAGCGGGAATTCGCCGCCGAAGGTGGTTTCCGGATAACGCTTGAGCGCCGGGAAATACCAGCCGCCGTCGTAATGCACGGCCAGCGGTTTGTCGTTGGCGATCAGCTCGGCACCCAGGCTTGCGCCGAACAGGATCAGAAACAGCCATAGCGACCACCAGCCACGCCTGTTGGTCTTGAACAGTTCGAGACGTCGGCGATTGAGGGGGGAAAGATTCATCTCAATGCTCCCGGCTTTCGAAGTCGATACGCGGATCGACCAGGGTATAGGTGAGGTCGCCGATCAGTTTCACTACAAGACCCAGCAGGGTGAAGATAAACAGCGTGCCGAACACTACCGGGTAGTCGCGGTTGATCGCCGCTTCGAAACTCATCAGGCCCATGCCGTCGAGGGAGAAAATCACTTCCACCAGCAAGGAACCTGTAAAGAAGATCCCGATGAAGGCCGACGGGAAACCGGCGATCACCAGCAGCATGGCGTTGCGGAACACGTGACCGTAAAGCACTCCGCGATTGGTCAGGCCTTTGGCCTTGGCGGTGATCACGTATTGCTTGTTGATCTCGTCGAGAAAGCTGTTTTTCGTCAGCAAGGTCATGGTCGCGAAGTTGCCGATCACCAGTGCCGTCACGGGCAGTGCCAAGTGCCAGAAGTAGTCTCGGATCTTGCCGACCCAGCTCAGTTCATCGAAGTTGTTCGAGGTCAGGCCTCGTAATGGGAACCAGTCGAAATAACTGCCACCGGCGAACACCACGATCAGCAGGATGGCGAACAAAAACGCCGGGATTGCGTAGCCGACGATGATCGCCGAACTGGTCCAGACGTCGAAATGGCTGCCGTGCCGAGTGGCCTTGGCAATCCCCAGCGGAATCGACACCAGATACATGATCAGCGTGCTCCAGAGCCCAAGTGAAATGGACACCGGCAATTTTTCCTTGATCAGGTCGACGACCTTGGCGTCGCGGAAAAAGCTGTCGCCAAAATCCAGGGTGGCGTAGTTCTTGACCATGATCCACAAACGTTCCGGCGCCGACTTGTCAAAGCCGTACATGTGCTCGATCTCTTTGACCAGCGCCGGGTCCAGGCCCTGGGCACCGCGGTAGCTGGAACCGGCCACCGACACTTCTGCGCCGCCGCCAGCGATGCGGCTGGTGGCACCTTCGAACCCCTCGAGTTTGGCGATCATCTGTTCTACCGGTCCACCGGGGGCCGCCTGGATGATCAAGAAGTTGATCAGCAAAATACCGAACAGGGTCGGGATAATCAGCAACAGTCGCCGAAAAATATACGCCAGCATCTTATTGCTCCACGCCTGCAGGTTCGGCTTGCACCTTGGTTTGAACTTCTATCGCCGGTTTGGCGTCGGGTTTGATCCACCAGGTGGAAATGCCCACCTCATTGGTCGGCGAGACCTTGGGGTGACCGAGATGATTCCAGTACGCGACGCGCCAGGTCTTGATGTGCCAGTTCGGGATCACGTAGTAGCCCCACTGCAATACCCTGTCGAGGGCGCGAGCATGGGCTACCAGGCTTTTGCGCGAGTCGGCGTTGATCAACTGATCGACAAGCTGGTCGATGACCGGGTCTTTCAAGCCCATGGAGTTGCGGCTGCCGGGTTTGTCGGCACTTTCGGACTTCCAGAACTCGCGCTGTTCGTTGCCCGGCGAACTGGACTGCGGGAAGCTGCCGACCACCATATCGAAATCCCGCGAGCGCAGGCGATTGATGTACTGGGAAACGTCGACCCGACGGATCACCAGATCGATCCCCAGATCGCTGAGGTTGCGCTTGAACGGCAGCAGTACCCGCTCGAACTCGGTCTGGGCCAGTAGAAACTCGATGATCACCGGCTTGCCGTTAGCGTCGACCATTTTGTCGTCGACGATGCGCCAGCCAGCTTCTTGCAAGAGTTGATAGGCCTTGCGCTGCTGGGTGCGGATCATGCCGCTGGCGTCGGTCAGCGGGTTCTGGAACGCCTCGCTGAACACCTGCTCGGGAATTTTTCCTCTGAACGGATCGAGGATCGCCAGTTGATCCTGATCCGGCAGACCAGTGGCGGCCATTTCCGAGTTTTCGAAGTAGCTGCGGGTGCGTACGTAGGCGCCGTTGAACAGTTGCTTGTTGGTCCATTCGAAGTCCAGCAACAGGCTCAGGGCCTGACGCACCCGAACATCCTGGAACACCGGGCGGCGCAGATTGAAGACAAAACCTTGCATGCCGGTAGGGTTGCCGTTGGGGATCTGTTCCTTGATCAATCGACCCTCGGTAACCGCCGGAATGTTGTAGGCATTGGCCCAGTTCTTCGCGGTCATTTCCAGCCAATAGTCGAACTGACCGGCCTTCAGGGCTTCCAGTGCTACGGTGTTGTCGCGGTAGTAATCGATGGCCATGGTGTCGAAGTTGTAGAAACCACGGTTGACCGGCAGATCCTTGCCCCAGTAGTCCTTGACCCGCTCATAGCGAATCGAGCGCCCGGCTTTCACCGAAGTGACTTTGTAGGGGCCACTGCCCAGCGGGATCTCCAGGTTGCCTTTGCTGAAATCACGGTTTTCCCACCAGTGTTTGGGCAATACCGGCAATTGCCCGAGGATCAGCGGCAATTCGCGGTTGTTATTGTGTTTGAACTTGAACAGTACTCGCAACGGGTCTTCGGCGACCACCTCTTCGACGTCAGCGTAGTAACCGCGGTATAGCGGGGCGCCATTTTTTATCAGGGTCTGAAAGCTGAACACCACGTCGTCCGCACGAACCGGGTGGCCATCGTGGAAACGGGCCTCGGGTCGCAGGTAAAAGCGCACCCAGGTGTTGTCCGGGGCCTTTTCGATTTTGCTGGCGATCAGGCCGTATTCGGTGAATGGCTCGTCGAGCCCCTGTTTGGCCAGGGTGTCGTAGATCAGGTTGATGTTGTCGGCTGGAACGCCCTTGTTGATGAACGGATTGAGACTGTCGAAGCCACCAAAACCGGCCTGGCGGAAGGTGCCGCCCTTGGGCGCATCCGGGTTGACGTAATTGAAGTACTTGAAATCTTCCGGGTATTTAGGCGGTTCGTTGTACAGCGTCAGGGCATGTTGCGGAGCAGCTTGGGCAGCGCACGCAAGTCCCGTGAACAACAGGCCACAGGCCCGCAGGAGCAGGGCACGCAAGGGCATCATTGGGCTTTCTCCGAAGGCTTCAGCCACCACGCGCTCAGACCCAGGTCGTAGGGGGGCGTGGTGACGAAGGCGAACCGGTTGCGGTACGCCAGGCGATGATAATTGAGATACCAGTTGGGGATCATGTAATGCTGCCACAACAATACCCGGTCCAGGGCTTTGCCTGCGGCCAGTTGTTCGTCGCGGGTCTTGGCCGCGAGTAACTGTTCCAGCAGATGATCGACCACCGGGTTGGCGATACCCGCATAGTTTTTGCTGCCCTTGACCCCGACCTGGCTGGAATGGAAGTACTGCCATTGCTCCAGGCCCGGGCTGAGGGTTTGGTCAAGAGTCATCAGGATCATGTCGAAGTCGAACTGGTCGAGGCGCTGTTTGTACTGCGCGCGATCCACCGTGCGCAGGCGGGCGTCGATGCCGATGCTGGCGAGGTTCTCGGCGTAGGGTTGCAGAAGCCGTTCCAGGTTGGGATTGACCAGCAGGATTTCGAAACGCAGGGGCTGGCCGGCGCTGTTCTGCAAGCGTTGACCATTGAGCTTCCAGCCGGCTTCAGCCAAAAGCCCGAGGGCGCGGCGCAGGGTTTCCCTCGGGATGCCGCGGCCATCGGTTTGCGGCAGGCTGAAGGGCTGGGTAAACAGGTCGGCGGGCAACTGGTTGCGATACGGCGTGAGCATCAGCCATTCGTGGCCGAGCGGAACGCCTGTGGCGGAAAACTCGCTGTTGGGGTAGTAGCTCATGGCCCGTTTATAGGCACCGCTGAACAGCGTGCGGTTGGTCCACTCGAAATCGAACATCAGGCCCAATGCTTCGCGCACCTTGCCATCGGCGAAAGTACTGCGGCGGCCGTTCATGAACAGCCCTTGGGTCTGGGTCGGAATCTGGTGGGCGATCTGCGCCTTGATCACCTCCCCACGGCCTGCCGCCGGGAAGTTATAGCCATTGGCCCAGTTCTTGGCCTGGTGTTCGATGTAGATATCGAACTCGCCGGCCTTGAACGCTTCGAAGGCCACATCGCTGTCGCGGTAGAACTGAACCTCGACCCGGTCGAAGTTGTATTTGCCGCGATTGACCGGCAGGTCCTTGCCCCAGTAATCCTTGACCCGCTCGAACACCAGCTGTCGACCGGGCTGTACCTGGGTGATGCGATAAGGACCACTGCCCAATGGCGGCTCAAAGGAAGTGGCCTTGAAGTCGCGGCCTTCCCAGTAATGCTGTGGCAGCACCGGCAGTTCGCCCAGACGCAAGATCATCAGTGGATTGCCAGCACGCTTGAAGACGAAGCGGATACGTTGCGGGTTGAGGATGTCGACCCGTAGCACTTCCTGCAGGTTGGTCCGGTATTGCGGATGGCCTTCCTTGAGCAGCAAACGGTAAGAAAACGCTACGTCGTAGGCGGTGATTGGCGTGCCATCGTGAAAGCGCGCTTCGGGCCGCAGGTTGAACACCACCCAGCTGCGGTCTTCGCTGAATTCCACGGATTGGGCGATCAGGCCATAGCTGGACGTTGGCTCATCGCCCGAGGGGGCGTATTGGCCGGTGCCGGCCATCAGGGGTTCATTCAGCTCGTTGACGCCGTATTGCAGGAAGTTGGGCGTCGAAACCGGGCTGGTGCCCTTGAACGTGTAGGGGTTGAGTGTATCGAAGGTGCCAAATGCCATGATCCGCAAGATACCGCCTTTTGGCGCTGCAGGATTGACCCAATCGAAATGGGTGAATTTGGCCGGATACTTGAGCGTGCCGAACTGCGCATAACCATGGCTTTCGCTGATCGTCGCGCTTGCGGGAAAGCTCAAGGCCAGACTGATTAGGAGCAGGAGGAGGGGACGCGTCAAGGCAGAGATCCGATCCAGGCGGCTTGGGCTTTGTGATCGGTACAGTAACAGCTTGTATCGACAGGAAAAAGGTCGTGCACCTGTGGCGAGGGGGCTTGCCACAAGCGCCTGACTTTAAACCGCTCTCAATGCGATAAATAAACGGTCAGCGTCTGCCCCGGCTTCAGTGCCTTGGCCGTGTTCGGGTTCCAGCGCTTGAGGTGCTGCATCTCTACATTGAAACGTTTGGCAACCATGTACAGCGAGTCGCCTTGCTTGACCTTGTACTGGGTCGCCTTCTTGCTGCTGGCAACGCCGTTGCTTTTGCCTTTGCTGGTGTCTTGCATGACCAGCGTCTGCCCGACTTTCAGATTTTTGCCGGTCAGTTTGTTCCAGCGTTGCAAATCCTTGATGTCGACCTTGTTGGCCTTGGCGATCAACGACAGGTTGTCACCGTGTTTCACCCGATAGTTGCGCTTCAACCTGGCCAGTTCGTGGCTGTCCATACCCTCGAAGACGGGTTTGAGCGGGCGCTGACTGATCAGCTCTTCGGGTTTCATGGTCGACAGGCTGTCGGCCAGCAACTGTGCCTTGGACGTCGGCACCAGCAAATGCTGGGGGCCATCGATGGTAGTGCGTTGCTTGAAGGCCGGGTTGAGCTGGAACAGTTCGTCTTCGTCGATATTGGCCACGGCAGCGACACGGGACAGGTCCATGCGCTGATTGATTTCGACGACCTGGAAGTAGGGAGCATTGGCAATCGGGCTCAGGTTGACGCCATAAGCTTCGGGCGCCAGCACCACCTGGGACAAGGCCAGCAGTTTAGGTACATAAGCCTGGGTTTCGGCAGGCAGCGGCAGGTTCCAGTAGTCGGTCGGCAGGCCGAGTCTTTCGTTACGCTCGATGGCCCGGCTGACAGTACCTTCACCAGAGTTGTAGGCGGCCAGCGCCAGCAGCCAGTCGCCGTTGAACATGTCATGCAAACGGGTCAGGTAATCCAGTGCGGCAGTGGTCGAAGCGGTGATGTCGCGGCGGCCGTCGTAGAAACGGGTCTGACGCAGGTTGAAGTAACGCCCGGTGGACGGGATGAACTGCCACAGTCCAACGGCATCGGCCCGGGAGTAGGCCATCGGGTTGTAGGCACTTTCAATCACCGGCAGCAGCGCGAGCTCCAGCGGCATATTGCGTTCTTCAAGGCGTTCGATGATGTAATGGATATACAGGCTGCCGCGGTCACCGGCGTTTTCCAGAAACGACGGGTTGCTGGCGAACCACAAGCGCTGTTGCTCGATGCGCGGGTTTACGCCGAGGCCCTCTTGCAACTGGAAGCCCAGGCGCATGCGCTCCCAGACATCCTGAGCGGCTTGCGGATTGGGTTTTTCGTTGAGCCAGATAGGTTTTTGCTTGATGTGGCTGGAAAGATTCGGAGTGTGCACCGCGTCGGTTTGCGGGGCATAGTTGGTGCTTTGGCAGCCCGCCAGGGTGGCGGACACAGCCACCGCGATGGCTTGAGCCAGGCGGGTCAATGCGTCTGAATTGTTGGTTTTACGAATAGATGACGACATTGGCTGGAAGAAAGTTCCGGGCAAAAATGTCGGGCGATTCTAGAAAGCACGGAAGGTGCGGTCAACCATTCAGAATTTTTGTACCAATGGTGGCTCGGCTTAGAACTTATCTTTCCAGGCGCGCAAGGCAGCGAAAACTGCACTGGGAGCCCGGTTATCCAGGCCATTCCGCTCGTCCGCTTTTTGTTTAACGGATGTTTCGCCAGTACGCAGGAAAGGGTTGGTGAGTTTTTCCAGGGCCAGGGTCGAGGGTAAGGTCATGCGGCCGGTTTCTCGCAATTGAGTAACCGTCGCCAGACGTTCAGCGATGTACGGGTTGGTCGGTTCGACGGCCTGGGCAAAACGCAGATTGCTCAGGGTATATTCGTGGGTGCAGTACACCAGCGTGTCTTCAGGCAAGGCCGCCAGACGCGTCAAAGAGTTGTGCATCTGTTGCGGCGAACCTTCAAACAGACGCCCGCAACCGGCGGCGAACAGGGTGTCGCCACAGAACAGCAGCCCGTGATGGTAAAATGCGATATGCCCCAGGGTATGGCCTGGAACGGCCAATACCTCGAAATCCCGGCCGAGCACGCTGATGCAGTCGTTGTCGTTCAGGGCCACATCGCGCGCCGGAATGTTTTCGCTCGCCGGACCGTAGACCCTGGCACCCGAGGCTTTTTTCAGTTGCTCGACGCCTCCGACATGATCATGGTGATGGTGCGTGACGAGAATGTCGCTCAGCGTCCACTCAGGATGTTGCTCAAGCCATGCCTGTACCGGCGCGGCATCACCCGGGTCGACCACGGCACAGCGCCGGGTGCTGTGATCTTGTAACAACCAGATGTAGTTGTCGGTGAAGGCGGGCAGGGCACTGATCTGTATCATCGTCGGATTCGCCAAGCGGAAAACAATGGCGCATCTTAGAACTTCTTGGCGAGTTGGAGAATGCAATGACCGATAAAGCGTTCGCTCAGGCTGATCCTGACTGGTTGGCATTGATCAGCGCGGCCCGTGAGTGGCTGTCAGGTCCCATCGGGCAATTTTTGCTGGATGAAGAACGGCGCATGCTCGAAGACGAGCTGGGGCGGTTCTTTGGCGGCTACCTGGTGCATTACGGTCCTTCGGCCGAGGCGCCGCCAGCGGCACCGCAAGTGCAGCGCAATGTCCGGCTCGGTGCACCGCTACCCGGGGTGGAGATCGTCTGCGAGGAGCAGGCCTGGCCGCTCAGTGAGCATGCCGCCGACGTGGTGGTATTGCAGCACGGTCTGGATTTTTGCCTGTCGCCCCATGGTTTGCTCCGTGAAGCCGCCAGCAGCGTGCGTCCTGGCGGACATTTGCTGATTGTCGGAATCAACCCCTGGAGTAGCTGGGGCTTGCGCCATGTGTTCGCTCATGACGCGCTAAGCAAGGCCCGCTGCATTTCGCCTTCGCGGGTAGGCGACTGGCTGAACCTGCTGGGCTTTGCGCTGGAGAAACGCCGCTTCGGGTGCTATCGTCCGCCGCTTGCGTCCCCCGCCTGGCAGGCCCGTCTGGCCGGTTGGGAGCGCAAGGCCGGCGACTGGCAGTTGTCCGGCGGCGGCTTTTATTTGCTGGTGGCACGCAAGATCGTGGTTGGCTTGAGGCCGGTGCGTCAGGTTCGGCGCGAACCAATGGGCAAGCTGATTCCGTTGCCGATGGCCAAGGTCAATCGTCGCCACATCGAGCCGTAAAACACTCTTTATATTCCCCGGCCGGGCTTGCCCGGCCAAGGGTCTGTTGACGTTTGGTGACGGCTTGTCACCCTGCATCAGCAGGCCCTGGGACGTTGCCGGTCAACGATCGGCAAGCCACAGGCATTTTCTGGATAGGTTGGCATGAGCGATAGCGTAGAACTCTTCACCGACGGCGCCTGCAAGGGCAACCCCGGCCCTGGCGGCTGGGGCGCATTGCTGGTGTGCAAGGGCGTTGAAAAAGAACTTTGGGGTGGCGAAGCCAATACCACTAACAACCGCATGGAGCTGATGGGGGCGATTCGTGGCCTGGAAGAACTCAAACGCCCTTGCGACGTGCTGCTGGTCACCGACTCGCAATACGTGATGAAAGGCATCAACGAGTGGATGGACAACTGGAAGAAACGCGGCTGGAAAACCGCTGCGAAGGAACCGGTGAAAAACGCTGACCTGTGGAAGATGCTCGATGAACAGGTCAATCGCCATAACGTCACCTGGAAATGGGTTCGCGGGCATATCGGCCATCACGGTAACGAGCGTGCCGATCAGCTGGCCAACCGTGGCGTGGATGAGGTGCGGGGCTACAAGCCGGCGTAAACGACTCTGTCTGGTGCCGATTGCGCCCGCCAGGGCGGGCGCGACCGCGAGGCGAACGCAGGCTTCGCCAGCTGGGACATAGAGCGTGCTAAAATCGCGCGCTTTGAAAGATGAACCGTTGAGAGCTGACCCCTGATGGCCAACAGATCCGTTGTACTCGATACCGAAACCACCGGCATGCCGGTGACTGACGGCCACCGGATTGTCGAAATCGGTTGCGTCGAGTTGATCGGTCGGCGCCTGACCGGTCGGCATTTCCATGTTTATCTGCAGCCTGACCGGGAAAGTGATGAAGGCGCCATCGGCGTCCACGGCATCACCAACGAATTCCTGGTGGGCAAACCGCGTTTCGCCGAAGTGGCCGAAGAATTCTTCGAATTCATCAAAGGCGCGCAGCTGATCATCCATAACGCGGCGTTCGACGTCGGCTTCATCAATAATGAATTTACCCTGATGGGTCAGAAGGATCGGGCTGATATCACTCAGCACTGTACGATCCTCGACACCCTGATGATGGCTCGTGAGCGTCACCCCGGTCAGCGCAACAGCCTCGATGCCTTGTGCAAACGTTATGGCGTCGACAACTCCGGCCGTGAACTGCACGGCGCGTTGCTCGACTCCGAGATCCTCGCTGACGTTTACCTGACCATGACTGGCGGCCAGACCAGCCTGTCTCTGGCCGGCAATGCTTCGGACGGCAATGGTTCAGGCGAAGGTTCTGGCAACCGACCTGACGAGATTCGTCGTTTGCCTGCCGATCGTCAGCCAACCCGAATCATTCGTGCCAGTGAAAATGACCTGGCCGAACACGTGGCGAGGATGGAGGCGATTGCCAAGTCCGCCGGCGCTCCGGCGCTCTGGGTGCAGTTGGCCGAGGCTAAGGGGTAATCTGCGTTCGCTTGCGAGGAATGCCCCTCGCCACATGGGTCTCAACCCTCTACCCTGAGGTCATTGGCAGGCCTCGGTCTGCCGCTTCAGGACGTCGAGCCCCATGTATAAAGACTTGAAATTTCCCGTCCTTATCGTGCACCGAGACATCAAGGCCGACACCGTTGCCGGTGATCGGGTCCGCGGGATCGCCAGGGAACTGGAGCAGGAAGGCTTCAGTATCGTTTGCGCGGTGGATTACACCGAGGGGCGACTGGTCGCCTCGACCCATCACGGCCTGGCCTGCATGCTGATTGCGGCCGAAGATGCCAGAGAAAACACCCATCTGCTACAGAACATGGCCGAGTTGATCCGATTGGCCCGTGTCCGCGCGCCGAACCTGCCGATCTTCGCGCTGGGCGAGCAGGTCACTCTGGAAAACGCCCCGGCCGACGCCATGAGTGAGCTCAATCAACTGCGCGGCATTCTCTACCTGTTCGAAGACACTGTACCGTTCCTCGCGCGGCAAGTAGCGCGGGCCGCACGCAGTTACCTTGATGGCCTGCTGCCGCCGTTTTTCAAAGCGCTGGTGCAACACACCGCAGACTCCAATTACTCCTGGCACACTCCCGGTCACGGCGGTGGCGTTGCCTATCACAAGAGTCCGGTGGGGCAGGCGTTCCATCAGTTTTTCGGGGAAAACACCCTGCGTTCGGATTTGTCGGTTTCGGTGCCGGAACTGGGCTCGTTACTGGACCACACCGGCCCGTTGGCTGAGGCAGAGGCTCGCGCTGCACGGAACTTTGGCGCCGATCACACGTTTTTCGTGATCAATGGCACTTCAACGGCCAATAAAATTGTCTGGCACTCGATGGTCGGGCGCGACGATCTGGTATTGGTGGATCGCAATTGCCACAAATCGGTTTTGCACTCGATCATCATGACCGGTGCTATTGCGTTGTACCTGTGTCCGGAGCGCAATGAACTGGGGATCATCGGGCCGATACCACTGAGCGAATTCAGTCCTGAATCGATCAAGGCCAAGATCGATGCCAGCCCGTTGACCAAAGGCCGGCCGCCCAAGGTCAAGCTGGCGGTGGTCACCAACTCGACCTACGACGGTCTGTGCTACAACGCCGAGCTGATCAAGCAGACGCTGGGTAACAGCGTCGAGGTGCTGCACTTCGACGAGGCCTGGTATGCCTACGCGGCGTTTCACGAGTTCTTTGCCGGGCGTTACGGCATGGGGACATCGCGCACGGCCGATAGCCCCCTGGTGTTCACCACCCATTCCACGCACAAGCTGCTGGCGGCTTTCAGTCAGGCATCGATGATCCATGTGCAGGACGGCGGTGCGCGGAAACTGGACCGTGATCGTTTCAACGAAGCCTTCATGATGCATATCTCCACTTCGCCGCAGTACAGCATCATCGCCTCTCTGGACGTTGCTTCCGCGATGATGGAAGGTACGACGGGCCGTTCGCTGCTGCAGGAAATGTTCGATGAGGCGCTGAGTTTCCGTCGTGCCCTGGCCAATCTGCGTCAGCATATCGCCGCCGATGACTGGTGGTTCTCGATCTGGCAGCCACCGTCGGTTGAAGGTATCGATCGGGTTATCACCTCTGACTGGCTGCTTGAGCCCGAAGCGGACTGGCACGGTTTTGGCGACATTGCCGAAGATTACGTACTGCTCGATCCGATCAAGGTCACGCTGGTCACGCCTGGGTTGAGCGCCGGTGGCGCGTTGAGCGAGCGTGGCATTCCGGCAGCGGTGGTCAGCAAGTTTCTCTGGGAGCGCGGATTGGTGGTGGAGAAAACCGGTCTGTATTCATTTCTGGTGTTGTTCTCCATGGGCATTACCAAAGGCAAGTGGAGCACGCTGCTCACCGAGTTGCTGGAGTTCAAACGCAACTACGACGCCAACGTCAGCCTCGCCACCTGCCTGCCGTGCATAGCGAGACAGGACGTTGCCCGTTATCAGGGAATGGGCTTGCGAGATCTGTGTGACCAGCTACATGCCTGTTATCGCAGCAATGCCACGGCCAAGCACCTCAAACGCATGTACACCGTACTCCCGGAAATCTCCATGAAACCTGCCGACGCCTATGACCAACTGGTGCGTGGCGAGGTTGAAGCCGTCTCCATTGACGCCCTGAATGGACGGATCGCCGCCGTGATGCTGGTACCCTATCCACCGGGCATTCCGCTGATCATGCCCGGCGAGCGCTTCACTGAAGCGACCCGCTCGATCATCGATTACCTGGCGTTCGCTCGCACCTTCAACAGTAGTTTTCCCGGCTTTGTCGCGGACGTGCATGGTTTGCAGCACGAAGACCTAGGCAATGGGCGTTGCTACACCGTTGATTGCATCAAGGTTTGAGGACTTTTCCTGCCATGCGGCCTGTCATCAATCCCAAGCACCCAGGCTTGTCCGTGCGCGTTGCCGATGAGGGTTTCGCGACCTACGTCTGGGGCAGCGACTTCAGTTTTGACGTGAGTGTTTATGCTTCGGCGCAAATCGACAAAAGTGTCGATCAATGGCCGCTGGAGCAGGTCACCTCTTATCGCAAGTGTTATGGCATTGATCCGCAGGAGTTCAGCAGTTACCGCGACGCGGTCGATAGCGCAATTTTCATGGCCTATCTCGATGATCTTCCGGTTGGGCATGTCGTGGTCAGCACCAACTGGAATGGCTTTGCCCATATCGATGAGCTGGCAGTGCATGCACCCGCGCGTCGACACGGTGTGGCCAAGGCTTTACTGGATGTCGCGCAGTTCTGGAGCCGCAAGAAGAAATTGCCGGGCATCATGCTGGAAACCCAGAACAATAATCTGGGGGCCTGTCGGCTGTACGAGCGCTGCGGTTACGTGGTCGGTGGGATCGATCATCTGCGCTATCGCGGGATCGATCCGCAAACCTGCGAGGTGGCGATTTTCTGGTATCGCTTGTTTGAAGATCCGCAGGATAAGCCGACGATCAACCTGCCAGCATCGCCTCGGCTTTTTCCGTGACAATTTCCAGCAGTGCCTGCAAGGCGGGCGAGGGCGTGTTGTTCTTGAGCGCAAGGGAGTAGAGCGTGATCGGCACGGGTGGTGACAGTGGGCACACGTCAAGACCGCCGGCTCGTGCGCCAATGGCGGTAAACGGGTCGACGATGGCCAGGCCTTCCCCGGCCTCGACCATGCTGCGCATCATTTGGTAGGTCTGTACCCGAGTCTGAATCACCGGTGCCGGGCGCAAGGCTTGCAGCTTGCTGTCGAACATCACGCTAAGCGGCTCATGACCTTCCAGGCCGACCATTGACTGGCCCGCCAGGTCCTGTAGGGAGATGTACTTCTGCTTGGGTTGCAGCCAGCCATGGGGGGCCAGCAGTTGCAGTTTGCCTTGAGCAACAACCTCGCAATGGATGTCGCCGTGGTCGGGGTCGTACAGGCTAAAACCCAGAATGCTTTCCCGTAATAACAGGCTTTTGACGATGTCGCGGGTCGGTTGGCTGGAAAGGCTACAAGGTGCATCGGGAAATCTTCGGCGCAGCGCTGCGACACTCTGCGGCAATAATTGCTGCGCAAGCGCTGGCGTGCAGATGATCCGCAAAGGAGGCGCCTGATACTGCTTCAGGCTACTGGCCAGTCGCTGCACGGGCTCAAGCGCTTCATACACGCGGGTGATCCCGACTTGCAGCTCACGTGCTTCGCGAGTGGCTTGCAGCCGCCCGCGCACACTGGCGAACAGCATGAAGCCCAGCTGGTCTTCGGTATCACGCAGGATCGCTTCGACCTCGGCCACCGGCAATTGCAGCAACTCGGCAGCAGTGCCCAGATGACTGGTTTGCAGGAGCGCCTGGATCACTTCGATATGACGTAAACGCATGCTTGAAGTCCATGTCCAGCAGGTGAGGGATTCAGTGACTGAATCCTAACCCAAGTCCGCGCATATGACTTCTGCTCATGACCGCATGTTATGAGGAGATCGTTGTTTGGGGCTCACGAACGATGGTAACGCCTGTTTGAACCAGCATGAATTGGTTGTCATCCAGTTTGTTGACCCGGTCACCAATGGCCAGGCGATAGGTGGTAACAGGCTGCGAGCCAGTCAGGCTGTCTTGCGAGGGGGTGGATTCCTGGAACTCATGCACTGAATAGACACGGCCTTGCGCGTCTCTTGCATGGAATTGTCCGACGAGTACTGCTGCCATCTGCTTAGAACCTCTGGAGATAAATCACTCAATTTGCGGCTCTGTAGACCGTAGTTGGGCGGGGTAAGTTTTCCTGCAGGAAAAAAATAGTCGTGGGGGCCGAATCCTCGAACCAAATTGGTTGTCATGCCCCCTGAATCATCTATAACTACAGGCTCCTATAGCCAGTTAGTCGAGAATCCTCAATGAGCAACGTCTATACGATTGCAGTTCTGGTCGGCAGCTTGAGAAAACAGTCGATCAACCGGAAGGTCGCGCTGGCATTGGCAGACCTGGCGCCCGCCAATCTCAAACTGAACATCATCGAGATTGGTGATCTGCCGCTCTACAACGAAGACATTGACGCGTCACCGCCGGCAGCCTACAGCACTTTCCGAGAACAGGTGAGTTCATCCGACGCAGTGTTGTTCGTAACCCCGGAATACAACCGCTCCGTGCCGGGTGTATTGAAGAATGCGATTGACGTCGGTTCCCGTCCTTATGGCAAAAGTGCCTGGAACGGCAAGCCGGGCGCCGTGATCAGCGCTTCGCCGGGGGCTATCGGTGGATTTGGCGCCAATCACCACCTGCGTCAGTCTATGGTGTTCCTCAACGTGCCGTGCATGCAGCAACCCGAAGCCTATCTGAGTCATGCAGGCTCTGCATTCGACGAAGCGGGCAAGCCTTCAGAGGCTATCCGGCCGTTATTGCAGAAATTTATCGATGCCTACGGGGATTGGGTCGAGCAGCATAAGAAGGTCTGAAGCACGCTGTCACGCATGGATCATCTATAGGAGCACGGCTTGCCGGCGATGGCGTCGTTGAGTACGGGGTTGGAGTCGATCACACCATGCTGGGCTGATCCGGATCTCTGCAGGAGCGAGGCTTGCCCGCGAAGAGGCCCTTCCAGACGCTGAAAGGCTTAACCCGTCCCGGGCACATTCGGCCAAAGATCAGCCACCAGAAACAGCCGCTCGGCTTCTTCCCAGTCGCCCGCGGAGTTTTCCGTCAGACGCACCAGCAACTGTGCGGGTGCCTGTGGTTCCAGATCGGCCAGCCAGGCATCCAGTCGGTCAGCGTCCCACGTCTGATCGGTAGGGTAATGCGCCGGTGCCAGCCAGGCGTGACGGGGCAGGGGTTGCCAGCGCCCCGGCGGCCTTTCAACGACAAATGTCAGCCAGTCACGCTGGTGTAACCAACGGCCGTTCAAATGCTGCGGGTGGGCGCCGGTCGGTGGCTGAGCCTTGCCCGGCCACGGATAAAGCAGATAGCCCCCCAGCCACAACTGCGCGCTGAAGTGCAGGATGTCGAGTGTCGCCAGTGCTTCGCGGCTTTCGGGGCGGGCGGAGATCGGTAACTGATGCTGGCTGAGGTGCGCCAGTTTGCGGTCCAGTCGGTCATGACAACCGGGGCCGAGCCACTGCGCGGTGTCATGACCGTCACCGTGCTGCGGTCCCAGGTAGAGTTTGATCGCCAGTTCCAGATGATGCACGCCATCGCGGTCGCGCAGCAGCATGTCCAGCTCGCCCAGGGTGTGGCCTTCACGGCGGATCGGTAAATTGGCGGCGATCAATTCGACGCCGGGGGCGTGCTGCACGGCGAATTGCCACAGGCGTTCGTAATACAGGCCCAGGCGCCGGGTCGGGCCCAGGGCCAGCCAGTGCCGCAAAGGGCCGCTGTCGCGATCCAGCTGTTTGAGCCACTGCACCAGTTGTTCGGGGGCCTGCACCCAATCGCTGCCCGCCAGAGGGTGGCGCTGCGGCCAAGGCGTTTCACTGAGCATTGGCGGCGCGAGGATGACCCAGGCCAGGTCGCGCACTTCGGGATGACGCAACTGGCGGGGTAGGTTGAGTAAGCCGGGAAACAGGATCATTCTGCGAGCATAGTCGTTTATGTGCCGGAAAGGATTTTGTCTGCGGCCAGGTTTCGCCCATAATCGACTTTTTCGCCCGTCCCAGAACCTTGCAGGAACCCCATGGAGCAATTTCGTAATATCGGCATTATCGGTCGCCTGGGCAGTTCCCAGGTACTCGACACGGTTCGCCGGCTGAAAAGGTTTCTGCTCGAGCGGCACCTGCATGTGATCCTCGAAGACACCATCGCCGAAGTCCTCCCGGGCCACGGCCTGCAAACTTCCTCACGCAAAATGCTCGGTGAAGTCTGCGACATGGTGATCGTCGTCGGCGGTGACGGCAGCCTGTTGGGCGCCGCCCGGGCTCTGGCGCGACATAACGTGCCGGTGCTGGGGATCAACCGTGGCAGCCTGGGCTTTCTGACCGATATCCGCCCCGACGAGCTGGAGGTCAAGGTCGCTGAGGTGCTCGACGGCCATTACCTGGTGGAAAACCGCTTCCTGCTGCAAGCCGAAGTCCGCCGCCACGCCGAGGCCATCGGCCAGGGCGATGCGCTCAACGACGTCGTGCTGCACCCCGGCAAGTCGACGCGGATGATCGAGTTCGAGCTGTACATCGACGGCCAGTTCGTCTGCAGCCAGAAGGCCGACGGCCTGATCATCGCGACGCCGACCGGTTCGACCGCTTATGCGCTGTCGGCAGGCGGGCCGATCATGCATCCCAAACTCGATGCCATTGTTATCGTACCCATGTACCCCCATACCTTGTCTGGAAGGCCAATTGTGGTCGATGGCAACAGTGAGCTGAAAATCGTTGTGTCCAAGGATATGCAGATATACCCGCAAGTCTCCTGTGACGGCCAGAATCACTTCACCTGTGCGCCCGGCGACACCATCACCATCAGCAAGAAGGCGCAAAAACTGCGCCTGATCCATCCTCTGGACCACAACTACTACGAAGTGTGCCGGACCAAGCTCGGTTGGGGCAGCCGGTTGGGTGGTGGAGGCGACTGATGCTCGATCCCGCGCGTAGCTACGACCTGATCGGTGACGTGCACGGTTGCGCTCATACTCTTGAGCATTTGCTCGACCGGCTCGGGTACCAAAGACTGGGCGGTGTCTGGCGCCATTCCTCGCGAATGGCGGTATTCCTTGGCGATGTCATCGACCGTGGCCCGCGGATCCGGGAAGCACTGCATATCGTCCGCGACATGAGCGAAGCCGGTCAGGCGCTGTGCATCATGGGTAACCATGAGTTCAACGCTCTGGGCTGGAGTACGCCGGCTCCTCCGGGCAGCGGCAAGCAATACGTGCGCGAACACACGCCGCGCCATGCTCGGCTGATCAACGAAACCCTGACCCAATTCGCTCAGCACCCGGCGGACTGGCATGACTTCCTCAAGTGGTTCTACAAGATGCCGTTGTTTGTCGACGCCGGGCGCTTTCGCGTGGTGCATGCCTGCTGGGATGCCGGGCTGATCGAGCCGTTGCGGGCGCTGCATCCCGATGGCTGCATCGACGAGCACTTCCTCCAGGCCGCCGCTGTGCCCGGCAGTTTTGCCTGCACGGTGTTCGATCGTTTGTTGCGCGGCACCGACATGCGTCTGCCTCACGGCTTGACCATGACCAGCGGTGACGGCCTGACCCGGGCGTTCTTCCGTACCAAGTTCTGGGAAGACGACCCGCAAACCTACGGAGACATTGTGTTCCAACCCGACGCCTTACCCGAGCCAGTGGCCCGGACACCGCTGTCCGCTACCCAGAAAGACACCTTGCTGCGCTATGGCATCGACGAGCCACTGTTGTTTGTCGGCCACTACTGGCGCAGCGGAAAACCGGCACCGATCCGGCCGAATCTGGCCTGCCTGGACTACAGTGCGGTGCTCTACGGCAAACTGGTTGCTTATCGACTGGACCAGGAAACCCGCCTCGATCCGCGCAAGTTCGTCTGGGTCAATGTCGAACGTCCAGAGGTCATGCAATGAGTGCCGTCGCTGTATTGCGCCTGCCGCTGGCGGTCGACCTGAGTGGTTTCGTCAAACTGCTGCAACGCATGCAAGTGCCGCACAGGGTCAGCGAAGAGGCCGGCGAGCAGGTGCTGTGGGTTCCCGATAGCATCAGCGATGACGTTCGTTCGCTGTACGAGCGTTTCCCGGCCGGCGATCCCGATCAGCAGCTGGACATCCCGGTGGCCGAGGCCACGATGCAGCCGGGCTTTGTCGAGCAATTGCGCTACAGCCCCGTAACCGCACTGATCCTGCTTTTGTGCCTGATCGTTGGCGGCGTGACGATGCTCGGCGAAAACCTCGGCACCCTGCGCTGGCTGACCTTCCTCGAGTTCCGCGTGGCGGGTGAGTACATCCAGTTCACGCCACTGGCCGACAGCCTTGCAGCGGGGCAGTGGTGGCGCTTGGTGACACCGATGCTGATCCACTTCGGCATCCTCCACCTGGCCATGAACGGCATGTGGTACTGGGAGTTGGGGCGGCGTATCGAGATTCGCCAGGGCAGCATCAACCTGTTGGGTCTGACGCTATTGTTCGGCCTGGTGTCCAATTACGCTCAATATTATTTCAGCGGTCCGAATTTGTTTGGCGGGCTGTCCGGGGTGCTTTACGGCCTGCTGGGGCATTGCTGGATCTACCAATTACTGTCGCCGAACCCGGCCTATCGCCTGCCCCGTGGGGTGCTGGTGATGATGCTGGTGTGGCTGCTGCTGTGTATGTCCGGACTGATCTCGATGATCGGTTTCGGTGAAATTGCCAATGCGGCGCATATCGGCGGGTTGCTCGTCGGATGCGTCACCGGTTTGTTGGGTGGCTTGTTCAGCCGACGTAAACTGGCCGTCTAAAAAATTGCGATTTGAATAAAGAGCGCGGAGAACCTGATGTCCTCTTTTAACGAAATGATCAAAAACATCACCCCCCACATCTACCAGAGCCTGAAACTGGCGGTAGAGATTGGCAAATGGTCCGACGGCGGCAAGCTGACGGACGAGCAAAAAGCGCTTTCGCTGCAAGCCATGATTGCCTGGGAAATCCAGAATCTGCCGGAAGAACAACGTACCGGTTACATGGGCCCGCAGGAGTGCAGCTCCAAGTCGGCGCCAGTACCGAACATCCTGTTCAAGTCGGATGCCATCCATTGATCGAGATTGGCCGCGGTGCAATCAGCAAGATGTCGGCGCGCCTCGAAGCGTCGGTCGTTCAATACGCCTTTCGTCTTGGCGATACCGAGGTGCCGGTCAATCCAATGATCGGCACCACAGTGCGCCTCGAGTACCTGGGGGCGATCCACTGCACTCATTGCGGGCGCAAGACCAAAACCAGTTTCAGCCAGGGCTACTGCTACCCGTGCATGACCAAGCTGGCCCAGTGCGATATCTGCATCATGAGTCCGGAGCGCTGCCACTACGACGCTGGCACCTGTCGCGAACCGGCCTGGGGCGAGCAGTTCTGCATGACCGATCATGTGGTCTATCTGGCCAATTCGTCGGGGATCAAAGTCGGAATCACCCGTGCGACTCAGCTGCCGACTCGCTGGCTCGACCAGGGCGCCAGCCAGGCGTTACCGATCATGCGGGTATCGACCCGTCAGCAATCGGGTTTCGTTGAAGACCTGTTTCGCAGTCAGGTGGCAGACAAAACCAACTGGCGTGCGTTGCTCAAGGGTGATGCCGAGGCGGTGGACCTCAAACAGGTTCGCGAGCAGCTTTTCGATAGCTGTGCCGAAGGTCTGCTGGGTTTGCAGGAGCGCTTCGGCCTGCAGGCTATTCAGGTGATTGGCGATGTCGAACCGATTGAAATCCGCTATCCGGTCGAGCAGTACCCGGCCAGGATCGTCAGCTTCAACCTGGACAAGAACCCGATTGCCGAAGGCACGCTGATGGGGATCAAGGGTCAGTACCTGATTTTCGACACCGGCGTTATCAATATTCGCAAGTACACGGCTTATCAACTCGCCGTGCATCAGTAGAAGGACTCCAGCATGCGCACCGAACAACCGAAGATGATCTACCTGAAGGACTATCAGGCGCCTGAGTACCTGATCGACGAGACGCACCTGACCTTCGAGTTGTTCGAGGACCACACCCTGGTCCATGCGCAACTGGTGATGCGCCGCAACCCGGCCTGCCTTTTGGACGGCGCTGCGGGCCTGCCGCCGTTGGTGCTCGATGGCCAGCAGCTGGAGCTGCTGTCGGTGAAACTGGCTGACCGCGACCTGACAGCCGCCGATTATCAGTTGACAGAGCATCACCTGACCCTGCATCCGGCGAGCGCTTCGTTCACCGTCGACACCAGCGTCAGGATCCACCCGGAAACCAACACCGCTCTGGAAGGCCTGTACAAATCCAGCGGCATGTTCTGCACCCAGTGCGAAGCCGAAGGTTTCCGCAAGATTACTTACTACCTCGATCGCCCGGACGTGATGAGCAAGTTCACCACGACGGTCAGCGCCGAGCAGCACAGCTATCCGGTACTGCTGTCCAACGGCAATCCGATTGCCAGCGGTCCGCAAGAGGGCGGTCGGCACTGGGCGACCTGGGAAGACCCGTTCATGAAGCCGGCTTACCTGTTCGCGCTGGTGGCCGGTGACCTGTGGTGCGTTGAAGACACCTTCACCACCATGACCGAACGCTCTGTTGCACTGCGTATTTATGTCGAGCCGGAAAACATCGACAAATGCCAGCACGCCATGAACAGCCTGAAGAAATCCATGCGCTGGGACGAAGAGGTCTATGGTCGCGAGTACGACCTGGACATCTTCATGATCGTTGCGGTCAACGACTTCAACATGGGGGCCATGGAGAACAAGGGCCTCAACATCTTCAACTCCAGCTGCGTGCTGGCTCGCGCCGAAACCGCTACCGACGCTGCGCACCAGCGCGTTGAAGCGGTGGTCGCTCACGAATACTTCCACAACTGGTCGGGCAACCGCGTGACCTGCCGCGACTGGTTCCAGCTGTCGCTCAAGGAAGGCTTCACGGTGTTCCGCGACGCCGAATTCTCTGCCGACATGAACTCGCGCACCGTTAAGCGCATCGAGGACGTGGCCTACCTGCGCACTCACCAATTCGCCGAAGACGCCGGCCCCATGGCCCACGCCGTGCGCCCGGAAAGCTTTATCGAAATCTCCAACTTCTACACCCTGACGGTCTACGAAAAGGGCTCGGAAGTGGTGCGGATGATTCGCACCTTGCTGGGTGACGAAGGTTTCCGCAAAGGCAGCGACCTGTATTTCGAGCGCCATGACGGCCAGGCTGTGACCTGTGACGATTTCATCAAAGCCATGGAAGACGCCAACGGCGTCAACCTGACCCAGTTCAAACGCTGGTACAGCCAGGCGGGTACGCCGCGTCTGACCGTCAGCGAGGCTTTTGACAGCACAGCGAAAACCTACAGCCTGACCTTCCGCCAGAGCTACCCGGCGACCCCGGACAAGGTTGAAAAGCTGCCGTTCGTGATCCCGGTCGAACTCGGTCTGCTGGATGCCAAGGGTGGCGCCATTGCGCTACGCCTGGTCGGTGAAGCCGCCGCTGACGGTACCTCCCGTGTGCTGTCGGTGACCGAAGCAGAGCAAACCTTCACTTTCGTCGACATCACTGAAAAGCCATTGCCATCCTTGCTGCGTGGCTTCTCGGCACCGGTGAAGCTGAGCTTCCCGTACGATCGCGACCAGTTGATGTTCCTGATGCAACACGACAGCGATGGCTTCAATCGCTGGGAAGCCGGCCAGCAATTGTCGGTGCAGGTGTTGCAGGAGCTGATTGCTCAGCATCAACAAGGCACTGCATTGGTACTGGATCAACGTCTGGTCAAGGCTTTGCGCACAGTGCTGGCGGACGAGACGCTGGATCAGGCCATGGTCGCGGAAATGCTTTCGTTGCCAAGTGAAGCCTACCTCACCGAAATCAGCGAAGTGGCCGACGTGGATGCCATCCATGCCGCTCGCGAATTCGCTCGCAAGCAATTGGCTGACAGCCTGTTCGATGGTTTGTGGCAGCGCTATCAGGCCAATCGCGAGCTGTCGAAAAAGACTGCCTACATCGCCGAGGCCGAGCACTTCGCCCGTCGCAGCCTGCAGAACATCGCGCTGTCGTACCTGATGCTCAGCGACAAACCGGAAGTTCTGGCTGCGACCCTCGAGCAGTTCGATGCTTGCGACAACATGACCGAGCGCCTGACCGCGCTGGCGGTACTGGTCAACTCGCCATTCGTTGAAGAGAAGGCCAAGGCCCTGGCGACCTTCGCTGAAAACTTCAAAGACAACCCGTTGGTCATGGATCAGTGGTTCAGTGTCCAGGCGGGTAGTGGTTTGCCGGGCGGCTTGCAGCGCGTGAAGGAGCTGATGAAGCATCCTGCGTTCAACATCAAGAACCCGAACAAGGTTCGTGCGTTGGTCGGGGCGTTTGCCGGGCAGAACCTGATCAATTTCCATGCTGCGGATGGTTCTGGCTATCGTTTCCTGGCGGATTTGGTGATTGAGCTTAATGGGTTCAATCCGCAGATTGCTTCACGGCAGTTGGCGCCGTTGACTCGCTGGCGCAAGTACGATGTTGCGCGCCAGGCGTTGATGAAGGGGGAGCTGGAGCGGATTCTGGCTTCGGGTGAGCTTTCGAGTGATGTCTTCGAAGTGGTCAGTAAAAGCCTGGCCTGACCCCTGTGGGAGCAGCCGGTCGACGCTCGATTGCTCGCGAAGGCGGCCTGACAGCCGGTCTGGCTCCTGCGGATGTACACGATCCATTGTAGGAGCCGAGCTTGCTCGCGAAGGCGGCCTTACAGCCGACCTGTCTCTCACAGATGTACACCAATCCATTGTGGGAGCAGCCGGTCGACGCTCGATTGCTCGCGATGGCGGCCTGACAGCCGGCCTGGCTCTTGCTGGTGTACATATCCATTCCTGCGGTAACGGCCGCTTAGGGTTTCGCCCTTACGGCGAGGCCCTTTTGGCAAACGCCCCAAAAGGACCCAAAAGGGCTTGCCCCAAGCGTACGGCACCTCGCCTAGGCTCGGTGTTCCCTCGCTCCGGCATTCATCAGGGGGCATCGCCTCCGGTCGGCTTCGCTTCGACCTCCTCTCGATGTGTTCGACTTCGTCGAACGGCGCTTCGCGCCCACCCCCTGATGAACGCCTCCGCTCGGCCTGCCGAAGGGGCGGGTAGATCAAGATCAAAAGCGGCAGGCGAGCTAACGCTCGGCCTGTTGAGTGGTGGGGCGGTGTATGCCGCTCTACCTTTCTGCCGTTTTTGTAGGAGCCGAGCTTGCTCGCGATGGCGACCTGACAGTCGACCTAGCTCTCGCAGACGTATGCGAATCAAAACTGTGGGAGCATGGCTTGCCCGCGATATGGCGGCCTGACAGCCGACCAATCTGTTACAGGTGTACATATCCGTTACCGCAGAAACGGATATGTACCCGGTCAAAATCAACAGTGAACGCACCGCCGCTATCGCGGGCATGTCTCGCTCCAGGGGCAGTGCGACACGGCCGTTATTCATCATGACAGCGAATGTCTTGCCATTCAGGCACTCCTCCAAAGCGCCGGGTTAACAAAAGATAACGTGGCGTCGATTGTCAGACCTTTCCAAAGCTGGATAGGATAGGTCAGCTTCAGAGGGGGCTCTAGATTGCAGCTTTCAGGACAACCATCCGAAACCGCAAATCAGAAAAAACGCCCTGAGCGGCGCCCTGAAAGGTTGAATGACCTAACAATAATAATGGGGGAAAGGTCTATGAGTGAGCCTGTCATGGGTGTGGTTTTTTGCCGCCCGCCGGCGTTACGCAGATTCGCGTTGCTGGCTACAGCGCTCTCGCTGTTGGGAGTTGCCGCTCTGTCGGCCCCTGTCCAGGCTGCTGCCACGGCGGCGGCCGGTACTGTCTATTCGATTGAATCCGCAAAGTCCGCCAAAGGCCTGATGCTTGGCGTTGTGCATGCCGGTGCGCGTCTGGTGGCGGTGGGTGATCGCGGCCACATTCTCTATTCCGATGACCAGGGCAAGACCTGGACCCAGGCCAAAGTGCCGACTCGGCAGCTGCTGACGGCGGTGTTCTTTGTCGATGACAAGCACGGCTGGGCAGTCGGGCATGACGCGCAGATTCTTGCCAGTGAAGACGGCGGCGCCACCTGGACCAAACAATTCGAAGACTTGAAACGTGAAGCGCCGTTGCTCGATGTCTGGTTCAAGGACGCCAGCAACGGCTTTGCCGTGGGCGCCTATGGCGCACTGCTGGAGACCACCGACGGCGGAAAGAACTGGGAAGATGCCAGCGATCGCCTGAACAACGAAGACCAGTACCACCTCAACGGCATCGCGGCGGTTAAGGATTGCGGTCTGTTCATCGTCGGCGAGCAGGGCAGCATGTTCCGCTCCGCCGATTGGGGGCAAACCTGGGAGCGCCTGGAAAGCCCGTATCACGGCTCGCTGTTCGGTGTGATCGGTACCCGCCAGTCCGGCACACTGCTGGCGTATGGTTTGCGCGGCAACCTGTTCCGCTCCACTGATTTCGGCAGTACCTGGGAGCCGGTGGAGCTGAAGGCTGCTCGCGGTGCACTCGAATTCGGTCTGTCCGGTGCGACGTTGTTCGACGACGGTTCACTGGTCATCGTCGGCAACGGCGGCAGCGTGGTACGCAGCAACGACGATGGATTGACCTTTAGCGTATTCAATCGACCAGACCGCATTTCCTTGTCGGCGGTCACGGCGGCGGGCAACGGCAACTTGATTCTGGTGGGACAGGGCGGCGTTCACGCTACCACGCCAACCGGCGCTGAGCTGGGCAAATAATAAGAAGGCGGGGATTTCCATGAGCAGTCATCAACAAGACACGATTTCCATCAGCAGTCATCACCAGGACAAGGCGACGTTTCTCGAGCGTCTGATTTTCAACAACCGCCCGGCTGTGATCGTCATCTGCCTGCTGGTCAGCGTTTTCCTGTTCTGGCAGGCGACGCTGATCCGGCCGTCCACCAGTTTCGAAAAAATGATTCCGCTCAAGCACCCCTTCATCGAGAAGATGCTTGAGCACCGCAACGATCTGGCCAACCTGGGCAACACCGTGCGGATCTCGGTGGAAGCCACTGATGGCGACATTTTCTCCAGGACGTACATGGAGACCTTGCGGCAGATCAACGACGAGGTGTTCTACATCTCCGGTGTTGACCGTTCCGGTCTCAAGTCGCTGTGGAGCCCCAGCGTTCGCTGGACCGAAGTGACCGAGGAAGGTTTCGCCGGTGGTGAGGTGATTCCGCAGAGCTACAACGGCTCGGCCGACAGCCTCGAACTGCTGCGTAATAACGTGCTCAAGTCCGGTCAGGTCGGTCGGCTGGTCGCCAACGATTTCAAGTCGAGTATCGTCGATATCCCGTTGCTGGAGTCCTACCCGGACCCGCAAGACCAGGGCAAGTTGCTCGCGCTGGACTACCAGAAATTCTCCCACGAGCTCGAAGAGAAAATCCGCAACAAGTTCGAAGCGCAAAACCCCAATGTGAAGATCCACATCGTCGGTTTCGCCAAGAAGGTCGGCGACCTGATTGATGGCCTGATCATGGTGGTGATGTTCTTCGGCGTCGCTTTCATCATCACCCTGGTGTTGCTGTACTGGTTCACCAACTGCCTGCGCAGCACCATCGCTGTGTTGAGTACCACGCTGGTGGCGGTGGTCTGGCAACTCGGGCTGATGCACGCCTTCGGTTTTGGGCTGGACCCGTATTCGATGCTGGTGCCGTTCCTGATTTTCGCCATCGGTATTTCCCACGGCGTGCAAAAGATCAACGGCATCGCCTTGCAATCCAGTGAGGCCGACAACGCCCTGACGGCGGCGCGACGTACCTTCCGGCAATTGTTCCTGCCGGGGATGATCGCGATTCTGGCGGATGCGGTGGGCTTCATTACCTTGCTGATCATCGATATCGGCGTGATTCGCGAACTGGCCATCGGCGCGTCCATCGGCGTGGCGGTGATCGTGTTCACCAACCTGATCCTGTTGCCGGTGGCGATTTCCTATGTCGGCATCAGCAGGCGCGCCGTCGAACGCAGCAAGAAAGACGCAGTGCGTGAGCATCCGTTCTGGCGTGTGCTGTCGAACTTTGCCAGCCCGAAAGTTGCGCCGGTGTCGATCGTCCTGGCCCTGCTGGCCTTCGGCGGCGGTCTCTGGTATAGCCAGAACCTGAAGATCGGCGACCTCGATCAAGGTGCGCCGGAGCTGCGTCCTGATTCGCGCTACAACAAGGACAACAACTTCATCATCAGCAACTACTCCACCAGCTCCGATGTACTGGTGGTGATGGTCAAGACTGCTCCGGAAGGCTGCTCGCGTTATGCAGCCATGGCGCCGATCGATGAGTTGATGTGGAAGATGCAGAACACCGAGGGCGTGCAGTCGGCGATTTCCCTGGTGACGGTCTCCAAACAGATGATCAAGGGCATGAACGAGGGCAACCTGAAATGGGAAACCCTGTCGCGCAACCCGGATGTGTTGAACAACTCCATCGCTCGAGCTGATGGTCTGTACAACAACAGTTGCTCGCTGGCGCCGGTGCTGGTGTTCCTCAACGACCACAAGGCCGCAACCCTTGATCGCGCGGTGCAGGCGGTGCAGGCGTTCGCCAAAGAGAACAACAAGGATGGCCTGGAGTTTATCCTTGCGGCCGGTAACGCCGGGATCGAAGCAGCCACCAACGAAGTGATCAAGGAGTCGGAGCTGACCATCCTGATCCTGGTTTACGCCTGCGTGGCGACCATGTGCATGATTACCTTCCGTTCCTGGGCGGCAACCTTGTGCATTGTGCTGCCGCTGGTGTTGACCTCGGTGCTCGGAAACGCCCTGATGGCCTTCATGGGGATCGGCGTGAAAGTCGCGACCTTGCCGGTGGTGGCGCTGGGCGTGGGGATCGGTGTCGACTACGGCATCTACATTTACAGCCGCCTGGAAAGTTTCCTGCGTGCCGGTCTGCCGCTGCAGGAAGCCTATTACCAGACCCTGAAATCCACCGGTAAAGCAGTGCTGTTCACGGGTTTGTGCCTGGCCATCGGCGTCTGCACCTGGATCTTCTCGGCGATCAAGTTCCAGGCCGACATGGGCCTGATGCTGACCTTCATGCTGCTGTGGAATATGTTTGGCGCGTTGTGGCTGTTGCCAGCGCTGGCGCGCTTCCTGATCAAGCCTTCGAGCCTGGCCGGGCAGAAGGGTAATTCGTTGTTCGCCCACTAAGGGTTAGCTGAAACAACAAAGCCGCAACTCAGGTTGCGGTTTTTTTTTTTGATCATTCCCACGCTCTGCGTGGGAATGCAGCCCGTGACGCTGCGCGTCACAAGAGCGGACGCAGAGCGTCCAGTGAGGCATTCCCACGCGGGAGCGTGGGAACGATCAGCGCGGGAAGTGAAGTTCGTTGATGGGCTATCATTGCACCTTTCCAATTGATGATTGATCGCCATGACTGCCGTTACCAACACCTTGCTGACCGCCCTCCAAACTTGCGACATGCTGGAAATCGACGGGCTGCATGCTTTTGATTTCTCCCTCGATGACAGCCAGTTGCAGATCGAATGCATGGACGGCCGGGCAGCCAAACGCTGGAGTTTCAGCGTGGCCCAGGTTCAAGCCGCGACCTTTGATGAAACGTTGCAAAGCTGGACCATCACCGGCGACTCCGGCGAACACCGACTGGTGTGCATGAGCGCATTCAGCGCCGGAGACGAAGAGGACGACGAGCATGAGGATGCGTGACTTCTGGCCATTGCTGATGGCTGGAAGTGTGGGGGCGATGTCCGTGCAGGCAGCACCGGTTGATAACTATGAGCTGTTGGTCGGTTCCTACACCCAGGGCCAGAGCCAGGGCCTCTATCGCCTGCAGTTCGACAGTCGCACAGGTCAGCTCGATGCCAAGCCGTTGCAGGTGGTGAAGAGCTCCAACCCGTCCTGGTTGACCCTGTCCAAGGATCAGCAGCGACTGTTTGTGGTCAACGAGAACGGCCCCGGTCAGACCGATCCGGTCGGCCGTGTCAGCAGTTTTTCTATTGAGCCGAAGAACCATCAGCTAAACCTGATCAATCAGGTCCAGTCCCTGGGCAATGAGCCGACTCACTCCAGTCTGAGCGCCGACGGGCGCTACCTGTTCGTCAGTAACTATTCGGTGCTGGAAGATCCGGGTGGCAGCCTCGCGGTCTTACCTGTGGCGGCTGATGGCAAGCTGGCACCGCCGGTGCAACTCAGCAGTCATCCGTCCAGTCGGGTCAATCCTGAACGGCAGATGTCAGCCCATGTGCATTCGGCGGTGTCATCGCCGGACGGTCAGTTTGTGTTTGCCAGTGACCTGGGGGCGGACAAGATCTTTGTCTACCGTTATGACCCCAAAGCCAGCCCCGAGCTGCCGTTGACCGCCGCTACGCCAGCTTCGGTGCAATTGCCACCGGGCAGCGGGCCGCGGCATTTGCTGTTCAGCAGTGATGGCAAGCATGCCTGGTTGACGATGGAAATGAGCGCGCAAGTAGTGGTGTTCGATTATCAGGCAGGCAAGCTTGTGCAGCGGCAGATGGTCGACCTGGCCGCCAACCGGCCTGCGCAAGAGAAAGCCGCTGGCGCGCTGCATGCGTCGCAGGATGGCAAATTTCTCTACGTCAGCAACCGTGGCAGCGCCAATCAGTTGCTGGTGTTTGCCGTTGATCCTGCGACGGGAGAGCTCAAGGAAATCCAGCGACGCTCGGTAGAAGGTGATCATCCGCGCGAATTCAGCCTAGATCCGAGCGGCAAGTTCTTGTTGATTGCCAACCAGAAAAGCAACCATATCGTCGTGCTGGAGCGGGACGCCAAGACTGGTTTGTTAGGCAAAACCGTACAAAAACTGCCTTTCGATTCCCCCAGCGATATCAGGTTTCTGCTGTGTCAATAGGCCGCAGGCCCCGAAGGTCGGGGCCTGCGTACTTCTATTAATGACGATGATATTCGCTACTGCTGCAAAGCATTTCAACGCGCCGAACCTCGGGCGTAAGTTTGCTTCACGGCCCACCCGGGCAAGCAAGCCAACTGAATTCACGAGGGTTACCGCCATGAACTTCAATCTCTTCTCCGTCATCGCTGCTTCCGCTATCTCGGCTACCGTGGCTTTGCCAGCCAGTGCCAGCGTTGAGATCAGCAATAGAAAATCCAGCACCCATACGTACACCCAGAAATACCTGCAACAAAGCGCCAACTTCTACGCCGCACTGGATCACAAGATCCAACACTGAAAACTCGGCATTGAAGAATTTATGCAGGAGCGAAGTCACTTACTCCGATCGGCGATTATTTTCGTCGACCGGGACCAAGAGTGATGTCGCTCCTGCATAAATCGCTGTGCTGTTGATTTGTGCGCCGAGTGCAAATTCCTTTGGTAATATCACATGGCCATGTGTTTAAATTTGACGCTAATTTATTGACTCAATCTCTCCAAGGGATCGACAGCATGGTTATGCGTCTGGCAGTGGTTCTTCTGTTCCTCTATTCCACCCCCATTTTGTCGGCTGCCCAGCCTGTTCCAGACGAGCCGGATGCTGCGCGCGAGCGGTTAATGAGCTTGCTGCAGGACTAAAACACGTCGGATTAAAGATCAATAAAGCTGATAGCTACTATGCACAAAGGTCGCTATTCATTGCCGGTTTTTTGATCGAATCTGTGGGCATGTTTCAACGCCCACGGAGAATCCCATGGCCAGCACACTTCTTACCTCTGCCAAACACGGTGCGTACGTCGCGATCGGTTTGTACGTGGCCATAATCATCGTGGTCACGCTGTCGGCACAGACTAAAGCCTGGATCGACGCGCCGATTCAAGTGGCTTACCCAGCCATTCAATTCGAACATCGCGCACAAAGCGTCACTGCCGAACAGGCACAGACTGTGGGAGTGGCGACGCTATGAAAGGAGGCAAGCTTTGGGTCATTGCCTTCCTGGCGTTCTTGACCAACGGTTCTTCGTTGCTGGGGATCGGGCAGGGTTCAGCGGGCTCTTTGGCCCGGGCCATCGAGTGCAATCACAACATCGCCCACAACATTCAAACCGCCAAGGCGTTGGGGCTGCTGGCGGGTAATCCGCCGATCAAGCCGAAAGCCGCATTTTTCGGCCCGTTCAAAGTGGATTGCTCGGCGTTGCAAATGTGCAGTGTGTTTGCCGAGCCTGTGGTGGCTTAAGCCGATATCAGGAGCGACGAGCCTTCTGTAGCAGCTGCCGCCAGGCTGCTGCTACGGGTTTTGTGGCGCAGCTTCTTTGGCCATCACCCCGATAAACAACTCTGACTCCAGAAATCGCTGCAACCACGCCTGCAAATGCCGATACGGCGTTTGTGCGAACCAGTGCTGATCGACATGAGCAAACTGGCGCACGAACGGCGCAAGGGCGATGTCCGCAAGGCTCAAGTGATCGGCGGCCAGATAGGCATGCTTGTGCAAGAGGTCATCGAGCTTCTGTAAAAAAACGGCACCTTGCGCGCGGTAATGCTCCATTGGCTGCTCCGGATAGCGATCGGCGTACTTGTAGCGATCCAGATAGCGCTTGAACACCTGATCGTTCTCTTCGATCAGCGCGGCGCTCGCTTGCTCTGCCGCGAGGTCGTCCTTGAGCCGCCAATCCTGCGGATCATGGTGTTCCAGCGCCCAGCGCATGATCTCCAGGCTTTCTTCGATTACCCGGCCATTAAGGTTCAACACCGGCACCGTCCCTTTACTGGACAGCGCGAGCATTTCGGCAGGCTTGGCTTTCAGGCTGACTTCGACAATGTTCACGCTCACGCCTGAATAACGCAGGGCCATGCGCGCACGCATCGCATACGGGCAGCGACGGAAGGAATAGAGCGTCGGCGTACTCATTTCACCTCCAGTGTGCTCAGGCCGTTGCCTTGGCGGCGGACCTGAATCTGCACCGGGATTCGCTCGTGCATTTCCTGCACGTGGGAAATCACCGCGACCTTGCGCCCTTGCGCCTGCAGACCGTCGAGTGCATCCATCGCCAGTTGCAGCGACTCAGGATCAAGACTGCCGAACCCTTCATCGATAAACAGCGATTCGATTTTCAGCGTGCTGGAGGCCATCGACGCCAGGCCCAGGGCGAGCGCCAGGGAGACCAGGAACGTCTCGCCACCGGACAACGAATGCACCGAGCGCAGTTCGTCACCCATTTCAGTATCCATCACCAATAGACCGAGCATGCTGCCGCCGCGCTTGAGGCGATAGCGGCGCACCAGTTGACGTAATTGCGCGTTGGCATGATGCACCAGCAGGTCAAGATTGTAGGCCTGAGCGATCTTGCGAAAGGTGTCACCGGTGGCCGAGCCGATCAAGGCATTCAGCCGTGCCCAGCGCTGCCATTCGCTGTAGGCCTGGGCGATGCGTTGCGCCAGTACCTGATTGGCGTTCTGCCGGCGTTGGTCTTCGGCTTGCCGGGCACGCAGTTCGGCGCTGAGTTGTTCAGTGGCGGTGAACTGGCTTTGCAGTTCGCTCAGGGCGCTGGCCAGCTGGCCGGCATCGAGGTTGCCATTGTGCTGCGCCTGGTGGTGGTGCAGGCGCTGTTCGCGTTCATGCAGTAGAACCTTGGCTTGTTCGATGGTTTTTTCGCTGTGTTGCAACTGCTGGCGCAACTGGCTGATCTGCTCGTCGTCGAAGGCCAGCAGCTGTTCCAGACCGCCGTCGTCCAGCTCGGGATGCCGCTGGCGCCAGTCGGCGATTTTGCTGCTCAACTCTCGGCTCTCTAGCTCAAGGGAGTGCAAGCGCTCTTGCTTGGCCTTCAGGTCCGCGCCGTGCTGGATCAGTTGGCTACGGGTTTCTTGCAGCGCCTGGTCGGCCATTGTCTGGGCGTTGCGTGCCTGTTCGACGGCTTGATCCAGTTGCTCCTGCCATTGCTCGGCATTGGCGTGTTCACCCAGTAGCCCACGCAGTTTTTGCTGACAGGCTTGCTGCTGATCGGCGAGGGCGGTGAACTGCTGTTGCGCGGCGTCGGATTGCTGCGTGCGCAGTTGCTGACGATCCTGTTCCTTATCCAGCGACTGCTGACGCTGCTGCTGTTCGCTGAGCTCGTCGCGCTGCTGCTCAAGGTGTTCCAGGCGTTGGGCAATCTGCTGATCGAGCTGCATGAAGGTCGCGGCTGGCTGCCGGCGCAAACCTTCTAGCGTATCGGGCGGGAGCAGGGTGCTGAAGGCTGACAGCTCTTCCTCCAGGCGCTGGCGGTCTGCGGCCAGTTGCCGTTGTTGTTCGGCCAATTGTTGGGCAGCCTGCTGGCTGGCCTCCTCGGCGGTGCGTAGCTGTTGCTGGAGGCGTGCGGCGTCTTGCTGCAAGGTCAGCAGCGCATTCTGGCGCTGTTCATCCTGGGCGATGCTCTGGTTCAGCTGGCTGGTTTGCTGATTGAGCCAGGCATCGTGCTTGCCGGTGTCCTGGGCCAATAGTTGCACCCACAGCGGGTGCGCTTCCAGGCTCAGGGCCAGCGCTTGTCGCTGGGGGGCGAGCTGCTCCAGCTGTTGCAGCAGTTCCTTTTGCCGGGCGATAACGCCGCCGACGTCGGAACGCAACTCATCGAGCTTTGCTTTCAGCGTATCGACAGCTTTGCGCGCATTGGCTTCTTCGCCTTCGTCGTGACGGCCCAGGCTTTGCAGCAGGGCTTCAGGCTGATGGTAAGGATGTTCGTGACTGCCGCAGACCGGGCAGGGCTGGTCGTCCTGCAACTGCTCGCGCAGATCTTCGACGCTGGCACTGCGAGCCAGGCGCTGACGCTCCAGCAGTTGGAGAGTGACGTTCAGGGTTTGCTCGGCAACCGTCAGCTCGGCCTTGGCCTGAACTCCCTCGTGGGTCAGGCGCTCGCGTTCTTGTTGCGCGCTGTGCTGGCGCTGTTGCAGTTCCAGCGCTCGCTGATCCATTTGTTGCTGGCTGGCCCACAACCGCGCCAGCTCTTCGAAGGCTCGCTGCTGCTTACGGTTGTCTTGTAACAGGCTGCCGAGAATCTGGATCTGCTCGGCCACCGCTTCAGGCTCGGCGGCGGCTTCGCGGTAGAGCAGTTCGAGCTGTTTGCGTTGCTCGCCCAGTTGCTGCGCGGCGGTGGCGGCGCGATGTTCCAGTTGAGGCAGTTCGGCCTGCCCCTGATTCAGACGATTACCGACTAGCACCAACTGTTGCAGACGATCGCGGTAGGCATTCCAGGCTTCGCCCAGCGGTGCCAGAGACGCGCTGTGTTCAAGTTGTTCGGCGATTTTAGTCAGGCGCTCGGCGACCAGACGTTGTTGCTCGAACATGGCCTGGATTGCGCTTTGCCCTTGGGTGCAGGCCAGCTCCGTTTGTTGCTTGAGCGCTGCACCTTGGCCCAGATCCTTGGTCAGGCGCACGAGGGTGCTTTGTTCTTCAAATGCTTGACGTAGCAGTGGCGCGCCAGCGGTTTGTCGGGCTTGTGCGTCGGCCAGGGCGGTCTGAGCATCCAGCAGGTTTTGTTCGAGCTGGCCCTGACGGGTTTGCAGTTCAAGCTGCTGCTGGCTGTGTTGCTGAATTTGTACCGCCAGCGGATTGAGCTGGGCGGTGAGTTCTGTCTGGCGGGCAAACTGATGCCGCTGCGGCGCCAGTTGCTCCAGGCGGGTCAGATTCAGGCGCTCGCTGGCCTGGCTGTGCCAATGTTGATTGGCTTGCTGCAGCTGCTCGGCGGCGCTCTGCTGGCCGTCTTGCAACTGGCGCAGTTCATTGAGCCAGGTGTGCTGCAACTCAAGTTGTTTGAGTTGCGCCTGTTGCGTCTTGAGTTGCTGTTGAGCGTCATTGAAACGCTGATCGAGCTCGGCGCGCGCGTCGGGCTCCAGCGGCGTGACACCTGTGGCCTGGTCTTGCAACAGCTTGTGGGCTTCGCGGGCGTCTTTGCTTTTATCGAAGGCGCGCTTGCCGAGGCGAGTGTAGAGGGCTGTGTCGGTGAGTTTTTCCAGCAACTCGCTGCGGTCGTTGTCATCGGCCTTGAGGAAGGCGCTGAACTCACTCTGTGCAAGCATCACCGCGCGGGTGAACTGTTCGAAGTTCAGGCCCAGCACCGCTTCGAGCCGGGTTTTGTACTCGCCTTTCTGGCTGGCCAGCAGTTGATCGGTGTCCAGGTCGCGCAGGCTTTGGCGGCTGGCTTGCAGTTTGCCATTGGCTTTTTCCCGCGCCCGGTTGGCTTCCCAGCGTGCGCGATAGCGACGACCGTCGATACCGAGAAAGTCCACCTCGGCATAACCGTCACCGGTGCCACGACGCAACAGCGTACGCGGATCGCCCGTGGCAATTTCACCGTCCGCATCCGGCACTTTGGCGTCGCGCCCGGTGTTGTTGAGTCGCGGCACTGCACCAAACAGCGCCAGGCACAAGGCATCGAGCAAGGTGCTTTTGCCGGCGCCGGTAGGCCCGGTGATGGCGAACAGGCCGGCGCTGGCCAAGGGCTCGGCGGTGAAGTCGATTTCAAAGGGGCCGGCCAGCGAGGCGAGATTTTTCAAGCGGATCGCGAGGATTTTCATGGCTGTTCGCTCTCCAGTTGAACGTCTTGCAACAGCACGGCGAAGTCGTTGAGGGTCTGTTCGTCGACCTCGCTGCCATAGCTGTCCATCCAGGCTCGGCTGAACAGTTCCTGGGGCGTGAGTTGGTCCAGCTCGATCAGCTGACTGCCTTCATCGGCGCCTTCACAGTCACCATTGCCGGCGTATTCGGCGGCGATTCGTACCAGGCGCACGGCTTTGCCTTGCAGCGCTGTTTCCACTTGCTGGCGCAGGTCCGGCTGCGGCTCGTCGAGGCGAACCCGCACCTCCAGCCAGGGTTGGCGCTGGATATCGGCCAGCAGATCGATATTCGGCAGGTCTTGCAGCTGGCTCAATATCTCGGCCAATGGCGAAGGGCCCAGGCGTTGCAGGTTGACGGCACGGGGGATCAGCCGGGGTTCGACACTGAGCAGGGTTTCACCTGCCAGTTCGATGTCGAGAATCTGATGCTGATAACCAATCTCGGAAAACGACAGGGGAATCGGCGAACCGCTGTAACGAATGCGTTCCTCACCGTTGACCTTTTGCGGTTTGTGCAAATGGCCGAGGGCGACATAGCTGATGCTCGGCCCGAACAGACTGGCGGGCAACGCTTCGGCATTGCCGATGATCAGGCTGCGCTCGGAGTCTTGCGAAACCGAACCGCCGGCCATGTGCGCGTGGCTGATGGCGATCAGCGCCTGACCCGGTTGGCGTTTGGCGTTGGCGGCGGCGATCAGCCATTCATGAACCTGGCCGATACCGCGCAGGTAGTCGTCACCCAAATGCGCGCCGGTGACTTCTGCCGGACGCAAAAAAGGGAGCGCCAGGCACCAGCCGGCGATTTCTCCGGTTGCATCGGGCAAAGGGATCAGCAGGCGCTCGGCATCCAGTTGGCCGTCATCGAGCCACAACACCCGACCCAGCGCGTGAGTGCGCAAGCGCCGCATCAAGGACGCGGGCAGCTCGATGCGCGAGCCGGAATCGTGGTTGCCGGCGATCATCACGATGGTCAGCAATGGCTGTTGCTCGTGGGCGCTGACAATGAAGTCGTAAAGGCGTTCCTGGGCTTTGACCGGCGGGTTGACCGTGTCGAAGATGTCGCCGGCGATCAGCAGGACATCGGGCTTCTCCAGACCAAGCTGGCGAAGCAGCCAGTCGAGAAAGCAGGCGTGTTCAAAGTCGCGTTCCTGGCCGTGCAGGTTCTGCCCAAGGTGCCAGTCGGAGGTGTGAAACAGACGCAAGGCAAACTCCGCTTGAAAAATGAGGTGTGGCCGCGGGAAAAATGATAGCGGCGAAAGGGCAAAGAGTTTACTGGCAAAAAACTGCGAGGGCGCGGTTGATGTGGATTCGCGCGACCACCGTAGGAGAGTCGCGCTATTCCACTATTTCGGATAAAGCGGCGGCAGGCCGCTGTCGCCAACCGGGTCCTGAACGCGTTCGGTGATTGGGATGGCGCGGATCACCCGCCACAGCTCCTCGCCTTGCCAGTGTTGGCCGGTTTCGCTGTAGAGCGCCCCGTTCAGGCCGTCCAGTGCATCGGACAGCGGCACGTAGCGGGCGGCCATATCGGCCAGGGTTTCCGGTTGTTGCCGGGCCCAGGCGTCCAACGCTTGTCGGGTTGCTTGCGGGTCGTTGGCCAGGCTCGCGCGTTTGATATCGTCGAGCAGGGTGCGCGGGCTTGGGCCTGTCTGCGCCGTGCGCAGGATCGCCGGTTGCCAACGGGCGCGCCACCAGAGACCGAAGCCGAGCAGGGTGGTGCAGGCCAGAATAAGGGTGCTGAGCTGCCAGCGTCGAAGTTCTGCGTAGTCAGTCGATGAGCCGGTCGGTGTGTTGCTGGCGGGGGTGTCGACCACCAGGCTCGGGTTGTTCGCCACTTGCAGAGTGTGGGCCGGCAGGCTGCTGCGTTCCAGGTGATCCTTAAAGGTGTTCCACCAGACCACTTCCACCGCTGGCAGCTCGATTGCGCCGCTGCGGGTCGGCACCAGAGCGTCGCGGTCTTCGCGACTGCCGATCAGGCCACGCTCGCCGTTCTTGTTGCCCAGTATCGGTTGGTCCGGGTAACGGCGCAGGCCGTTGACATCGGTGGTGGGCAGGGGTGCAAGTTGTGAGCTGGACAGGCCTTCAGCCTTGATCGTCAGGCTGCGGGTCAGAGAGTCGCCGACCTGGCTGTGATCCGGCTCCGGGCTCCAGCTTTCGCTCAGGCTCAGGCTGCGTGCCGGCAGCCAGGGTACGTCGGCCGGATAGTCGAGAGGTTTGGCTTTGACCGTCAGCGGGATCTCGGTGGAGCTGACGCGTATCAGTTTGCCTTGTTTCGGACCCTGGGGTGTCGGGTCCTGGGATGGTTGAGCGTCGACCAGGGTTGCGCTGAATATCTGCGCTGGAATCTTCAGCTCGCCGCTGTGTTGCGCAAAGATCGCGTAACGCATTTCGATCACGCCATGGCGCAGGCCGTTGATGACTTTTTCGTAGGTGCGCGACTCACCCAGCTGTTCGATTCGTGCATCGGGAATTTGCAAGGGTGTCAGGCTGCTGTCGTCATACAGTGACACCGAGTGGTAGATGCGCAGGGTCAGGATCGCCTGGGCCTGCACGTAGACGCTGTCCTGATCGAGGCTGGCATCGATGAACACCGGCGCCAGTTTGTTTGCACTGTCCTGGGTTTCGCTTTCGACCACCTGCAGGCTGATCGGCTGGCTTTTGAATTCCCCCAGTTGCAACGACGGGATCTCCACGGTGCCGTTGTGTCTGGGCAGCAGGGTGATAATCCAGCGGGTGGTGGCACGGTTGTCACCGCCCAAGGTGGTGAGTTGGTTGATCTGGCGGGTGCCGCGGACTTCGAACAGCGCATCCAGCGGAGTCAGGTCGGGTTTGCCGAACAGCGTGGCATCGCTGGATTCGAGGGTCAGTTCAATGGTTTCTCCAGAGTTCAAACGGCTGCGATCTACGCTGGCGACCAGCCCTGCAGCCAGGGCCTGACAGGTCCAGAGAAGGAGTGCGAGCAAGAGGGCGGTGAAGCGGGTCATCGAATTTTTCCCTGATCCTGATGTTGTTGCTGTTCGTACCAGAATTTGCGTCTGAGCAGTTCGCTCGGGTTGTCCGGAATTTGTCGCAGCCATTGTTCCAGCGCTTGTCGGCGCTCGTCGTCGAAGTTGTTTTCGGCCGATCTGATGGGCGGTGTGGTGGTGTGTTCGTCGCCCAGCTCGCTGCCCGGCACCTCATTATTGCCCGGTTGCGGTGTGCCGTGTGCCTGAGGTTCGCTGGTCGACGACGGGTTCTGCGTCTCGGTTTTCTGTTCACCGCTGGTCGGGGGCGGCGTCGCCGCGCCGGGTGGCGGGTTTTGCGTGGCTTGCTCGGCGTCAGAACCTTCGGTCTTGTTCGGTTCGCTCTGCGCCGGTGGCTGTTTCTGTTTAAGCAGACTTTCCACCAGGGCTTTGTTACTCAGTGCTGGCTGCAAATCCGGCTGGCGCTCCAGTGCCTGTTCGTAGGCATCCAGCGCAGCTTCCAGCTCACCGCTTTTGGCCAGTGCGTTGCCACGATTGTAATGGGCGCGGGCGTCGTTGCCTTCAGCGAAACGCTGGGCGGCAGCGGCATAATTGCCGGCTTCATAGAGCGCGAAACCTTGCCATTGTGGGTCTTCAAAATGCCGGGCGGCATCGGCCGGGCGTTGTTGCTCAAGCAAATGCTGGCCCTGTTGATCCGGGCGCAGCCAGAGGTCGTTGAACTCGAAGGCGTAACCCGGCTGCGGCAGCATGAACAGCAATGGCAGGCAAAACAGCCAGCCCCGTCGTCCGGCACAGGCAGCGAGCAGCAGCAATGGCAGCAACAGCCAATAGCCTTGATCGGCCCAGGTATCCAGGTGCAGGGTCTGGCCTTGATTGCGCAAGCTTTGCGGGCCGTTGAGCAGGCCAAGGCCGCGCAAATCGTTATCGTCCAGCCGTGCCTGCCGATAGCGACCGCCCAGCTCATTGGCAAAGGCCTTGAGGCTTGCTCCATCCAGCCGCGCGACGAGAATTGCGCCTTGGGCATCCTTGAGGAAACTGCCGCCTTCCTGAGCGACCGGCGCACCTGCGCGGCTGCCGATACCCAGTATCGAAAACTGTGGTGCCTGGCCGCTGAGTGCCTGACGAATCCCTTGGCGTTCCTGCTCGGTGAGGGATGAACCGATGAGCAATATCCGGCCCTGACCGAGGGCGCCGCGATCAAGCAGGGTCAAGGCTTTTTTCACCGCCAGATCGGCGCGATGACCTATCTGGGGCATGATCGACGGTTTCAGCACTTCCAGCAGGTTGCGGCTCGTGGCCAGGTCATCCGACAACGGCACCAGGGTGTGAGCGCTGCCTGAGTAGACGACAATCGCGGTTTGCGCATCGCTGCGGTTTTGCAGCAGGTCCAACAGCTTGCGTCGGGCCTGCTCCAGGCGGTTCGGCGAAACGTCCGTGGCAAGCATTTCCGGGGTCAGTTCGAGCAATACCACCAGCGGGTCGGCCGGCTTTTGGCTGGTCTGTTCAACCCGCTGCCAGCTCGGGCCGAGCAGGGCCAATACCGCCAGGGTCCAGGCCAGGCCGAGGGCGACCCATGGCAATTTGCTCTCATGGCCCCTGCCACCGCTGAGCAATGTCGCGTGAAACGCCGGGGGCAGAATCACCTGCCAGCGTCCGGCGCGTTTTTGTCGATGCCAGAGTTGCCACAGCAACCATCCCAGCAGCGGCAACAGTAGCAGCCACCAGGGACGGAACCAGTGCGGCCAGAGCGCGATCATCGGCGCCTCCGCAGACGCAGGCGCTTGAGTCGCTGGCGCCATTCAGGGTGTTGGTGCAGGAAAATCTCCTTGGTGAATAAACGCTGCACCGGGTTGTCCGGCCAACGCTGGCGGATCACCAGCAGCATGCTCAGCAGCAACGCCGCGGCCAGCGGCCAGTTGTATAACGCCTGGGCCGGGCGGGCCTGGGTCGGTTGTTGCGCAACAGGTTCAAGCCGATCGAGGGTTTCTTTGATCGCTCGCAACTCTTCGCCATCGCGGGCGCGGAAATAGCGTCCACCGGTGACCTCGGCTATTTCCTTCAGGGCAGGCTCGTCAAGGTCCAGGCTGGGGTTGAGCCCCAGAAAGCCCAGCGTGCCGCTTTGCTCCGGATCGGCGCCGATGCCAATCGGGTAAATGGTCACGCCTTCTTCGGCGGCCAACCGCGCGGCGGTGATCGGGGCGATCTGGCCAGCATTGTTCGCGCCGTCGGTGACCAGGATCAGTACCCGGCTTTGCGCTGGACGTTGACGCAGGCGTTTGAGGGCCAGGCCGATGGCATCACCGATGGCGGTGTTCTTGCCGGCGATACCGATTCGCGCTTCGTCGAGCCAGATCCGCACCGTACGTCGGTCAAATGTCAGTGGTGCCTGCAGATAGGCCTGACTGCCGAACAGAATCAAGCCGACGCGATCGCCTTCGCGGCCTTCGAGGAAGTCACCGAGCAGGCGCTTGACCAGCGTCAGGCGGCTGACGTCTTCGTCCTGCCACTGCATGTCGGGAAAGTCCATGGAACCAGAGACATCCACCGCCACCAACAGATCGCGGCCACTGGCGGCAATCGGTAACGGCTCGCCCAGCCAGTGCGGACGGGCAGCGGCGATCAGCAACAGCAGCCAGAGTAAAATGAACGGCGCCTGCTGGCGCCAGGCCGGAAGGTTAGCCCGGGCACGACGTCGGGCCAGACCTTCGAGATCGTTGAGGAAACTGACTTTGAGTGCCGGTTCGCCGCTGTCTGCCACCGGCAGCAACATCCGCAGCAGCCAGGGCAACGGCAGCAGAACGAAGATCCACGGCCAGGCGAACTCAAACATGTTTACGAATCCAGGTGTCGACCGCTTGGGTCAGGCCGGCGATGGCCTTGTCATCGAGTTTGCATTCGGGCTTGTAGGCGCCTTCGACCAGCACCATCCAGCGGGTCAAGCCGGCAGCGGGGCAGCGATTGTCGAGAAACGCCAGCCATTTGCGGCCATTGAGGGTATGGCTTTGGCTGTAGGGATAATGGTTGCGGCACAGGCGTTTGAGCAGCCCGTTAAGCTGCTGCAGCCAGGCGCCAGCCGGCGCGCCGTCATAGGGTTTTGGCATCTGCGCCAGTTCGGCCAGAGCCGCCAGTCGCACGGGGTCGAGCGGTTGTTCGGCGCGGGCCACAGGGCGTTTTTTCGGTAGAAAGCGGCGCAGCGTCCAAAGGCCGAAACCGATCAGCGGCAACAGAATCAACAGCAGCCACCAGCCTGGCGCAGGCGGCCAGAAGCCAACAGGCGGCGGGGTGATCAAGGGCTGTAATTGTTCCAGGCTGCTCACTTGGCTTTTCCCGGCCGTAGCTGTGGATTCAGGTACTCGCGCAATTGCTCGACCATTTCGCTTTGGGTGCTCAAGGGCATCAATGGTACCCGCAGTTTTTGTGCAAGCAACTCCCAGCGGGCAATGCGCGCTTCGCCTTGAGCGCGATAGGCCTGGCGCAAGTCGTAGTTGAGCGTGTCCAGTTCCAGTTGTGCGCCACGCTCGGCGAAGCGCAGCAGACCGGCGGCGGGCAGGGCATGGTCCAGCGGATCGGACAATGGCAGCAACAACAGGTCGCAATGCCGTGACAGCAGGCTCAGTTGTTGCTCGGCGGCATCCGACAAGGCGCGTTCATCGCAGATCACGATCCCCAGACTGCCCGGGCGCAACACTTCCCGGGCGCGGCGCAGGGCTATACCGAAGGTATCACGGTCTGGCTCGCTGTCGGTGCGCAGCGACTGATTGACCCGTACCAGGCGGTTGAGCAACTGCAGCAGGCTTTGCTTGCTGCGTCGTGGCTTGATCTCGTAGTGCTCGTTATCACCGAACACCAGCCCGCCGACCCGGTCGTTGTGACCTAGCGCCGCCCAGCCGATCAAGCTCGCGGCCTGGGCGGCGAGTACCGATTTGAACATCAGGCCGGAACCAAAGAACAACCGGCGGCTTTGTTCCACCATGATGAAAATCGGCCGTTCGCGTTCTTCATGGAACAGCTTGGTGTGGGGCTCCTGGGTGCGTGCAGTAACGCGCCAGTCGATGGTTCGCACGTCGTCGCCGGCCTGATAGACCCGCACCTGATCGAAGTCCACACCGCGTCCGCGCAGTTTCGAGTGGTGCAGGCCAATCAGCGGGCTGCGCTGGTTGGGCGTTGAAAACAACTGCACTTCACGCACGCGATGGCGCATCTTGATCAGCTCGGCGAGGCTGACGCGGATGCCCGGTTCGTGAATTGGGTGGGTCATAGGGGTCAAGCGACGGCTACAACGTCGAGAATCCGCTGGACCACCCGGTCCTGGTCGATGCCCGCGGCTTCGGCTTCAAAGGAAAGAATGATGCGGTGGCGCAATACGTCGAACAGCACGGCCTGGATATCTTCCGGGCTGACGAAGTCGCGACCGGCCAGCCAGGCATGGGCCCGGGCGCAGCGATCGAGGGCAATCGAGCCTCGCGGGCTGGCGCCGTAGGCGATCCACTCGGCCATTTCCGGATCGAACTTGGCCGGGGTGCGGGTGGCCATGACCAGTTGCACCAGGTATTCCTCCACGGCATCGGCCATGTACAAACCGAGGATCTCCTTACGCGCGGCGAAGATTGCCTGCTGGCTGACGCGGCGCTCGGGTTTGATTTCGCCGTTGAGCGCTTCGCCGCGAGCCTGCTGCAGAATGCGCCGCTCGACGGTAGCGTCTGGAAAGCCGATTTTGACGTGCATCAGGAAACGGTCGAGCTGAGCCTCGGGCAGCGGATAGGTGCCTTCCTGCTCGATGGGGTTCTGGGTTGCCATCACCAGAAACAGCGGCGACAGCTCATAGGTGCTGCGGCCGACGCTGACTTGCCGCTCGCCCATGGCTTCGAGCAAGGCCGACTGGACCTTGGCCGGGGCGCGGTTGATTTCGTCGGCCAGCACCAGGTTATGGAAAATCGGCCCTTGCTGGAATACGAAGCTACCGGTTTCCGGGCGATAGATCTCGGTGCCGGTGATGTCGGCGGGGAGCAGGTCGGGGGTGAACTGGATACGATGGAACTGCGCTTCAATACCTTCGGCCAGCTCTTTGATGGCCTTGGTCTTGGCCAGACCAGGGGCCCCTTCGACCAGTAAATGGCCGTCAGCGAGCAGGGCAATGAGCAAGCGCTCGATGAGTTTTTCCTGGCCTAGAATCTGCGTTGAAAGAAAGGTTCGCAGCGCTAGCAGCGCTTCACGATGTTCCATCTATGACTGTTCCTGGAAAGGGTGACCGAAGGCGTTCGAATAACGCTCTGGCTTGGGGGCGTTACTTTAATCCATAGCAGGGGGTGGCGACTAACGGCGATCAGGGATTTTTCGGGATTTGTGGGGGTTATGGAGGTTTTTTTGCGCGTATAAGGAGATCGTTCCCACGCTCTGCGTGGGAATGCATCCCGTGACGCTCCGCGTCACAGCTTCAGAAGCGGACGCAGAGCGTCCATGGCGGCATCCCCACGCAGAGCGTGGGAACGATCATTCTTGCGCTTTTTGCCAAAGGCTCAGGCGAGCTGGCTTATATAGGTGCCGGTACCTTTGAGGATGTTTTGCAGGGTTTCTTCAACCTCGGGCAAGTCCATCGCTGCGGTGCTGTGATGGATTTCCAGATGGTCGTCGCCATTGAGCACATCGGCATCGGCGGCGCCGATTTCGATCAACAGGCGATCGGCGCTGAGGGTGACTTTCAAACCATCGAGTGTGGAAGGTTCGCCATCGAGGGTGAGCTCGACTTCATTCTCGTCGGGGTAGCGAGTCATCAGGAACATCTCGCCCTTGTCACTATGGCAGCAGAGCATTGCCATGTTGTCTTCTTCGTCGTCGCAGGGGTTGGCGATCAAATGGGCGGTGGTCAGTTGCATGGGGCGGTTCCTGGCTCTGGGGGCGCTGTGAAAGCAAGCAAAGTCTAATTCTGCCAGCCCGAAGAATTTTCTGCTGACTTGTGTGTCAGAGCCTGTGCTATGAACGGAGTGAGTCTTATCGGTCACTTCTGGTACGGATGTACTGTAAAACCTGGTTTGAACCAGCGATTTTCCTGCGCAACTGCTAGTGTTGTTCGATGCGCAGCACCCGAGTTACTTACCGATGACCGAATATGTCGCAGCATCGCAAGCAGTGGCCTTGCCGCACTGGTTAAGCTGCGCAACTGATGGACACCTGTAAAGACATTGCTTGTCTGCCCGGCAGTCGTTTTTGCAGATGCCCATCGAAGGAAGGTGAATGTGACCTGAGTGTCTCGTCCAGCTTCACCCACCTGTCGCCCTGTTTCCTCTGCCCGAGAATCAGGAACCGGGTGACGGACCGCCCCGTAAGGGGTTTTGCACGCGACGCTTCCATCAATAACAAGCCCAAGCGGAGTACCACAGATGGCGTTCTTCACCGCAGCCAGCAAAGCCGACTTCCAGCACCAACTGCAAGCGGCACTGGCGCAGCACATCAGTGAACAGGCACTGCCACAAGTGGCGCTGTTCGCTGAACAATTTTTTGGCATCATTTCCCTGGATGAACTCACCCAGCGTCGGTTGTCTGACCTCGCCGGCTGCACCCTTTCTGCCTGGCGCCTGCTTGAGCGCTTTGACCACGCCCAACCGCAGGTGCGTGTGTACAACCCCGATTACGAACGTCACGGCTGGCAGTCGACCCACACTGCAGTCGAAGTGCTGCACCACGATCTGCCGTTTCTGGTGGACTCGGTGCGCACCGAGCTGAACCGTCGCGGTTACAGCATCCACACGCTGCAGACCACCGTGCTGAGCGTGCGTCGCGGCAGCAAGAACGAGTTGCTGGAAATCCTGCCAAAAGGCACCCAGGGCGAAGGCATCCAGCAAGAATCTCTGATGTACCTGGAGATCGATCGCTGCGCTCATACCGCCGAGCTCAATGTATTGAGCAAAGAGCTGGAGCAGGTTCTCGGCGAAGTCCGCGTTGCGGTCGCCGATTTCGAACCGATGAAAGCCAAGGTCCAGGAGCTGATCGACGGCATCGACAAAAGCAAGTTTGTTATTGATGCAGACGAAAAGAACGAGATCGAGGGTTTCCTCGAATGGCTGGTGGGCAACCACTTCACCTTCCTTGGCTACGAAGAGTTCGTGGTTTGCGATGACCAGAATGGCGGTCATATCGAGTATGACCAGAACTCCTTCCTCGGTCTGACCAAACTGCTGCGCGCCGGCCTCACCGCCGATGACCTGCGCATCGAAGACTACGCCGTGAATTACCTGCGCGAACCGACCGTGCTGTCGTTCGCCAAGGCTGCGCATCCAAGCCGTGTGCACCGTCCGGCTTACCCCGATTACGTGTCGATCCGCCAGATCGATGCCGACGGCAAGGTCATCAAGGAATGCCGTTTCATGGGCCTGTACACCTCCTCGGTGTATGGCGAGAGCGTGCGGGTCATTCCGTACATCCGCCGCAAGGTCGGGGAAATCGAACGTCGTTCCGGTTTCCAGGCCAAGGCTCACCTGGGCAAGGAACTGGCTCAGGTACTCGAAGTACTGCCCCGTGACGACCTGTTCCAGACTCCGGTCGACGAGCTGTTCAGCACCGTGATGTCGATCGTGCAGATCCAGGAACGCAACAAGATCCGCGTGTTCCTGCGCAAAGACCCGTACGGCCGCTTCTGCTACTGCCTGGCTTATGTGCCGCGCGACATCTATTCCACCGAAGTGCGTCAGAAGATCCAGCAAGTGCTGATGGATCGCCTGAAAGCCTCCGATTGCGAGTTCTGGACCTTCTTCTCCGAGTCCGTGCTGGCCCGTGTGCAACTGATTCTGCGGGTCGACCCGAAGAACCGTCTCGACATCGATCCGCTGTTGCTGGAAAAAGAAGTGGTGCAGGCCTGCCGCAGCTGGCAGGACGACTACTCAAGCCTGGTGATCGAAAGCTTCGGCGAAGCCCACGGCACCAACGTGCTGTCCGACTTCCCTAAAGGTTTCCCGGCCGGCTACCGCGAGCGCTTCGCTGCGCACTCGGCTGTGGTCGACATGCAACACTTGCTGAGCCTGAGCGAAGCCAATCCGCTGGTCATGAGCTTCTACCAGCCGCTGCTGGGTCAAACCGCCGGTCAGCAACAGTTGCATTGCAAGCTGTATCACGCCGATACCCCGCTGGCACTTTCCGACGTGTTGCCGATCCTGGAAAACCTCGGTCTGCGCGTCCTTGGCGAGTTCCCGTATCGCCTGCGCCACAGCACCGGGCGCGAGTTCTGGATTCATGACTTCGCATTCACCGCCGCTGAAGGCCTGAACCTCGACATCCAGCAGCTCAACGACACGCTGCAGGACGCATTCGTCCACATCGTTCGTGGCGATGCCGAGAACGATGGGTTCAACCGTCTGGTACTGACTGCCGGCCTGCCATGGCGCGACGTGGCGCTGCTGCGTGCATACGCCCGTTACCTGAAGCAGATTCGCCTGGGCTTCGACCTCGGCTACATCGCCAGCACCCTGAACAACCACACCGACATCGCTCGCGAGTTGACCCGGTTGTTCAAGACCCGTTTCTACCTGGCCCGCAAGCTGACCAGCGAAGACCTCGACGACAAGCAGCTGCGTCTGGAACACGCGATCCTGAGCGCGCTGGACGACGTTCAAGTACTGAACGAAGACCGTATCCTGCGTCGCTACCTGGACCTGATCAAGGCGACTCTGCGGACCAACTTCTACCAGACCGATGCCAATGGTCAGAACAAGTCCTACTTCAGCTTCAAGTTCAACCCGCACCTGATTCCGGAACTGCCTAAACCGGTTCCGAAATTCGAAATCTTCGTTTACTCGCCACGGGTTGAAGGCGTGCACCTGCGCTTCGGCAACGTCGCGCGCGGCGGCCTGCGCTGGTCCGATCGTGAAGAAGACTACCGCACTGAAGTGCTGGGTCTGGTAAAAGCCCAACAAGTGAAAAACTCGGTGATCGTACCGGTCGGCGCCAAAGGCGGCTTCCTGCCGCGTCGCCTGCCATTGGGCGGCAGCCGTGATGAAGTCGCGGCAGAAGGCATTGCCTGCTACCGGATCTTCATCTCCGGCCTGCTGGACATCACCGACAACCTGAAAGACGGCGCTCTGGTGCCTCCGGCTAACGTGGTTCGTCACGATAACGATGACCCGTATCTGGTGGTGGCAGCGGACAAGGGCACTGCGACCTTCTCCGACATCGCCAACGGTATTGCCATCGACTACGGTTTCTGGCTCGGTGACGCGTTCGCCTCCGGCGGCTCGGCCGGTTATGACCACAAGAAAATGGGCATCACCGCCAAGGGTGCGTGGGTCGGCGTACAGCGTCACTTCCGTGAGCGCGGTATCAACGTTCAGGAAGACAGCATCACGGTGGTCGGCGTCGGCGACATGGCCGGTGACGTGTTCGGTAACGGCTTGCTGATGTCCGACAAGCTGCAACTGGTCGCAGCCTTCAACCACCTGCACATCTTCATCGACCCCAATCCTGCGCCTGCCAACAGCTTCGCCGAGCGTCAGCGTCTGTTCGATCTGCCGCGTTCGGCCTGGTCGGACTACGACACCAGCATCATGTCCGAAGGCGGCGGGATCTTCTCTCGTAGTGCAAAAAGCATCGCGATTTCCCCGCAGATGAAAGAGCGCTTCGACATCTCGGCCGACAAACTGACTCCGACCGAACTGCTGAACGCCTTGCTCAAGGCACCGGTGGATCTGCTGTGGAACGGCGGTATCGGGACTTACGTCAAGGCCAGTACCGAAAGCCACGCCGATGTCGGCGACAAGGCCAACGACGCGCTGCGCGTGAACGGCAACGAACTGCGCTGCAAAGTCGTGGGCGAGGGCGGTAACCTCGGCATGACCCAACTGGGTCGTGTGGAGTTCGGTCTCAATGGTGGCGGTTCCAACACCGACTTCATCGACAACGCCGGTGGTGTGGACTGCTCCGACCACGAAGTGAACATCAAAATCCTGCTCAACGAAGTTGTGCATGCTGGCGATATGACCGAGAAGCAACGTAACCAGTTGCTTGGCAGCATGACCGATGAAGTCGGCGGCCTGGTTCTGGGCAACAACTACAAGCAGACCCAGGCGCTGTCCCTGGCGGCCCGTCGTGCCTACGTACGGATCGCCGAGTACAAACGCCTGATGAACGACCTTGAAGGCCGCGGCAAGCTGGACCGCGCCATCGAGTTCCTACCGTCGGAAGAGCAACTCGACGAGCGCGTCGCGGCTGGCCATGGCCTGACCCGTGCCGAGCTGTCGGTGCTGATCTCCTACAGCAAGATCGACCTCAAGGAAGCGCTGCTCAACTCTCAGGTGCCGGATGACGCCTACCTGACTCGCGACATGGAAACCGCATTCCCGCCGACGCTGGTCAGCAAGTTCGCCGAAGCCATGCGCCGTCACCGTCTGAAACGCGAGATCGTCAGCACCCAGATCGCCAACGATCTGGTCAACCACATGGGCATCACCTTCGTTCAGCGCTTGAAAGAGTCCACCGGCATGAGCCCGGCGAATGTTGCGGGTGCCTATGTAATAGTTCGGGATATCTTCCATCTCCCGCACTGGTTCCGGCAGATAGAGGCCCTGGATTACCAGGTTTCGGCGGACGTACAACTGGAGCTGATGGATGAGCTGATGCGTCTGGGCCGTCGGGCTACTCGCTGGTTCCTGCGCAGCCGTCGCAACGAGCAGAATGCTGCCCGTGATGTGGCGCATTTCGGTCCGCATCTGGCGGCGTTGGGTCTCAAGCTCGACGAACTGCTGGAAGGCCCGACCCGCGATGGCTGGCAGACCCGCTACCAGGCCTACGTCGAAGCCGGCGTGCCTGAGTTGCTGGCGCGCATGGTTGCAGGCACTACTCACCTGTACTCCTTGCTGCCGGTCATCGAAGCCTCTGATGTGACCGGTCAGAACCCTGCCGATGTGGCCAAGGCGTTCTTCGCCGTGGGCAGTGCGCTGGACATCACCTGGTACCTGCAACAGATCAGTGCTCTGCCGGTGGAAAACAACTGGCAGGCACTGGCGCGCGAAGCCTTCCGTGATGACGTCGACTGGCAGCAACGGGCGATCACCATCTCGGTTCTGCAAATGGCCAATGCCCCGCAAGAGGTGGAAGCACGTCTTCAGTTGTGGCTGGAACAGAACCACACCATGGTCGAGCGCTGGCGCGCCATGCTGGTGGACATCCGTGCCGCCAGCGGCACTGACTACGCCATGTACGCAGTGGCCAACCGCGAACTGCTGGATTTGGCGATGAGCGGTCAAAATGCCGTCGCTAACCGCGAACTGCCGGACCTGGAGATGGACAGTCAAACGGTGGCTGCCGCCACTGCCTGATTGAGTGCTGAATGAAAAAAACCCGCATCGAAAGATGCGGGTTTTTTTTCAGCCTGAAAATCATGTTGTGTCTGATTTGACGCCATCGCGAGCAAGCTCGCTCCTACAGGTGGTACGTGTACTCTGTAGGAGCGAGCTTGCTCGCGATGAGGCCCTGACAGACACCACACATTGATGTCCTTATTTTTTCAACGGGGTCAACACTTCATCCTTATCGCCCAGCAACATGAACACCAGCAGTTTGGCGGGTTTGGTCTGGCTGGCATTGGCCGAGACCGGGTGCCTGGAGCCTGCGGCTTCGTACCACGACTCGCCGGCCTTGTAGGTGATGGCTTTTTCGTCGTTGACCTGGGACGTTATTTCACCTTCCAGCACATAAGCCATCGCTGAGCCCGCATGCATATGCGGCGCAGTGGCCTGGCCCGGGGCGTAGTCGACGGTGAGCATCATGGCTTTCTTGCCCGGTGCGTTGGTCAGTTCATGTTCTTGCAGAACATTGAGTTTTTCCTTGCCATAGACCGGGTCGTGGGCGAAGGCGCTGAGCGAGGCCAGCATGGCCAGACCAGCGAAGATCGAGGTCGCGAGCGAGAGGGCTTTCATGGCGGTTCCTTTTATGTCGTCGGGGGAGGTGACTCACCCTAAGTCCCAATCCCGGACCGACCAATAGCCAATCCCGGGAAAGAGCAGGAGGCCAATGGCTCAGTGATTGAAGTCCAGTCGGCAGGCCAGGCGATTGCCGATCAGCTCGATAAAACCCTGCAACGCCGGCAGTGCGAAGTGCGACTCCATGCATTCGCGGGTCTGCCAATGGCCGTTGACGGTCCACAGGCCAGGAGTGCTCGGGCACTCCTGCACCGCATAATCGAGACAGCCCTGCGCTTCACGCAGGGTGTCGGCAATCCGCGTCAGGTGTAGGCCAAGCTCATCCGAACGACCTTTAGCGGCCTGGATCTGGACGGTATTGATCGCGATGCTGGACATGGCAGGTTCTCCGAGTGACGTGCAGGGGAGTTCGTGAGGAGAAGAGTAGGGCCGGACTCGTTCAACACCCATATCCAATCCGCAGGAAAACCACTGAGCCAATCAGGCGATCTGTTCGAGAATATCCCTGACCTTGTCCAGCGCCGGGTCGATGTCCAGGGTCTCGATCGCTCCGAAGCCGATGATCAGTCCGCTTCTAACCGGTGTGTCGTGGAAGAAACTGTCCAGGGGGTAAAGCCCGACCTCGACTTTCTTCGCCAGCTCGATCAGCAAGGGAACATCCACTGGCACCTTGCACAGTGCGGCCATGTGGAAACCGGCAATTGATGGCACCACCTCGAACCAGGGCGAAAGATCACCTTGCAGGCGGTTCAGTATACGTTCCCGGCGCCCGGCGTAGACCGCGTGGCAACGGCGGATGTGCTTGAGCAGATAGCCCTCGGAAATGAACTTGGCCAGCGCCCATTGCGGCAGGGTCGAGGTGTGGCAGTCGGTCAGTTGCTTGGCCTTGACCACCGCACTGTGGATCGCCGGTGGCAGTACTGCATAACCGAGTCGCAACTCCGGCAGCATGGTTTTCGAGAAGGTCCCGACGTAGGCGACCACGCCCCGGCTATCCATGCTTTGCAGGGAATCGGTGGGCCGGCCCTCATAGCGGAACTCGCTGTCATAATCGTCCTCGATCACGATCGCACCCAGCACTCGGGCGCGTTCCAGCAGCGCTGTGCGGCGTGCCGGGCTCATCGGCATGCCGAGGGGAAACTGGTGCGAGGGGGTGACATAGATCAGTCGCGCGCCGTCGGGAATCAGCTCGACCTGGATACCTTCGGCGTCCACCGGCACACCGACCACCATCGCGCCCTGGGCGGTGAACAGCAGTCGTGCCGGGGTGTAGCCGGGGTCTTCCATGGCGACGATGCTGCCGGGTTCCAGAACCACCCGGGCGATCAGATCCAGCGCCTGTTGGGCGCCGTTGCAGACCACGATGTCGTCGTCATGACAGGCCACGCCACGGGAGAACGCGACATGCCCGGCGATGGCACTGCGCAAGGCTGGCAGGCCTTCCGGTTGGCTGTAGAAGCCACTGTTGAGCGCGATTCGGCGTAGCGCGTCCTGAGTGCAGCGCCGCCATTCTTCCTGGGGGAATTGATTGCGAGTGGTCGCGCCGCCGATGAATTCGCAGCGCAAGGTGCCTTCCAGGGTTGGATGGCGCAAGGGCGCGGGCAGGTTCTGCCAGTTTGCCAGGCTTTGTGCGCAGGCCAGGTCCGCCGCGCTTTGCTTGCGCTCGGCCTTGGCCGCCCGGGCATTGACGAAGGTGCCACGGCCGATCTTGCCGATCAGGAAGTTTTCATAGGTCAGCAGCGCGTAGGTGTCGGAGACCGTCTTGCGCGAAACGCCCAGTTGCTCAGCCAGTAAACGACTGGGTGGCAACTGTGCACCGGCGGCAAGCCGACCGGACTCGATGGCACCGCGCAGTTGCTGGTACAGCTGCTCGGCCAGGTCCTTGCGGCCATTGATGACAACATGAAGTTCCATGGGTGAAGTCCTGAAGGCGGTCGTGTGCAAGGTTACGCGCAACAATACATTTCGTGTAGCCGGGCCACAGGCTACGGCTGCGGGTTTTGGTGCATGGGTGGTCTTTCGAAAAAATCGGCAATTGGATATAGGGCCTTGGCGCCTCGGGTCTTAGGCTTTGACTCACCGCATGTCAGCCTAAGGTCACGCCCATGGAACCTCGTCTGGATTACTACACGGCCTCGCCGCAAGCCCTCAAGGGGATCCTCATGCTCGAGGCGGCGACCTTTGGCCTGTCGATTGAAAAACCGTTGCTGGAGCTGATCAGGATTCGCGTCTCGCAGCTCAATCAGTGTTCGTTCTGCACCGACATGCATGCCGTCGAGGCCCGCCGTCAGGGCGAGACCGAACGCAGGTTGTACGCAATCGGCGTCTGGCGTGATTCACCATTCTTCAATGCACGGGAAAAGGCCGCACTGGCCTGGAGCGAGTCGGTGACGTTGCTGCCTGCCTCCAATGTGCCGGACGAGCTGTATACGGCGCTGCGGGCCGAGTTCAGCGAGCGGGAGATGGTCGATTTGACCGTTGCGGTTGCCACCATCAATTGCTGGAACCGGTTGGCGGTGGGGTTTCGGCAGCAGCCCAGTGATTAAGGCGCCTGCGTCGTACGCGAACCGTCTCCTGAGTCAATCGCCCAAGGCAAACGCCACGGCTGCCCGGGCGTGTAATTCGGTGGTGTCGAGTAGCGCCAGCGAGCTGTGTTCGGGTTTGATCAGCAGGCCGATTTCAGTGCAGCCGAGGATGATTGCCTGGGCACCGCGTGCGGCCAGGGATTCGATGATCCGTTGATAGGTTTGCCGTGAACGCTCACTGATCACGCCAACACACAGCTCGTCGTAGATGATCCGGTGGACCGCGTCGCGCTCGGCGGCTCCTGGCACCAGAACGCTCAGCCCTTGGGCCGCGAGACGATCCTTGAGGAAGTCCTGCTCCATGGTGAACGCGGTCCCGAGCAGGCCGACTGTCAGCGCGCCGGCATCCACCGCGGCCTGTCCGGCCGGGTCGGCAATGTGCAGGAAAGGTACCGATATCGCCGCCTGAATCTGCTCGGCCACCCGGTGCATGGTGTTGGTACAGAGCACGACGCACTCGGCGCCGCCGGCTTCCAGTCGGCGCGCCGCGTCCACCAGAATCAGTGCCGCATCGTCCCAGCGCCCAGCATGCTGTGCCTGTTCGACAGGGCCGAAGTCGACGCTGTACATTAACAACTTCGCTGAACGCAGCGGGCCCAGCCGGTCGCGTACTTGCTGGTTGATGATGCGGTAATATTCGGCGCTGGACTCCCAGCTCATGCCGCCGATCAGGCCAATGGTGCGCATGCTGTTCTCCTGTTGATGGCAAATTTTTGTCGGAGAGAGTTTCCCGTGACGCAGCGGTTCGATCTATCAAGAAATTTCACATGCCAGGCCTGCTGAGCCAGACCCTGCTGGGCGGCAAACTCTGCCTGCAACTCTTGCCGCGCGTCGCTTACAGTGCCCGTGATCCGGCACAGTGGCAAACCCTGGGCGTGACCCTTGAGCGTCAGCAAGGGGTACATGCGATCGATTCGGACCGACGGGTGGATTTCGACACCTTACCCGGTGTGCTGGCCTATACACCGGTGGGTGTGGAAGTGTTTTCCGAGTCGGCCAGTGGCGGTGAATACCTGTTGGCGCGCTGGGATGAGCCGTTTACTGGCGACGAACCGCTCAACTTCAGACACCGTGTGCAGGTCCCTGGCCATCGCCACGCTCTGGCGCTGGGCCGCGAGCTGCGGCGGTTGTTGCTCGATCCGCAACCCGATCTGCTGGCGCTGGAGGCCTGCGCCCTGAGTTTCGTTGGTTTGCCGTTGGTCCAGGCGCAAAAGCCGGAACGTGTGACGCCAAAAGCGTTAGCTCGGGTACTGGAGCAGATTGCCGGGCAGTACCATCAACCGTTGACGCTGGAGCAGCTGGCTGCCACCTACGGGCATACCGAGCTGCGTTTGCTGCGCGATTTCACCCGGGCGATCGGCAGGACGCCCCACGCCTGGATTGTCGAAGTCCGGGTCCAGGCTGCACGGTGGATGATCGAGCACACAGCGCTACCACTGGCCGCTATCGCGCTGGATGCAGGCTTTGCCCATCAGTCGCACATGGGCAGCGCATTCCGCACGCTGTTGGGGATGACGCCGGCTCAGTACCGTCGGCGGTTTTAGTCATACGCTGCTTGCTGGCATCTGCCATGATCAGAACCTTGAAGTCATGCTTGATCCGAGGAACAACGCAATGGACGACGTAACGCAACTGGGCGAGATGCTTCGCCACTATGCAGAAAGCGAAGCGCACAAGAAGCAGGTGTTCGAGACTCAATCGGCCGAATGGGCGGTGCGCATCGGCGAGCTGTTCGACCATATCGAACAGTGGCTTGAGCCTGTGGAGAGTCCGAACCTGCTTGAAGTCAGTCGCGAAGGCTATGTCGCTTCAGGTCCGAACGTTCCTGTCGAAACCTCTCCCTTCAACACCTGGAAGCTGACGGTGCAGATTACCGGCAAACCGGTGGAATTCGTACCGGAAGCGATGGGTGTCGGTGGCTTGATCTCTGTGGCGGTGATGGGCCTGACGGCCGCACGTTACGGCAGTGTCTCGCTGGTGTGCCAACCGCCGTCGACCGACTGGCAGTGGCGCAAGGCCAACGGTTTGAAAGACCCGGATATCTTTGCTTTTGATGCGAATTTCCTGGCGCAGCAGTTGCAAAGCCTGATTCCCCGGGAGCGTGGGTAGGAGCGAGCTGAGGATCGTTCCCACGCTCTGCGTGGGAATGCCGCCCCGGACACTCCGCGTCTGCTTTTGGATGTGACGCAGAGCGTCACGGGATGTATTCCCACGCAGAGCGTGGGAACGATCAATCACATGTTTACATTCCCCCAGCCTTCCTTCGCCACTTCAGGCGCCACGGCCTTGATGGTCTTGCCCGTTGCCAATTCCACCCTTCGCGCCACTTCCGGGTCGTCGGCAAAGGGGATCAGGCTGGCATCGTCCAAGGCTTCTGCCGACTGGTTTCTCAAGCAATATTCAACGGAAAAATACAGGCAGGCCACCGCCAGCAGATTCAGTCCGATTTCGATCATGACAAGCTTCTCCCTGACAGGAACGACGCAAGCGATGAAGGCTTGCGTCAGCGTTGGAGTCAAGCGAACTGCACTTCACTCACGGCCATTTTCAGGTCTTCGACGCGCACTGTGCGCCAGGTGTTGTAGGCCATCAGCAGCATGCCGCTGAGGAAGAACACGCCACCGGCAAAGCGCACAACGAAGCCTGGATGGCTGGCTTGCAGAGCCTCGACGAAGGAGTAGGTGAGGGTGCCGTCATCGTTGATCGCGCGCCACATCAGGCCCTGGGTGATGCCGTTGACCCACATCGAGGCGATGTAGAGTACGGTACCGATGGTCGCCAACCAGAAGTGCAGGTTGATCAACGCGATGCTGTGCATCTGTAAACGGCCGAAGACTTTCGGGATCATGTGGTACAGCGAGCCGAAGGTGATCATCGCCACCCAACCCAGGGCGCCGGCGTGTACGTGGCCGATGGTCCAGTCGGTGTAGTGGGAGAGGGCGTTGACCGTCTTGATGGCCATCATCGGTCCTTCGAAGGTCGACATGCCGTAGAACGCCAGTGACAGCACCAAAAAGCGCAGGATCGGGTCGGTACGCAATTTATGCCAGGCGCCGGAGAGGGTCATCATGCCGTTGATCATCCCGCCCCAGCTCGGTGCCAGCAGGATCAGCGACATGGCCATGCCCAGCGACTGCGCCCAGTCCGGCAGCGCGGTGTAGTGCAAGTGATGCGGGCCGGCCCAGATGTACAGGGTGATCAGCGCCCAGAAGTGCACGATGGACAAACGGTACGAATACACCGGCCGACCGACCTGTTTGGGCACGAAGTAGTACATCATCCCCAGAAAACCGGTGGTCAGGAAGAAACCCACGGCGTTATGCCCGTACCACCACTGGACCATCGCGTCGGTGGCGCCGGAATACACCGGGTAAGACTTGAACCAGCCCACCGGGATCGACAGGTGATTGACCACGTGCAGCATGGCGATTACCACAATGAACGCACCGAAGAACCAGTTGCCGACGTAGATGTGCTTCGTCTTGCGTTGCACCACGGTGGTGAAGAACACAATGGCGTAGGCGACCCAGACCACCGTCATCCACACCGCGCCCGAGAATTCGATCTCGGCGTATTCCTTGGTGGTGGTGTAGCCCAGCGGCAAGGTGATCAGCATGATCGTGACCACCGACTGCCAGCCCCAGAAGGTGAAGGCGGCGAGCTTGTCGGAGTACAGCCGCACATGGCAGGTGCGCTGTACCGCGTAATAACTGGCGGCGAACTGCGCGCTGCCGGCAAAGCCGAAAATCACCAGGCTGGTGTGCAGCGGCCGCAAGCGACCGAAAGTGGTCCAGGGCAGGTCCAGATTCATTTGCGGCCAGACCAGTTGCGAGGCGATCCATACGCCCATCGCCATTCCGATCACGCCCCACACCACCGTTGCCACGACAAATTGGCGGACGACCCTGTAGTTATAAGCCTGTCCGTTTGCTGCTGTGCTCATGGTCAATTCTTCCACGGTTGCAAAGTCTTGCCAGGCCACCCGGTCTGGCATGCGCTGAACTGTAGAAAGCATGGGAGAAACAAAACAGACTCAGAAAAACTGCATTAATACAGATCAGATGGAGTGCCTGCCGACGGCCATACGCCGCACTCTGATATGGTTTTTTAGTCTTTACCTGAATCTGTAACGTGCTGAGCTGCAGGTGCATAGTCGCCATATCCACCCTGTAGCAGCTGCCGAGCCCGCGAGGCTGCGTTCGAGTGCGCAGCGCTCGTAATCCAGACGACGCGGTATGACAGACGCACCGCATGCTCGGGCTCTACGACTGCTTCGCCCGAACGCGGACCGAGCCGAACGAAGCCTCGCGGGCTCGGCAGCTGCTACGTGATGTGAGAGTTTGGGGTCAGCACTGATGAGGTAGGACCATGTATCACTATGACGACTATGACCGTGCCCTGGTCTTTGAACGGGTCGCGCAGTTTCGCGATCAGGTCGAGCGTTTCATGGTGGGTGAGTTGAGCGAGGAAGAGTTCCTGCCGCTGCGCCTGCAAAACGGCCTGTACATGCAAAAGCACGCTTACATGCTGCGGGTCGCGATTCCCTACGGCACCCTCGGCGCGCAGCAGATGCGCACCCTGGCGAGCATCGCCCGGGATTACGACCGTGGCTATGGTCACTTCACTACCCGGCAGAACATGCAATTCAACTGGATTGAACTGGCTCAGGTGCCGGACATCCTCGAGCGTCTGGCCCAGGTCGAGATGCACGCGATCCAGACCTCGGGCAACTGCGTACGCAATATCACCACTGAAGCCTTTGCCGGGGTCGCCGCCGACGAGCTGCTCGATCCGCGGCCGCTGGCGGAGATCCTGCGGCAGTGGTCGACCATCAACCCGGAATTCCTCTTCCTGCCACGCAAATTCAAGATCGCCATCTGCTCGGCCAGCCAAGACCGGGCGGCGATCATGATGCATGACATCGGTCTTTATCTTTACCGCGATGGCGGCGGCCAGATGCTGCTGCGGGTGATTGTCGGTGGTGGTCTGGGACGCACGCCGATCCTTGGTTTGCAGATTCGTGAGGGTTTGCCGTGGCAGCACTTGCTGTCGTATGTCGAAGCGGTGCTGCGGGTCTATAACCGCCATGGCCGACGCGATAACAAGTACAAGGCGCGGATCAAGATTCTGGTCAAAGCCTTGGGCATTGAAGCCTTTGCCAGGGAAGTGGAGGAGGAGTGGCAGCACCTCAAGGATGGCCCGGCGCAGTTGACTGACGTCGAGTACGAGCGCGTCGCCAGCGCCTTTGTACCGCCGAACTACCGGCCACTGGTGGATACCGATCTGGACTTCGGCACCCATCTGAGTGAAAACCCGGCTTTCGCCCGTTGGGTCTCGCGCAACGTGCAGCCGCATAAAGTGCCGGGCTACACCAGTGTGGTGCTGTCGACCAAACCCGGTATTGCCTCACCGCCCGGCGACGTCACCGCTGAGCAAATGGAAGCGGTCGCCGATTGGTCCGAGCAGTTCGGCTTTGGCGAAATCCGTATCGCCCATGAGCAGAACATCGTCCTGCCGGATGTGCCCAAGGCCGATCTCTATGCGCTCTGGCGTCTGGCCAATGAACAGGGGCTGGGCTGCGCCAATATCGGCTTGCTGACCGACATCATCGCCTGCCCCGGTGGTGATTTCTGTGCCTTGGCTAACGCGAAGTCGATCCCCATCGCGCAGGCCATTCAAGCGCGTTTCGATGACCTCGATTACCTGCACGATCTGGGGGATATCAGCCTCAATATCTCCGGCTGCATGAACGCCTGCGGCCATCACCACATCGGCAATATCGGCATCCTTGGCGTCGATAAAAACGGCAGTGAGTGGTACCAGATCACTCTCGGTGGCTCCCAGGGCAAGAACAGCGCATTGGGCAAGGTGATCGGCCCTTCGTTCAGCGCCGCCGAAGTACCGCAGGTCATCGAGCGCATCATCGCGACCTTTGTCCTTTACCGGGAAAGCGAAGAGCTGTTCGTCGATACCTTGCAACGCATTGGCCTGGAGCCATTCAAGGAAAGGGTCTATCCGAAGGTCCTGGAGGTCTCGATATGAACAATGTGTTGCGTTTGCGAGAGGGTGTCGCCGAGTGGGTGCGCGACGATCCCTGGCAGTTGGTTCGTGACGCGGCGGATGAGTTGCCCAGTGGACCGCTGATCCTGCCGCTACCCCAGTGGCTTGCCCGCAGTGCTCAAACCACGACGGCGCTCGTGGGCGTCTGGCTCGGCCCTGACGACGAAGTGGAAAACCTGACGCCCTGGTTTTCCAGCCTGCCGCTGATTGCCCTGGACTTCCCGAGCTTTCGCGACGGCCGTGCCTACAGCCAGGCTTATCTGCTGCGCACTCGTTTGGGTTGGCAGGGCGAGTTGCGCGCAATTGGCGATGTGCTGCGCGATCAGCTCAGCCATATGCGCCAATGCGGCTTCGATGCGTTCGCGGTGCGTGAAGACAAATCCGCCGAAGATGCCCTCAAGGGCCTGGCCGGGATGAGCGTGTTGTACGGCCGCTCGGTGATCGAGCCACGGCCGTTGTTTCGCAGGCGTTAGAGGGGGGCTATTGAGCTGACACGCTGGAATGCCAGGCATAGGGCCTGTGGCGAGGGAACGTGCTCCCTTGCCACAAATGACCATCACACCATCATCGTTGATTCGGCACTCTTTACTTCAACGCCGAATCCCCAGGTCTGGTTCTTGAACGTGACGCTGTTGAGGCCAGCCAACAATCAGGCGCATGTTCACGGCGTGTCACTCAATGGGTGTCAGCAGCGGCATTTTCCACTGTCCGCTGACCACTTCCGGTTTGGGCAGGTAGATCCGCAGCACGGCATAGAACGGTCCGTGCGGCGCCGGCAGCCAATTGCTCTTTTTGTCCTTGACCGGTTCTGAGTGCTGCAGGTAAAGGGTCAGGCCGCCGTCGGCATCGAGTTTCAGGTTCGGCAACAGGTGCGAGTTGATCAGGTAGCGCTTCATATGGTTGGCCACCAGCAACTGGCTCTTGCCGTCGTACATGGTCAGTGACCAGAAAGCGTCGGCCGGCGGCAGTGAATCTTTGTCGAAGTGCAGGGTGTAACTGCGTTTCGCGCCATTGGCCGGCTTGCCCTTGTTGTCGACCAAATAAACGATGTCATTCGCCTCTTCGGCCGAATTGCCGAAGATCCCCACCCTGGCGCCGGCATAGCGGTACAGGTAGTTGTTGTTCAGGCGGTCTCGGGTGCCGTATAGATTACCGCTGTTGACCTGGTGAGTGTCGACCTTGTCCTTCTTGAGTGCGGCAAACTCGGCCTTGCCGTCGGCGATCCCGGCCTCCAGGGCTTTGCGCTGCTCGGCACTCAGGTCGCTGACCTTGAACGGTTGTCCGGCGACGATGCCGATTTTGGCGAAGCGCGCCAGCAGGTCTCCTTCAACCGCTTGCGGTGCAGCGAAGGCCAGCATGAAGTTCAGGTAGCGAAACAGCTCCGGGCTGTCGCTCATGTTGGCCTCGGGTTTTGGCCAATCTACCCTGGAGGCCGCTTGGGGCGCAGGTTCGCCCAGGTAGCGGCTCAGGGGCTGAACCTTGTATCCCTTCTGTATCTGTCTGACCTTGTTCAGGTCTTTTTCGTCGAACAACTGCGTGCGATACATGGCATAGGCAATGTTGCTTTCACTGCGGATCATCCGGTCGATGTTGACCGGTTGCTGACCATTCCAGTCGGGGCCGGCGATCATGAAATGGCCACCTTGGTTGCCGGTGCTACGGGTGCCGAGATAGGCGAAGTTCTGCGTGTAAAGGTCGATCAACTGGACCGAGTAATAGCGACTTTCCTCGATCGCCGGCAGTGTCAGGACCACAGGTTCGGTTCGCAGGTCCATCCAGACGAACGAGTAGGGCGTGTCGGAGTCAGGGGTGAGGAAGGCGGTGTCCTTGGGCGTGAAGAGCATGGCGGTATTGCTGATCTGATTGAACGGTGCCTTGTAGTTCGGAGCTTTTTTGTCCACGGCCTGGGTGTACAGGGTCTTGTACATCTCCACCACCGGGAAGCCATAGAGGTACGCCTCTTTGGCAATTGCCCGGGCTTCGGCGGGTGTGGCGCTGAAGTCGGCCCAGGCAGTGCTGCTCAGCAGCAGCGAAAGGCTGGCGAGCAACAGGCGTGTCGGTCTTTCAATGATCATTGCTTCGTCCTTCTCATGAACTCATCCGGTTTTCAGGCGTTATTCCACAGCCATGATGCCGTCGGGTTTCCAGCTTTTGTCGAAACAGGCACCGGTTGGCGCATACAGCGGCAAGTAGCTGAACACACAAGCGGCAAGGCTCACAAATAAGCCTGAATAGCCAGTTGAAAGTCCAGTTCGGCGTAGCGTTTGGCAATGGCGTCGCGGGACGGCAGTTCGCCCTGCATGTTGATTGGGCCGAGGCGAGTGTCCAGAGACTGAGCTTGAGCACCGACGCCACAACTTGCGAAAAGCGCCATCAGGCTGAAACCCGCTGCGCGAAGAAAAACATTCATAGCAACTTCCTTATCATTCCCCGATTCCTTCGTGCTCAGTGGACGACTCGGCACTTCATGGTCGATTGATATAGCTTTTCGCTCTAGGACTCCAGCAGTACGCTTCTGATGAAGCTAGCAGGGAAAGTCGACTTAGCCAGTGGAAGGCATTAATTCGTTGGGTTTTGTGCACGGCTTTGCCGGGGTTGAGGGGGCGGACGGGCAAGTTCTTCATAGCAGCTGCCGAAGGCTGCGTTCGAGCGCGTAGCGGTCGTAAAACCGGCGAGCGCTTTCTTTCTGAAAACAGGCGGTTCACTCAATTTCGACCGCTGCGCACTTGAACGCAGGCTTCGCCAGCTTGTGTCTTGGGCATAGAAGTGTTGCCCGGCCTTCTCCGACAGAGGATCGCGTCATATTTGTGGGAACGAGGCTTGCCCGCGATAGACGGTCCGTCATTCAACGTAGAAACCTGCATCTGCTGACGAGCGTGTATTACAGTCATGAGCAGGACATTTCAGGTAATGGAACGGGAGTTATTTGTCAGCAATACGGGATAGGCCGCAAAGCACTTTCGTGTTTAACTTTGGCTCCGCGAAATGTTCAAGATTTCTCACCACAACTCCTCTCAAAAGGACTCCGTTCATGGCTCAAGTCACTCTTAAAGGCAACCCGGTTCAAGTCAACGGCCAGCTGCCGCAAGCCGGTTCCAAGGCGCCTGCGTTCTCCCTGGTTGCTGGCAATCTGTCCGACGTTACCCTGGCGAGCTTTGCCGGCAAGCGCAAAGTGCTGAACATTTTCCCAAGCATCGACACCCCGACCTGCGCCACTTCCGTGCGCAAGTTCAATGCCCAGGCCAACGACGTGGCGAACACGGTTGTGTTGTGCATTTCGGCTGACCTGCCGTTCGCCCAGGCGCGTTTCTGCGGCGCGGAAGGTCTGGAAAACGTCCAGAACCTGTCCACCCTGCGTGGCGTCGAGTTCATCCAGAACTACGGCGTGGCTATCGCTGACGGTCCACTCAAAGGCCTGACTGCTCGTGCCGTTGTCGTCCTTGACGAAAACGACACTGTGCTGCACAGCGAACTGGTCAAGGAAATCGCTGAAGAGCCCAACTACGAAGCGGCGTTGGCCGTTTTGAAGTAACAGGTTTTACGATTATTGACGGCCTGGCCTTGTCCAGGCCGTTTTTATTTGTGCGTCAGTGGTTTAGCAAGCACTGACGAACGTAAGCCCAACGTAAATTGCCGGTAAAGGCGCTTTGCTAAATCCCCGCCAGTGCTTATCTTTCAGCCTTCAGTAGAAGATGCTCACGCGCCCAATGGTTGATCCTTCCATGCAATCCACTGCTTCCCGTAACCCCCGTCGCTGGCTGCTTGGCCTGCTTGTCCTGTTGGTCATCGCTGGTCTGTGCTGGAAGTTCTGGCCAACCGACGTTGCTCACAAAGAAGCCGCAGCGCAGAAAGCCAGCACCGGGCATACCGGCAAGTCCGGCCTCATGCGCCCGGGTTTCGGCGGGTCCGCCGGACCGGTTCCGGTACGCGTGGCGGCAGTGACGCGTGGAGATTTCCCGCTGTACTACAAAGCACTGGGTACCGTCACGGCGTTGAATACCATCAATGTGCGCAGTCGCGTGGCTGGCGAGCTGGTCAGGATCGCGTTTGAGGAAGGGCAGATGGTCAAGGCCGGCGACTTGCTGGCCGAGATCGACCCGCGTCCCTACCAGAATGCCCTGCTTCAGGCCGAAGGCACCTTGCTGCAGAATCAGGCGCAACTGAAAAATGCCCTGGTCGACCTTGAGCGCTACCGCGGCCTGTACGCCGAAGACAGTATCGCCAAACAGACGCTGGACACCGCCGCGGCGCTGGTGGGCCAGTATCAGGGCACGGTCAAGACCAATCAGGCGGCGGTCAATGACGCCAGGCTCAACCTGGAGTTCACCAGGATTCGCGCACCGATTGCCGGACGTCTGGGCTTGCGTCAACTGGACGTCGGTAACCTGGTGGCGGCCAATGACACCACGGCGCTGGTGATCATTACCCAGACTCAGCCGATCAGCGTGGCCTTCACCTTGCCGGAAAACAGCCTGACGACGGTCCTTGAGCGCTTCCACAGCGGTGCCCGATTGCCAGTGGAAGCCTGGGACCGCGGCGACGTGAAATTGCAGGCTACCGGCGTCTTGCAGAGTCTGGACAACCAGATCGACATCACCACCGGAACCCTGAAATTCAAGGCGCGCTACGAGAACCGTGATCAAACGCTGTTTCCCAATCAGTTCGTCAATGTGCGCGTGCTCGCCGATACCTTGAAAGGCGTAGTGCTGGCGCCGTCGGCAGCGATCCAGTTCGGCAACAACGGTACCTTTGTCTACGCGATGGACGGCGATAAAAAGGTCAGGATCCTGCCGTTGAAGGTGGGTGCCAGCGACGGCGATGTAACGGTTATCAACGAAGGCCTGAGCCCGGGTGATCGTGTGGTTCTGGAGGGCACCGATCGCCTGAAAGAGGGCAGCGAGGTGGAAGTGGTCAACGACAGCCAGGAGATTCCGGCCACCCCGGCCAAGGATCTGCAAGGCACACCGGCGAGCAGCGCAGTTGAACCAGCAGCCACTGGCAAGGCGATAAAGGGCGGCGCATGAACATCTCACGGCTGTTCATCCTCCGTCCGGTGGCCACGACCCTGAGTATGCTGGCCATTATTCTGGCCGGCCTGATCGCCTACCGGCTGTTGCCGGTCTCGGCATTGCCCCAGGTCGATTACCCGACCATTCGGGTGATGACGCTTTACCCCGGTGCCAGCCCTGATGTGATGACCAGTGCGGTCACTGCGCCGCTGGAGCGTCAGTTCGGGCAAATGCCAGGGCTGACCCAGATGACCTCGACCAGTTCTGGCGGCGCCTCGGTGCTGACCTTGCGTTTCAGCCTCGAGATCAATATGGATGTCGCCGAGCAGCAGGTGCAGGCCGCGATCAACGCCGCCACCAACCTGTTGCCCAAGGATCTGCCGGCACCGCCGGTGTACAACAAGGTCAACCCGGCGGACACCCCGGTTCTGACGTTGGCCATTACCTCCAGGACCATGCTGTTGCCCAAGCTCAATGATTTGGTCGATACCCGCATGGCGCAGAAGATCGCCCAGATCAGTGGCGTCGGCATGGTCAGCATCGCGGGTGGTCAGCGTCAGGCGGTGCGGATCAAGGTCAATCCCGAGGCTTTGGCGGCCAACGGCTTGAACCTCTCGGACGTGCGCACCCTGGTCAGTGCCTCTAACGTCAACCAGCCCAAGGGCAACTTCGACGGTGCGACCCGGGTCTCGATGCTCGATGCCAACGACCAGCTGACCTCGCCCAAAGACTACGCCGAGCTGATCCTCGCCTATAAAAACGGTGCTCCGCTGCGTCTGAAGGACGTGGCACAGATCGTCGACGGTGCCGAAAACGAACGTCTCGCCGCCTGGGCCAATCAAAACCAGGCCGTGTTGTTGAACATCCAGCGTCAACCGGGCGCGAACGTGATCGAAGTGGTCGACCGGATCAAGGCATTGTTGCCAAGCATCACCGACAACTTGCCGGCCGGCCTTGACGTGATCGTGCTGACCGACCGTACCCAGACCATCCGCGCCTCGGTCACCGACGTGCAACACGAACTGCTGATCGCCATCGTACTGGTGGTCATGGTGACGTTCCTGTTTCTGCGCAGGGCCAGCGCGACGATCATTCCGTCGGTTGCCGTACCGCTGTCGTTGATCGGTACCTTTGGTGTGATGTACCTGGCCGGATTCTCGATCAACAACCTGACCCTGATGGCCCTGACTATCGCCACCGGTTTTGTGGTGGACGACGCCATCGTCATGCTGGAGAACATCTCGCGCTTCATCGAGGAGGGTGACAGCCCGCTAGTGGCGGCGCTCAAGGGCGCCAAGCAGATCGGCTTCACCTTGATCTCGCTGACACTGTCGCTGATCGCGGTATTGATTCCGCTGCTGTTCATGGCTGACGTGGTAGGGCGGTTGTTCCGCGAGTTCGCCATCACCCTGGCGGTGGCGATCCTGATTTCCCTGGTCGTCTCCCTGACCCTGACACCGATGATGTGCGCGCGTTTGCTCAAGCGTGACCCCGAGGAGCAAGGGCAGGGCCGTTTTTACCGTGCCAGCGGCGCCTGGATCGACTGGATGATTGCCGCCTACGGGCGCAAGTTGAAGTGGGTGCTGAAACACCAGCCACTGACCCTGCTGGTGGCCATCGCCACTCTGGGCCTGACGGTGTTCCTGTATATGGTGGTGCCCAAGGGGTTCTTCCCGGTGCAGGATACCGGGGTGATCCAGGGCATTTCCGAGGCGCCGCAGTCGATTTCGTTCGCTGCGATGAGCCAGCGTCAGCAGGAACTGGCCAAAATCATTCTGCAAGACCCGGCCGTACAAAGCCTGTCGTCCTACATCGGCGTCGACGGCGATAACGCCACGCTCAACAGCGGGCGCCTGTTGATCAACCTCAAACCCCATAACGAGCGTGGCCAGAGCGCAACGCAAGTGATTGCGCGCTTGCAGCCGGAACTGAACAAGTTGGTGGGCATCCGGCTGTTCATGCAGCCGGTGCAGGATTTGACCATCGAAGACCGGGTCAGTCGTACCCAGTATCAGTTCAGCATGTCGTCGCCGGATGCCGACATGCTCAGCCTCTGGAGCGGCAGGCTGGTCGAAGCGCTGGCCAGGCAGCCGGAGCTGACCGACGTTGCCAGCGATTTGCAGGACAAGGGTTTGCAGGTCTTTCTGGTGATCGACCGCGATGCAGCGTCGCGCATTGGTGTGTCCGTGTCGAACATCACCGATGCACTGTATGACGCCTTCGGCCAGCGGCAGATTTCCACCATCTACACCCAGGCCAGCCAATACCGCGTGGTGCTGCAGTCGCAGTCCGGCGAGAAGATCGGTCCGCAGGCCCTGGAGCAGATCCACGTCAAAACCACCGCTGGCGGTCAGGTGCGGTTGTCCAGCCTGGCCCATATCGAGGAGCGTCAGGCGCAACTGGCGATTACCCATATCGGCCAGTTCCCCGCGGTGATGATGTCGTTCAACCTGGCGCCCGGCGTGGCGTTGGGACAGGCGGTACAGCTGATCAATAAGGTGCAGCAGGATATCGGCATGCCGATCGGCGTGCAGACCCGGTTCGAGGGCGCCGCCCAGGCCTTTGAAGCGTCGCTGTCGAGCACCTTGCTGCTGATTCTGGCGGCGGTGGTGACCATGTACATCGTGCTTGGCGTGCTCTACGAGAGCTACATCCACCCGGTCACCATTCTTTCGACCTTGCCCTCGGCGGCGGTTGGCGCCTTGCTGGCGTTGATCCTCAGCGGCAATGATTTGGGAATGATCGCGATCATCGGCATCATTCTGCTGATCGGTATCGTGAAAAAGAACGCGATCATGATGATCGACTTCGCCCTCGATGCCGAACGCAATCAGGGCATGGACCCGGAGGCGGCGATCTATCAAGCGGCGTTGCTGCGGTTCCGGCCGATTCTGATGACTACCCTGGCCGCACTGTTCGGCGCCGTGCCCTTGATGCTTGCCACCGGTTCCGGCGCTGAATTGCGTCAACCGCTGGGCCTGGTGATGGTCGGCGGTTTGTTGGTCAGCCAGGTGCTGACGCTGTTCACCACGCCGGTGATTTACCTGTACTTCGACCGTCTCGCCCGGCGCTGGCGGCCGGCGCCGGATCGTCTGGAGCCGGTTGAGCCATGAACCTGTCCGGACCCTTCATTCGCCGGCCGGTAGCGACCATGTTACTGAGCCTGGCGATCCTGCTGCTGGGTGGCGTGAGCTTCGGTTTGCTACCGGTGGCGCCGCTGCCACAGATGGACTTCCCGGTGATCGTGGTTCAGGCGAGCCTGCCTGGCGCCAGCCCGGAAGTCATGGCGTCGACCGTGGCAACGCCGCTGGAGCGTTCCTTCGGCACCATCGCCGGGGTCAACACCATGAGCAGCCGTTCCAGCCAGGGCTCGACCCGGGTGATCCTGCAGTTCGACCTCGATCGGGACATCAACGGCGCGGCGCGGGAAGTGCAGGCCGCGATCAACGCTTCGCGCAACCTGCTGCCCAGTGGTATGCGCAGCATGCCAACCTACAAAAAGGTCAACCCGTCCCAGGCACCGATCATGGTCTTGTCGCTGACCTCGGATGTGCTGCAAAAGGGCCAGCTCTATGATCTGGCCTCGACCATTCTGTCGCAAAGCCTGTCCCAGGTGCCGGGGGTGGGTGAAGTGCAGATCGGCGGCAGTTCGCTGCCGGCAGTGCGCATCGAGCTGGAGCCGCAGTTGCTTAACCAGTACGGCGTGGCACTGGACGATGTGCGTACGACCATCGCCAACGCTAACGTGCGCCGACCCAAGGGCTCGGTCGAAGACGACCAGCGCATGTGGCTGGTGCAGGCCAACGACCAACTGGAGAAAGCCAGGGATTACGAGCCGCTGATCATTCGCTACCAGAACGGCTCGGCGTTGCGCCTCAGTGATGTGGCGAAGGTCAGCGATGGCGTCGAAGACCGCTACAACAGCGGCTTTTTCAACGATGACGCGGCGGTGCTGCTGGTGATCAACCGTCAGGCCGGGGCTAACATCATCGAAACGGTCAACGAGATCAAGGCCCAGCTGCCAGCGTTGCAGGCAGTGTTACCGGCCAGCGTCAAACTGAACCTGGCCATGGACCGCTCGCCGGTGATCAAGGCCACCTTGCACGAAGCGGAAATGACCCTGTTGATCGCCGTGACACTGGTGATTGTGGTGGTGTTTGTGTTCCTCGGAAAGCTGCGCGCCTCGTTGATCCCTACATTGGCGGTACCGGTGTCGCTGGTCGGCACGTTCGCCATCATGTACCTCTATGGGTTTTCCCTGAACAACCTGTCGCTGATGGCGCTGATTCTTGCCACCGGGCTGGTGGTGGACGACGCGATCGTGGTGCTGGAGAACATTTCCCGGCATATCGACGAAGGCATTTCGCCGATGAAAGCGGCGTATAGGGGGGCCCAGGAGGTGGGGTTCACGCTGCTATCGATGAACGTCTCGCTGGTGGCGGTGTTTCTCTCGATTCTGTTTATGGGCGGGATCATCGAGAGCCTTTTCCGCGAGTTTTCCATCACCCTGGCAGCGTCCATCGTGGTCTCGCTGGTGGTCTCGCTAACCCTGACGCCGATGCTCTGCGCGCGCTGGCTGAAGCCCCACAACCCCGGCCAGGAAAATCGCTTGCAACGCTGGAGCCAGCGGGCCAACGAGTGGATGGTCAGCGGCTATGCGCGCAGCCTGGACTGGGTGTTGCATCATCGGCGCCTGACCTTGTTCAGCCTGCTGATCACTATCGGGGTCAACGTCGCGCTGTATGTGGTAGTGCCCAAAACCTTCCTGCCGCAACAGGACACCGGTCAGTTGATTGGCTTTGTGCGCGGTGATGACGGGATGTCGTTCAACGTGATGCAACCGAAGATGGAAACCTTCCGTCGCGCGGTATTGGCCGACCCGGCGGTAGAAAGTGTCGCCGGCTTTATTGGTGGGAACAACGGCACCAACAACGCTTTCATGCTGGTGCGTCTGAAACCGATCAAGGAGCGGCAGGTTTCCGCGCAGAAAGTCATCGAGCGTCTACGCAAGTCGGTGCCCAAGGTGCCGGGCAGTCAATTGATGCTCATGGCCGACCAGGATCTGCAATTTGGTGGTGGTCGCGAGCAAACCACCTCGCAATATTCCTACATCCTGCAAAGTGGCGATCTGGGGGCATTGCGCGAGTGGTACCCCAAAGTGGTCAAAGCGCTCAAGGCCTTGCCCGAGCTGACGGCCATCGATGCCCGCGAGGGACGGGGTGCCCAGCAGGTGACGCTGGTGGTCGACCGCGACCAGGCCAAGCGCCTGGGCGTTGACATGAACATGGTCACAGCAGTGCTGAACAACGCCTACAGCCAGCGACAGATCTCCACCATCTATGACAGCCTCAACCAGTATCAGGTGGTGATGGAGGTCAACCCGAAATACGCCCGGGACCCGATAACCCTCAATCAGGTGCAGGTGATCACCGCCACTGGCCAGCGCATCCCGCTGTCGGGTATCGCCCATTATGAAAACAGCCTGGAAAACGACCGGGTCAGCCATGAAGGGCAGTTTGCTTCTGAAAGCATTACCTTCGACATGGCCGAAGGCGTCACCGTCGAACAGGGTACTGCGGCCATCGAACGGGCCATTGCCAAGGTCGGGCTACCCGAAGAAGTGATTGCCAAGATGGCGGGTACCGCGAACGCCTTCGCCGCGGCGCAAAAGAGTCAGCCGTGGATGATTCTCGGCGCGCTGGTGGCGGTGTACCTGGTGCTGGGGGTGCTCTATGAAAGCTATATTCACCCGTTGACCATTCTTTCAACGCTACCGTCGGCCGGGGTCGGTGCGCTGCTGTCGATCTACGCGTTCGGCGGCGAGTTCAGCCTGATCTCGTTGCTCGGGCTGTTCTTGCTGATCGGCGTGGTGAAGAAAAACGCGATCCTGATGATCGACCTGGCGCTGCAGTTTGAACGTCAGCGGGGCATGCCACCGCTGGAGTCGATCCGCAGCGCCTGCCTGTTGCGACTGCGGCCTATTCTGATGACCACCCTGGCGGCGATTCTCGGTGCCTTGCCATTGTTGCTCAGCACCGCGGAGGGCGCGGAGATGCGTCAGCCGCTGGGCCTGACGATTATCGGCGGGTTGATCTTCAGCCAGGTACTGACGCTTTACACCACCCCGGTGGTTTACCTCTATCTCGACCGTCTGCGCCATCGCTTCAATCACTGGCGCGGGATACGTACCGATGCTGCTCTGGAAACTCCGCTATGACTGACCGCTCGCCTCCCAAAGCCCCCGTGCCGTTCACTCAACGCCTGGTCATGGCCCGCGGTTCGCGTCTGCTTAGCCTGACCTTGTGCGGGTTGATGCTCAGCGCCTGCGCTATCGGCCCTGATTACCAGCGCCCGGAACTGAGTGCTCCAGCCCAATTCAAAGAAGCCAAAGGCTGGCGTCAGGCCAACCCCAGCGACTCCCTGGCCCGTGGTGCCTGGTGGGAGTTATACGGCGATCAGCAACTCGACGGACTGATCGAGAAACTCAACAGTGCCAACCAGACCGTTGCCCAATCGGAAGCCCAGTACCGCCAGGCCCAGGCCCTGGTTCGCAGCGCCCGAGGTTCGTTTTTTCCGAGTGTGAACCTGAGCGCCGGGAAAACCCGCTCCAGTCAGGGCACTGGCAGCAGCAGTTCGAGCTTGACCAGCTCCAGCAGCGGCATTCGCGATACTTACAACACCCAGTTGGGTGTGAGTTGGGAGGCGGATGTCTGGGGCAAATTGCGTCGCGGCCTGGAGGCCAATGAGGCCAGTGCCCAGGCAAGCTTTGCGGATCTGGCGGCAATGCGCCTGAGCCAGCAATCACAGCTGGTGCAGAGCTACCTGCAACTGCGGGTGATGGATCAACAGAAGCGCCTGCTGGAAGCGACGGTCGAGACCTATCAGCGCTCACTGACAATGACCGAAAACCAATACCGCGCCGGCATATCCGGCAAGGATGCGGTCGCCCAGGCGCAAACCCAGCTAAAAAGCACTCAGGCGGACCTCATCGACCTGATCTGGCAGCGCGCCCAACTGGAAAACGCCATCGCCGTACTGACGGGGGTGCCGCCGGCAGAGTTCAACCTGGCAGAGACTCAGGACATCCCCGCGTTGCCGCAGATTCCCTTGAGTCTGCCGTCGCAGCTGCTTGAGCGGCGTCCGGACATCGCTTCGGCCGAGCGTTCGGTGATTGCCGCCAATGCCAACATCGGCGTAGCTGAAGCAGCCTACTTTCCAGACCTGACTCTCAGCCTGAGCGGCGGTTACAGCAGCAGTACCTTCGCCGACTGGATCAGCCTGCCAAACCGCTTCTGGTCGGTGGGACCGAAACTGGCCATGACCCTGTTCGACGGCGGCCAACGCTCGGCGGAGGTCGATCGCACTGAAGCGGTGTATGACCAGACCGTGGCCAAATACCGGCAGACCGTGCTCGATGGCTTTCGCGAGGTGGAAAACTTCATGGTGCAGCTCAAGGTGCTGGAAGACGAAGCGGCGGTGCGACAGCAAGCCCTGGAGTCAGCCCGCGAATCCTTGCGTCTGACCCAGAACCAGTACAAGGCCGGTTTGATCGCCTACCTCGATGTGGTGGTGGTCCAGGCCACTGCCCTGAGCAACGAACGCAGCGTGCTGACCCTGCTGCAAAGCCGCTTGATTGCCAGCGTACAACTGATCGCTGCGTTGGGCGGTGGCTGGGATGGGCAGATGCAGGTGAGTGAGAAGGAGTAGGGGATAAAGATACAGGCAGGTTTTGTAGCAGCTGGCTTCGCCAGCTGCTACATAAGCGGATTATCGACTAATGGCCTATTGATAGTTTTTCTCAGTGCGTTCTGTAGCGCAATCGGTACAATCGCCACTTTGACACCGAGCATGGACGCCGTTCGGCTCATTGGCCACGAGAAGCCCCATGCTCATTGGTAGTTATTCCCCCGCCCTGGTCTTGATCTCCCTCAGTGTAGCGATTCTCGCTTCCTATACCGCTCTGGATCTCACCGGACGCATCGCTACGGCCAGGGGCCGGGCGGTTCATCTGTGGACGGCGGGCGGGGCGCTGGCCATGGGTGTGGGTGTCTGGTCGATGCACTTTATCGGCATGCTGGCATTCGAGTTGCCGGTTGACTTGGGGTATGACCTCACGATTACCCTGTTATCCCTGCTGATCGCCATTGTGTCCTGTGGTTTTGCCCTGTGGCTGGTCAGCCAGCCACGTTTGCCGGCCTGGCAGTTGGCGTTCGGCGCCCTGATCATGGGCGCCGGGATCAGCGCCATGCACTACACCGGCATGGCCGCCATGCGCATGCAGCCGGGTATCGATTACGACCCGGCGCTGTTCAGCGCGTCCTTGTTGATCGCCGTCGGGGCTTCAGCCGCTGCGTTGTGGATCGCCTTCCGGCTGCGTCAAAATACCCCTTACGTCATGTTTGCCCGTGGCGGCGCGGCAGTGATCATGGGCATCGCGATAGTCGGCATGCATTACACCGGCATGGCCGCAGCGCGTTTCGCCGACGGCAGCTTTTGTGGTGCAGCGCTCGACGGCCTGAGCAGCAAGGGCCTGGATAATCTGGTGCTGGTCACCACCCTGGCGGTGCTGTGCATCGCGTTGCTGACCTCGGTCCTCGACGCCCGCCTCGAAGCCCGTACTGCCGATCTGGCCTACTCGCTGACCCTGGCCAATCAGGAACTCACCCAGCTGGCCCTGCACGACACCCTGACCGGATTGCCGAATCGGGTTCTGCTGGCCGATCGCATTGATCAGGCGATGCATCTGGTGCGCGAGCAGGGCGGTTGTTTTGCGTTGATGTTCCTCGATCTGGATGGCTTCAAACCGGTCAACGATGCGTTTGGGCATCACATGGGCGACCAGTTGCTACGTGAAGTCGGCCTGCGCCTGCGCGAGGATTTGCGCAGTCAGGATACGCTGGCGCGCATCGGTGGCGATGAATTCGTGTTGTTGGTGCAGCTCGGCGAGCCGGATGATGCCCTGCGCCTGGCGGCGCGCCAGGTCGGGCTGATTTCGCGCTCGTTTCGGGTGGCCGAGCATGACCTGCAAATCTCCGCCAGCGTGGGTATTGCCGTTTACCCCGGTAACGGTGAGACCGCACAAGAATTGCTGATGAACGCCGACGCGGCGATGTACCACGCCAAAGGTACCGGCAAGAACGGTTATCGCTTCTTCGACGCCTCGATGAACACCGACGCCCGTAAACAATTGCAATTGCTGCAAGACCTGCGTGCCGCCGTCGAGCACGAGCAATTCAGTCTGTATTACCAACCCAAGTTCGATGCCTGCAACGGCCAACCAGTAGGTGCCGAGGCCCTGTTGCGTTGGGTACACCCGCAGCATGGCATGATGCTGCCGGACAAATTCATTGATCTGGCAGAAAAGACCGGTCTGATCATCCCGATCGGCGAGTGGGTTTTGAACGAAGCCTGCCGCCAGATGCGTGAATGGTACGTGCAGGGCTACACCGACTGGCGTATCGCGGTGAACCTGTCGGCTTTGCAGTTTTGTCATGCCGGGCTGGTGAAAAGCGTCGCCGGCGCGTTGGCGCGCCACCACTTGCCGGCCAACAGCCTGACCCTGGAAATCACCGAAACCACGGCCATGAGCGACGCTGATGCGAGCATGACGGTCCTCCAGGAGCTTTCGCAAATGGGCGTCGATTTGTCCATTGATGACTTTGGTACCGGCTACTCGAGCCTGATGTACCTCAAGCGTTTGCCGGCCAACGAATTGAAGATCGACCGTGGTTTTGTCCGCGATCTGGAACACGATAGCGATGACGCCGCCATCGTTTCAGCCATCGTCGCCCTCGGTCAGGCGCTGGGGCTGCGAATCGTCGCAGAAGGCGTGGAAACCGATGTGCAGCAAAATTTCCTGACCCAGTTAGGGTGCGATTCGTTGCAAGGCTACCTGCTCGGGCATCCGCTGCCAGCGGAGCGCTTCATGGCAGATATCCATAGGACGGAGCAACTGGCGGCAAGTTGAACTGCGATGTGCTTGACTTGAACCCATGCAAAAGCACTCGCTGGCAGGTATTGTGCAGTCAATGCTTAAGGTTTGAATGGGGGAACAAGCATGGACAGAGTCATGGTCATCACCGGCGGTGGCCGCGGTATCGGCGCGGCCACTGCACTTCTGGCAGCGCAGCAGGGTTATCGGATCTGCATCAATTACCAGGCGGACGAGCTGGCCGCTCAGCAGGTGCTCGAGCAAGTCCGCGCGCTGGGTGTCCAGGCGATTGCCGTGCGCGCCGATGTCAGTATCGAAGACGAAGTCATCGGCCTGTTCCATCGGGTCGATACCGAACTGGGTCGGGTGACGGCACTGGTCAGCAACGCGGGCACCGTGGGGCACAAATCCCGGGTCGATCAAATGTCCGAGTTTCGTATTCTCCAAGTCATGAAAACCAATGTGTTGGGGCCGATTCTCTGCGCCAAGCATGCGGTGTTGCGCATGTCCCCCAAACACGGCGGCCAGGGTGGCAGTATCGTCAACGTCTCCTCCGTCGCCTCGCGTCTGGGCGCCCCCGGTGAGTACGTCGACTACGCGGCCTCCAAAGGCGCACTGGACAGCTTCACTATCGGTCTTTCCAAAGAAGTGGCAGGCGAGGGTATCCGCGTCAATGCAGTGCGCCCCGGCTACATCTACACCGATTTCCACGCCCTGAGCGGCGACCCGGACCGCGTCAGCAAACTCGAATCCGGCATTCCGATGGCCCGCGGCGGCCGCCCCGATGAAGTGGCCGAGGCGATTATCTGGCTGCTGTCGGACAAGGCTTCCTATGCGACCGGGACTTTTTTGGATCTGGGCGGTGGGAGGTAGGGCTTTAGAGCTGCATCGTCTGTTTAATGATTGTTCCCACGCGGGAGCGTGGGAACGATCCATAGGGCCGGTCTTGAAGATCAATCCACTTGGTGATTAGGGTGGAGGAGTTGGATCGTTCCCACGCTCTGCGTGGGAATGCCTCACTGGACGCTCTGCGTCCGCTTCGGCAGTGACGCAGGGCGTCACGGGCTGCATTCCCACGCGGGAGCGTGGGAACGATCCATAGGGCCGGTCTTGAAGATCAATCCACTTGGTGATTAGGGTGGGGGAGTTGGATCGTTCCCACGCTCTGCGTGGGAATGCCTCACTGGACGCTCTGCGTCCGCTTCGGCAGTGACGCAGAGCGTCACGGGCTGCATTCCCACGCAGGAGCGTGGGAACGATCACAACGATCATCGGTTTAGAACGACCGCACAATCCGCCCCAGCGTCTCCATCGCCTTCTCGGCAGCCTCGTTCCAGGGGCTGCCGTAATTCAACCGAATGCAATTCCTGAACCGCCGGGTTGGCGAGAAGATCGGCCCCGGTGCGATGCTGATGCCCTGGGCCAGTGCCATCTGGAATAACTTCAATGAGTCCATCTGCACCGGCAGTTCCAGCCACAGGAAGTAGCCGCCGGCCGGTTGGCTGACGCGGGTTTGCGCCGGGAAGTAGCGGGCGATGGCGGCGAGCATGGCGCTTTGTTGCTCTTCCAGGGCGTAACGTAGTTTGCGCAAGTGGCGGTCGTAGCCGCCGTGTTGCAAGTAGTCGGCGATGGCGGCCTGGGCAGGCATCGAGGCGCAGAGTGAGGTCATGAGTTTCAGGCGTTCGATTTTCTGTGCATAGCGCCCGGCGGCGACCCAGCCGATACGGTAGCCGGGAGCCAGGCTTTTGGCGAAGGAGCCGCAGTGCATCACCAGGCCTTCGGTGTCGAAAGCCTTGGCCGGTTTCGGTGCCTGTTGGCCGTAATAGAGTTCGGCGTAGACGTCGTCCTCGATCAGCGGCACTTGATGAGTGCGCAACAGCTCAACAAGCTCCTGTTTCTTGGCCTCGGGCATCGTCGCGCCCATGGGGTTCTGGAAGCTGGTCATGCACCAGCAGGCCTTGATCGGGTGGCGCTCGAGGGTTTGCGCCAGGACGCCAAGGTCGATGCCGTCCCGTGGATGCACGGGGATTTCCACGGCTTTGAGCTTGAGTCGTTCCAGCACTTGCAGGCTGGCATAGAACGCCGGGGCTTCGATGGCCACCAGGTCACCGGGTTCGGTCACCGCTTGCAGGCACAGGTTCAGGGCCTCGAGGGCGCCGTTGGTGATCAGCAGTTCTTCCATGGGCAGCATCAAGCCGCCGACCATGTAGCGCAGGGCGATCTGCCGACGCAGTTGCGGGTTGCCCGGCGACATGTCGGTGACCACCATCCGTGGGTCCATTTCGCGGCTGGCGCTGGCCAGTGAACGGGCCAGACGTTGCAGCGGGAACAGGGTCGGGCTGGGGAAGGCCGAGCCGAAGGGGATGGTGGTCGGGTCCTTGATCGAATCAAGGACCGAGAACACCAGTTCGCTGACATCGACTTCAGTGGATTCGTTGACCTGGCTGCTGATCACCGGCTCCGAGAACGGGCTCGGCGCGTGGGTGTTGACGAAGTAACCGGAGCGCGGTCGGGCACGGATCAGACCGCGACGTTCCAGCAGGTAATACGCCTGGAACACCGTGGACGGGCTGACTCCATAGGTCTGGCTGGCATAGCGCACCGATGGCACGCGCTGGCCAGGGCCGAGCACCCCGCAGCGGATCAGTTCTGCGATGTCGTCAGCGAATTTTTCGTAGCGTTTCATCTAAGGCCCGGTTCAGTGTCATACAGAAATATTCGGCTGACTGCTTCGCAGGCAAGCCTCGCTCCTACAGAATTGCGTACACCATGCAGGAGCGAGGCTTGCCCGCGATCGAGCGCGAAGCGCTTGCTAGAGAGTCTACCGATTCAACGGCGCAACAAAACGACTTTGCGCGACGCTGTGTACGCTCGGGTCATCGCTGTCGGTGATCATGAAGCTGATTTTTTGCGAGCTGCTGCTTGGGCGGTCGGTTGTCATCGCCACCGACACGGGGATATCCACGATCTCGCCCGGCGCCAGGCTCAGCTCCGTCTTGCCCTGCAACTGGAAGCCATCGCCATCCACCAGGGCCAGGTTGTATTGCTGGCGTTGCTGGGTCTTGTTGATGATCTTCAGGCTGTAGATGTTTTCTATCTGGCCCAGACTGTTTTCGCGGAACAGGCCACGATCCTTGCTCACATCCAGCGAGACCATCGGCCGTTCCACCAACGCCAGGGCCAATGCGCCGATCATCAGCAGCAGCACCACGGTATAGCCGACCAGTCGTGGGCGCAGCAGGTGAGTCTTGCCACCTTGCAACTCATGCTCCGACGTATAGCTGACCAGCCCGCGGGCATAACCCATTTTGTCCATGATCGAATCGCAGGCATCGATACAGGCTGCGCAACCTATGCATTCCATCTGCAAGCCGTCACGGATATCGATACCGGTGGGGCAGACCTGCACGCACAGTTGGCAGTCGATGCAGTCACCCAGCCCAACCTCGGCCGATGCCACGCCGCGTTTGCGTGGGCCACGATTTTCGCCGCGGGCAACATCGTAGGAAATGGTCAGGGTGTCTTTGTCGAACATCACGCTCTGAAAGCGGGCATAGGGGCACATGTGCATGCACACCGCTTCGCGCAACCAACCGGCATTGATGTACGTCGCACCGGTAAAAAACAGCACCCAGAACAGACTGACGCCACCCATTTGCAGGGTCAGCAGCTCGTTGGCCAGCGGCCGGATTGGCGTGAAGTAACCGACAAAGGTCAAGCCGGTGAGCAGGCTGATGGCCAGCCACATAGTGTGCTTGACCGAGCGGCGCATCAGCTTGTTCAGGCCCCAGGGCGCGGCTTGCAATTTGATTCGCTGGTTGCGTTCGCCCTCGGTGACCTTTTCGCACCACATGAACAGCCAGGTAAAGGAGCTCTGAGGACAGGTATAGCCACACCAGACTCGCCCGGCGAACACGGTGATCGCAAACAAGCCAAAGGCGCAGATGATCAGTAGCGCCGAGAGCAGAATGAAATCCTGCGGCCAGAAGGTAGCACCGAAGATGTGGAATTTGCTGTCCGACAAGTCCCAGAGCACCGCCTGACGGCCACCCCAGTTCAGCCACACGGTGCCAAAGAACGCCAGGAACAAAAAGCCTGCACCGCTCACCCGCAAGGTGCGGAACAAACCGGTGAAGCTTCGGGTGTGAATCAGGTTGTCGCTGGATTTGGCCTTCATCTTTGGACGCGAAGGCTCGAATGTTTCTACTAGTCGGACGGGGATTCTATCGCTCATGGTCTTTCGCTCATCAGCCTCCATCAGGCAGCTGCACTATGACGAGCGATCTGTTTGCATAACAGACTCAGGTATCGGAATAAAAAGCGGATCAGATGAGCGCCAGACGCTTGCCTGCGACAAGTTGCAGCACCCTTGGCGTCCCCATTACAGCGACACGACAGCCCCCGACGCAGGCGCTGGCCGCTGCCTGTAATCCGGATCAGTCAAGTCACCGAACCACCCTCGTTGGCCTGCGAATGCTAACGACGGTCAACCGTGCCCGCTACGGTGCCAAGTACCTTGCTGGTATTGGCGGTCCTCAGTGTGATGCCGAGGGTGGTACGGTTGCCGGAGACGGATGAGTAATAGTTCGCGCAGGCCTTATTCAGTTTCCGATAAAGATGTGTCGTCCCCAATCGATGGTTTCTGCAGTTCATGTTTACTGAAGTCGATGTCGTTGTTTTTGCTCAGTTGATCAAGGGTTTCTCTTGGTGACCGCTGTCTTTTTTCGGGAACGGATTTTTTGGATGTTTTGAGGTGTTTGTTGTAGAAGTTAAGCATCTCGTAGTTGTAGGGGTTCACAGGTCGGTCGACTATCTTTTAGTTGCTCGCGATTCAGCACGCGGGGCAGTGCTGCCGTTGTCTGTTTGCGGTTCTCGGAGCTTGTAAATACTGCTTTCATGGTGTTGTCTTCCGATAGGGTTTTCAGGGTTTTCAGGGTTTCAGGCACAGAGGTACGCTGTGCCTCTATGTGCTGGATTTATGTGTTAGAAGTCAAGTGTCTGGTTGTTCTTGTGTGGGAAGGGTATTACAAAGTTGCCGGATTTCTCAGGCGTGAATTTAAGAATCGCATTACCTGTTGGATATAGTAGCGACATATAAATTTAATGATAAAGACAGTCATGGCCGTTCTCGAGCATGATGTTTCAGATGTAGGACGCTTATTGGAGTTTCTAAAAAATAAAGCCTGCGATTTGCAGGCTTGCCATGAATAAAGCGACGAACGGTCGGCTGTAAAAACCATCCCTCACGCAGGTCACCCATTGGTTTTCTACCTATGCTTATCGCTTCTGTTGGGCCGCTAATAGGGGGCCGCTTCAGTCGGCGGATCTTTTTCACGCGCTATTGAAATACCCATGAACATGGCCTCGTTTCTGCTTGTTGGTGACAGGAGTAAAGCGGTTGAACGTCGGCGGGTGACGATGACTGCCGATTTTGCCGAGGGTACGCCGCAGGCAAATCAGTCTGAACTTTTGTGCCTGCTCTTGGCTCGGAACCTAAGTGAGTTCATTCACAGACAGACCAGCGCCTGTGAGGCACGACCAGGCACAAGAGCGTCCAAGGGGGCGTAGGGAGAGATGCTCAATGATTGCTGAAACACCGACAGAACTTGAACACAACCCGAAATTGCCTTTGTCGCAGGCGTTGCTGTTGCCACGCATTGCGATCGAAAGCACCCAGCCTGTCATCGATGGAGGCCAGTTTGCGGCCAAAGCCCTGGTGGGCCAGCCGGTGACAGTCACCAGCAAGGTGTTCGCCGACGGGCATGACAAGCTGGCGGTCAACCTCCGTTGGCGCGCGCAGGCTGATAGCGCGTGGCAAAGCCAAGCCATGACCGACCTCGGTAATAACGGCTGGCAAGGGCAGTTCACGGTGCCCGCCCAGGGTCGCTATGTGTTTTGCATCGAAGCCTGGATCGATCAGTTCGCCAGTTTTTGTTATGAGCTGGGCAAGAAACATATGGCCGGCGTACCGGTCAGCCTGGAGTTGCAGGAAGGACGCAACCTGGTGCAGCAAGCGGTCGAGCGCAGTGAAGGGGTATTGAGCGAGCAGTTGAGCGCTTTGCATCATGAGCTCTGCGGTTTGCCGGAAACCGAGCAAGTCGCGTTGTTTGTGCATGAGCGCAGCGCTGAGCTGATGGCCCAGGCCAATCATCGTGCCTACTTGAGCATCAGCCCTGAATACCCGTTGGACGTCGAGCGCGAACTGGCGCAGTTTGCCAGTTGGTATGAGCTGTTTCCCCGCTCGGTCACCGATGACCCGGCGCGTCATGGAACGTTCAATGATGTGCACTCGCGATTGTCGATGATCCACGACATGGGCTTCGATGTTTTGTACTTTCCGCCGATCCACCCGATTGGCCGCAGCTACCGCAAAGGCCCGAACAATTCGCTGACGTGTGGTCCTGATGATCCGGGCAGCCCTTATGCCATCGGCAGCGACGAGGGCGGGCATGAGGCGATTCATTCAGAGTTGGGCAGTCGTGAAGACTTTCGCCGCCTGGTGGCCGCTGCCGCTGAACATGGGCTGCAAATCGCTCTGGATTTCGCCATCCAGTGTTCCCAGGATCACCCCTGGCTCACGCAGCGCCCAGGCTGGTTCAACTGGCGGCCGGACGGCAGCATTAAATACGCCGAAAACCCGCCGAAGAAGTATCAGGACATCGTCAACGTGGACTTCTATGCCACCGATGCGATTCCCGGTCTGTGGATGGCGTTGCGGGATGTCGTCGTCGGTTGGGTCGAGGAGGGGGTGAAGATCTTTCGCGTCGATAACCCGCACACCAAGCCTTTGCCGTTCTGGCAGTGGATGATTGCGGATGTACGGGCGGTGTACCCCGAGGTGATTTTTCTTGCCGAGGCCTTTACCACGCCGGCGATGATGGCGCGCCTGGGCAAGGTTGGCTTTTCCCAGAGCTACACCTACTTCACCTGGCGCAACACCAAGGCTGAACTGGCGACGTATTTCACCGAGCTCAACCAGTCGCCGTGGCGCGAGTGCTTCCGCCCGAATTTCTTCGTCAATACGCCGGATATCAATCCGGCTTTTCTGCATGAGTCCGGTCGTGCCGGTTTCCTGATCCGCGCCGCGCTGGCGACCATGGGCTCGGGGCTGTGGGGTATGTACTCGGGCTTCGAGCTGTGTGAAGCCGCGCCGGTGCCGGGCAAGGAAGAGTATCTGGACTCGGAGAAATATCAGATCCGCCCCCGCGACTTCAACGCCCCCGGCAACATCATCGCCGAGATCACCCAGCTCAACCGCATACGTCGGCAAAACCCGGCACTGCACAGTCATTTGGGTTTGAAAATCTATAACGCCTGGAACGACAACATTCTGTATTTCGGCAAACGCAGCGCCGATGGCAGCAACTTCGTTCTGGTGGCGGTCAGCCTCGATCCATTCAATGTGCAAGAGGCGAACTTCGAGCTGCCGCTATGGGAGATGGGCTTACCCGACGACGCGCAAACCCGCGGCGAGGATTTGATGAACGGTCATCGGTGGACCTGGTACGGCAAAACCCAGCGGATGCGGATCGAGCCGTGGAATCAGCCGTTCGGGATCTGGCGGATATCGGCAGTGTGACGATGACGGGTTGATCGTTCCCACGCAGAGCGCTTTTGATCGTTCCCATGCGCAGCAAAGGAATGCAGCCCGTGACGCTGCGCGTCACACCAAGAGCGAACGCGGAGCGTCCGGTGAGGCATTCCCACGCAGAGCGTGGGAACGATCCGATCAGTCCAGGAGTTTCCAATGGCAAAGAAACCCAAGTCAGCAAGCTTTATCAAGGACCCGCTCTGGTACAAGGATGCGGTGATTTATCAAGTTCATATAAAGTCATTTTTCGACTCCAATAACGACGGAATCGGCGATTTTCCAGGTTTGATCGCCAAGCTCGATTACATTGCCGATCTGGGTGTGAACACCCTCTGGCTGCTGCCGTTCTACCCCTCACCGCGTCGCGACGATGGATACGACATTGCCGAGTACCGGGGCGTTCATGCCGACTACGGGACCATGGCCGACGCCAGGCGCTTTATCGCCGAGGCTCACCAGCGCGGGCTGCGGGTCATCACTGAACTGGTGATCAACCATACTTCGGACCAGCACCCGTGGTTTCAGCGGGCGCGCAAAGCCAAACCGGGATCAAAGGCGCGGGACTTTTATGTGTGGTCCGATAACGATCAGAAGTACGACGGCACGCGGATCATCTTTCTCGACACCGAAAAATCCAACTGGACCTGGGATCCGGTGGCCGGTCAGTACTTCTGGCACCGCTTCTATTCCCACCAGCCCGACCTGAATTTCGATAACCCGCAAGTCATGAAAGCCGTACTCTCGGTGATGCGCTACTGGCTGGACATGGGCATCGACGGCCTGCGGCTGGACGCCATTCCGTACCTGATCGAACGTGACGGCACCAATAACGAGAACCTGCCCGAAACCCATCAGGTGCTCAAACAGATCCGTGCCGAGATCGACGCCAACTACCCGGACCGTATGCTGCTGGCTGAAGCCAACCAATGGCCGGAAGATACACAGCTGTATTTTGGCGATGCTGACAGCAAAGGCCAGAATGGCGACGAGTGTCACATGGCCTTTCACTTCCCGTTGATGCCACGCATGTACATGGCGTTGGCCCAGGAAGACCGTTTTCCGATCACCGACATCCTGCGTCAGACCCCGGAGATTCCCGTCAACTGCCAGTGGGCGATTTTCCTGCGCAATCACGATGAACTGACCCTGGAAATGGTCACCGACAAAGAGCGCGATTACCTGTGGAATTACTACGCGGCCGACCGTCGGGCGCGGATCAATCTGGGGATTCGTCGACGCCTGGCACCTTTGATGGAGCGTGACCGCCGTCGCGTAGAGCTGCTCAACAGCCTGCTGCTGTCGATGCCGGGCACCCCGACGCTGTATTACGGTGATGAGATCGGCATGGGCGACAACATCTATCTGGGCGACCGCGACGGCGTGCGCACGCCGATGCAATGGTCGATCGACCGTAACGGTGGATTCTCGCGCGCCAATCCGGCCAGCCTGGTGCTGCCACCGATCATGGACCCGCTCTACGGCTATCTGTCGGTCAATGTCGAGACCCAGGCCGTCGATCCGCATTCATTGTTGAACTGGCATCGGCGGATGCTGGCCGTTCGTAAACAGTCGAAAGCGTTCGGTCGCGGTACGCTGAAAATGCTGTCGCCGAGCAATCGACGGATTCTGGCCTATACCCGGGAATACACAGGAGCCGACGGCAAGCACGAAATTATCCTTTGCGTGGCCAACGTGTCCCGCAGTGCACAGGCCGCAGAACTGGATCTGTCGGCTTTCGCGGGCATGGTGCCGGTGGAAATGCTCGGTGGGAACGCCTTCCCGCCGATTGGCCAATTGAATTTTCTGCTGACGCTGGCTCCGTACGGTTTTTACTGGTTTGTACTGGCGGCGGAAAATCAAATGCCGAGCTGGCATGTGGAGCCGGCGCAAAGCATGCCGGACTTCACCACCCTGGTCTTGAAAGAACGCCTCGAAGAATTGCTCGAAGCGCCGTCACGCACCACCCTGGAGCAGACGTCGCTGCCGACCTGGTTGCCGAAGCGGCGTTGGTTCGCTGGCAAGGACTCGGCGATCGAACGGGTGCATATCGCCTACGGCGTGCGCTTTGGCGACCCGCAGCATCCGGTGCTGCTCAGCGAAATCGAGGTCACCAGCGATGGGCAGGCCAGTCGCTATCAGTTGCCGTTCGGTCTGTTGGCCGAGGATCAGTTCAGCACAGCCTTGGCGCAGCAGCTGGCACTGGCGCGGGTCCGGCGTGGACGGCAAGTCGGTTTGATCACCGATGCCTTCAGCCTCGATACCTTTGTGCGGGCGATTTTGCAGGGCATCCAGACGCAGACCGTATTGCCGACAAGCGCAGGCGAAATTCGCTTCGAGGCCACAGCCGAACTGGCCAGGCTGGGCCTGAGCGACGAAGCTGAAGTGCGATACCTGTCGGCCGAACAGTCCAACAGTTCAGTGGTGATCGGCAGCAGTCTGGTGCTCAAACTGATCCGCAAAGTCAGCGCCGGTGTTCATCCGGAGCTGGAAATGGGGGCTTATTTGACCTCGGCGGGCTTCCCTCATATTTCACCGCTGCTCGGCTCGGTGATTCGCCGTGACGAGCAGGGCCAGGACAATCTGTTGATGATCGCGCAAGGGTATCTGAGTAATCAGGGGGACGCCTGGGAGTGGACGCAGAACAACCTTGAACGGGCGATTCGCGATGAGTTGGCCGAGGCTGTTTCCGAACAGGAACAGCATTACAACGCGTTGGGCGAACTGAAAGATTTCGCCGGCATGCTGGGTCAGCGCCTGGGCGAGATGCACCAGGTGTTGGCCGCGCCCAGCGATAACCCGGACTTCAGTCCGAAACCGAGTACGCTCGAGGATACGCAAGAGTGGGCCAGACACATCGGCACGCAACTGGAGTGCGCCTTGCAGATGCTCGAGCAACATCGGACCGGGCTTGGGCCTGAAAATCAGGTATTGGTCAGCCGTTTGCTGCAACACAAAGAAGCCCTGCTGAGCCACATCCAGAGCCTGGCAAAACAGACTGTCGGCGGTTTGCGTATGCGGGTACACGGTGATCTGCACCTGGGACAGGTGCTGGTGATCAAGAACGATGCCTACCTGATCGACTTCGAAGGCGAACCGGCCCGCGCATTGCATGAACGTCGTGGCAAACACAGCCCGTACAAGGATGTCAGCGGCGTGCTGCGTTCGTTCGACTATGCGGCGGCGATGGCGCTGAATGTGCAGGGTGTCGACGGCTCGGCACAGGCCCATGCCGCGCGCGAGCGTGTGACGAATCGGTATTTGAGTGAAGCGCGGCATGCCTTTGTTCAGGCATATCGGCTGGCAACGGCTAGTCTTGCTCATGCATGGCAAAACGACGAAGGTGAAGACGCCGCGCTGGCGTTGTTCTGTCTGGAGAAAGCAGCCTATGAAGTGGTGTATGAAGCCGAAAATCGACCCACTTGGCTGCCGGTGCCATTGCACGGCTTGTATGGATTATTGAGGGGGCTTAAACCCTTTTCCGACACAGAGACCAGTGGAGAGCAGTCATGAGTTTCTCAAACAGGGAACAGGGTCATTCGAGAGTGACATTGCTGCCCGGCGCAAAGGATATTGACGCCTTGGTGCGTGCCGAGCATCGCGATCCGTTTGCAATTCTGGGCCCCCATGACGATGGTGCAGGCGGGCAGATTATCCGCGCGTTTTTACCGGGTGCCCTGAGTGTTCAGGTGCTGGCCAGGGACAGTGGGGAGGTGCTCGGAAGTTTGAGCGAGGCCGATGTACCGGGTCTGTTTGTCGGGCATTTCGACCGGGCTCAGGCCTATCAGTTGCGGATCAATTGGGCTGGCGGCGAGCAGACCAGCGAAGACCCCTACAGCTTTGGCCCACTGCTCGGCGAGATGGACCTTTACCTGTTCGCCGAAGGCAACCACCGCGACCTGAGCGCCTGCCTTGGCGCGCAATTGAAGACCGTGGACGGCGTCGACGGCGTGCGCTTTGCAGTGTGGGCACCGAATGCCCGGCGGGTGTCGGTGGTGGGTGACTTCAACGTCTGGGACGGTCGTCGGCATCCCATGCGCTTGCGCCATTCCTCAGGTGTGTGGGAATTGTTTATCCCGCGCCTGCAGGCAGGCGAGGCCTACAAGTACGAAATTCTTGGCGCGGACGGGATTCTGCCGCTCAAGGCCGACCCTATGGCGCTGGCGACTCAGCTGCCGCCGGACACCGCGTCGAAAGTCGCTTCCCCGCTGAAGATCGACTGGCAAGACAACGACTGGATGCAGACCCGAGGCGAGCGCCAGCGACCGGATGCACCGCTGTCGATCTATGAGCTGCATGCCGGCTCCTGGCAGTGCGAAGTCGACGACCTGGGTGAGGTCTCGCGCCAATATAACTGGCATGAGCTGGCCGAACGTGTGATTCCTTATGTGAAGAGTCTTGGGTTCACCCATATCGAACTGATGCCGATCATGGAGCATCCGTTCGGTGGCTCCTGGGGCTATCAGCCGTTGTCGCAGTTTGCCCCGAGTGCTCGTTACGGCTCGGCAGATGATTTCGCCGCCTTCGTCAACGCCTGCCATCAGGCGGATATCGGCGTGATTCTCGATTGGGTGCCGGCGCATTTCCCTACCGACGCCCATGGTCTGGCGCAGTTCGACGGCACGGCGCTGTATGAGTATGGCAACCCGCTGGAAGGCTTCCATCAGGACTGGGACACGCTGATCTACAACCTGGGTCGCACCGAGGTTCACGGATTCATGCTGGCTTCGGCGCTGCACTGGCTCAAGCATTACCATGTCGACGGTCTGCGCGTGGATGCAGTGGCCTCGATGCTCTACCGCGACTACTCACGCAATGCGGGCGAGTGGGTGCCCAATCGTCATGGTGGTCGCGAGAACCTGGAAGCCATCGATTTTGTTCGCCACCTGAACGACGTGATTGCCCTGGAGGCACCGGGTGCACTGATGATTGCCGAGGAGTCCACGGCCTGGCCTGGTGTGAGTCAGGGCACTCAGCAGGGTGGGCTGGGTTTCGCGTACAAATGGAACATGGGCTGGATGCACGACTCGCTGCACTACATTCAGCAGGATCCGGTGTACCGCGCTCACCATCACAACGAGTTGAGCTTCGGCCTGGTTTACGCTTGGTCCGAGCGTTTCATCCTGCCGATTTCCCATGACGAAGTGGTGCACGGCAAGCATTCGCTGATCGACAAAATGCCCGGTGATCGCTGGCAGAAATTCGCCAACCTGCGGGCCTACCTGACGTTCATGTGGACGCATCCGGGCAAGAAGCTGCTGTTCATGGGCTGCGAGTTCGGCCAATGGCGGGAGTGGAATCACGATCAGCAGCTTGATTGGTATTTGCTGCAGTACCCGGAGCACAGAGGTGTGCAGAAACTGGTGACAGACCTTAACCGGCTGTACCGCGAGGAGCCGGCACTGCACGATCAGGACGATGCGCCGCAGGGTTTCCAGTGGTTGATCGGTGATGACGCGATCAACAGTGTCTACGCCTGGTTGCGCTGGAGCAAGCAAGGGCGCCCGGTGCTGGTGGTGGCCAACTTCACTCCGGTGCCTCGTCAGGCCTATCGGATCGGTGTGCCCTTTGCCGGGCGCTGGAGCGAGGTGCTCAACAGCGATGCCGACACCTATGCCGGCTCCAACTATGGCAACGGTGGCGGCGTTATCGCCGAGGAGGAGCCCAGCCATGGTCAGGTGTTGTCGCTGGTGTTGAATCTGCCGCCGTTGGCGGTGTTGATCTTGCGGCCGGAGGGTTGAGCGGGCGATAGCGGCCGCTGTGTAATCATTCGCGGGCAATTGTGGCGAGGGGGCAAGCCCTACTGCCGGTAAGTTAAGGAAATGAGGTCTCTGTAGGAGCGAGCCTGCTCGCGATGGACGTTAACGATGACGCGTGTTTTCTGAATAAACGCGTCGCCCTTGAGTCCATCGCGAGCAGGCTCGCTCCTACAGGGGCAGCGCTCGCTTAACTTACCGGCAGTAGGGCAAGCCCCCTCGCCACAGGCTTTCACCAACGCATCTGCACACCCAGGACGCCGATCAAGCCGTTGAGGGCATTGGTGTCGACGTCGCTGCTGTAATCGGCGCTCATATAAAGGTTCACAGTGGGCGAGACCTTGGCTATCAGGCCAAGGCCCAGTTCAACGGTGGAGGAGTTGCGGCTACTGCTGATCTTGTCGACCTGGCCGAGAGTCAGCGTGTCAGTGCTGTTTACCGTGTGCCACAAGTCGGTCCGAACGTAGGGTTCGATCGGCAGCCCGCTAATCTGGTAGTTACCTTTCAAGCGCGCACCAACCCGGCCACTCCAGGAGGTCAAGTCGCTGGACGAGTAGTTGCCACTTCCGGCATTCGGGGTGTCCAGGCTAATTCGTTGGTTGATCAACTGCGCCTGGGGTTCGACTACCCAGTTTTCGTTGATGCCGATGGGAAATCCGCCTTCGACCGACAGCGTCACCGCGCTACCTTCGGTCGCTTGCCGTGCGCCCTGATCGGTGCGGCTGTAGCCGTTGACCCGGCCACCGCTCGCGGTCAAATCCACATGCCAGCCCTGCGAACCGGTCAGGCTCCAGTAGGCGCCGAGGCTCGAGCCTTGCAGATCGAGGCTATCGTTACGGGGGGCGGCCATGGCGCGGGTAATCACAATGCCATTGCTGTTGGTCTGGAACTGGCTCTGACCACCCAGCAAGCCGACACGTTGGGTGTGCCCGCTATCGTTTTGCACGGTGTAGAGCGCTGGTCCCTTGAGAAGGCCATCGACGTTGCCGGAAGACTGGGAGGTGAGGTAGTCGGTTTCAGCCTGTCTGGAGGCTTGACCATACACGCGCTCCCATGTAGCGGGCGCGGCCTCGTAAACAGTCAACGGGTGAGTGTCGAGGGTGGGGTTTGTAGTGTAACGGCCAGTGAACATCGAGTCAGGTGTTGGCAAGGTAAACGCTGGAACGTCCTGGCGATACCAGGGGATCGACTCATCATCGGCGGAGGCTGCCTGAACCTCCATGGCAGAGCACAGCAGCAGTGAAGTCGAAACGGTGCAAATAGTGATTTTGATCTCTTGTGAGGTGATGGAAATTTTCATGGAGGTCTACCTTGCAATGGCATGCCTTATCTCGCTTTGGCGTCTCTCCTACCCCGAATGAGGGGCGACCGAATTTATTGGGGCAAAGCCCTGTCGGCCTGCTTGCGCGGGCGTTTGGAGGCTTGCCCCTGATGGTATTTCCGGGGGTAGTAGGTGAAGCTAAGAAGACCCTTGACGTTGCGTCAAGAAATTGGACGATGGGCGGTATGGTTAATTTAGAGTCGTCAAATTATTGATATTTATACATTCTCTAAGCTCTTGTTTGTACGTCAAATCATTTTCCAGGACGCTGGCTAGAGCCTTTTGTCAGGTAGCTACGAGAGTGCCGGACTACCCTGACACCCGGATTGCCGACGGTGCCGACTCGGCTAAAATGATCGGCTTCGGGTTGTTAGAAGTGCACTTCAACTGCCAATGGCAAGTGATCGGAAAGATGCGTCCACGGCCTGTGACTGAGAATCTTCGGCTCGTGGCTGCTGGCGTTGCGCAGGTAAATTCGGTCCAGACGCAGCAGTGGCCAGCGTGCCGGATAGGTCTTGGCCGGGCGCCCGAGATGGCGCTCGAAGGCTTCATGCAGATAGTCGCGCCGGGCGAGGGTGGCGTTGCCCTGCAACTGCCAATCGTTGAAGTCGCCAGCGATGATGACCGGCGCATCGTCGGGTAGCGATTCGAGCAGTTGGCAGAGCAGGGCCAGCTGCAACTGACGATGGCTTTCCAGCAAACTCAAATGCACGCAGATCGCATGAACTTCGTTATGCCCCGGCACTTCCAGCACACAATGCAGCAGCCCGCGACGTTCGGGGCCGGTGATGGATACGTCGAGATTGCGGTGTTGCCTGATTGGGTATTTCGACAACAGGGCGTTGCCGTGATGGCCGTCCGGATAGACCGCGTTGCGTCCATAGGCAAAGTCCTTCCACATGCTGTCAGCGAGAAACTCGTACTGTGACTGCTGCGGCCAATTGAAGTAGCGCGAGGCGTGGCGGTCGTGCTCGCCCAGCACCTCTTGCAAAAACACCAGGTCCGCCGAGGTGCTGCGAACTGCTTCGCGCAATTCTGGCAGGATGAAGCGCCGGTTGAAGGCCGTGAAGCCCTTGTGGGTGTTGACCGTCAGAACTCTCAGGCGATGAATCACCGATGGGTTGCTGGTTGATGCCGGGCTGACGGGGCGCCTGTCTGATTCGTTGCTCACGGTCGCTCCTCTGATTCAGGGCTGATGACTTATGCGACTGATGCTTTGCCCGACAGTTCAGCGTTTACCGGTGTATTGATCCGCGCTTGCATCGATTACACAAACACGATCTCGTACGGCAGGCGCATGCGCTCCAGGATGACCCGCGGCAGCATCGGTGCGATACCGATAGCGGGCTCGCCATCCAGTTGGCTGGCGTAGGCATGGGTCGCATGGCTTTTTCGGGCCACGGTCCAGGTGTTCAGACGAATCTTACGCGCCCGTTGCCAGGGAATCAGGCCTTGTTCGCGGACCGGCCAGTGCCAGGCCCAGACCGGTACTTCATGAAAGTGCGCGTCGACCATCGCCGCGGCCTTGGCGCTGGCCCGGCCAACGGTGTCATGGTCGACATCGCCATCTTCACGCCAGGTGCTGAAGACCACATCACCAGGTCGCAAATAGCGCGCTATGAACTGGGTCAGCTGATGCTCGCATTCGCCCAGGGCGTTGTCGGTGAAGCCGCCGCGGATCCACTTCAGGCTGTGCATCGGCAGCCCCAGACGCCGGAGGGCTTCGACGCTTTCCTGCGGGCGGAATACGCTCAGGCGCTTGGCCGACCATAGGTTCGAGCCCGGATGACTGGCACTGCCGTCGGTGATCGAGATCAGTTGCAAGGGGTGGCCCAGACTGGCCAATAGCTGTAACAGACCACCGCAGGTCACCACCTCGTCACCGGGGTGAGGAGCGATCACGACCGCGCGAGCGCCTGGCGGGACCAGCATGCTGGTACTGATGACCGGGATATTTTCCAGCTCGAGCGCGCTGTTCCAAATCTGCGCAGGGAGGGTGCTGTCGGGGAGGGAGACAGGTTTCATCGGCGTCACGTCCTTGTTTTGATACCGCAGCCAGTCTTGAACGGTGGCTTGTGGTCAATCCTCTGCACGCCGGTGATGACGTGTCGATAGAGGTTTGCTGGCGCTCCGGGTCCTGGATCGCCGCGAGCTGAGTATTGCTCATACTCCGGGTTAAGTCTCCCTTGTATGAAGAACGGGTCGCAGTTTTTTTTATACCGGCAGGATCAATGCCTTCAACGGCGATTTCAATCTTCTTCCTCATGCTGCAGCTCGAACAGCAGTAGCGAGCGGCCGGTTACCGAGTATTGGTGATCGAAGTCCAGGCGCTCCTGGCCTCGAATCGACGGTTGGTTGGTGTCCACCATACAGGTCCAGAAACCGCCGTCAGGCACTTGCGGGAGACGAAAATTGACCACGTCGTGATGGGCGTTGACCACCAGTAACAAGGTCGCGTCTGCGCCCGGGCGGCGAATGCCGGTCTCCTGGGCGCGGCCGTCGAGCAACATGCCCAGGCAGCGGCCGTGGCTCTCTTCCCATTGTTCGGTGGTCATTTCACTACCGTGGGGCGCGAGCCAGGTGACGTCCTTGACGCCGATGTCCTCGTTGTAATTGCCCACCAGAAAGCGTCCGCGCCGCAAGACCGGATAGGTCAGGCGCAGCTTTATCAGGCGTTTGACGAACTTGAGCAACGACTTGCCGTCTTCGTCCAGGTCCCAGTTGACCCAGCCGATTTCGCTGTCCTGGCAGTAGGCGTTGTTGTTGCCGTGCTGGGTGCGGGCGAATTCGTCACCGGCCACCAGCATCGGTGTGCCTTGGGACAGCAACAGGGTGGCAACCAAGTTGCGCATCTGGCGCGCGCGCAGAGCGTTGATTTCAGGGTCGTCAGTCGGGCCTTCGACACCGTGGTTCCAGGACAGGTTGTTGTTGCTGCCGTCCTGATTGTTCTCGTCGTTGGCCTCGTTGTGTTTGTCGTTGTAGGACACCAGGTCGTGCAGGGTGAAACCATCGTGGGCGGTGATGAAGTTGAGCGACGTATAAGGCCGACGGCCGCGCTGATTGAACAATTCGCCGGAGGCGGTCATGCGTGCGGCGAAGTCTGCGAGCTGGCCGTCGTCGCCTTTCCAGAACGCCCGGACGGTATCGCGAAAGCGGTCGTTCCACTCGACCCAACCCGGAGGGAAACGACCGACCTGATAACCACCGGGACCGATGTCCCAAGGCTCGGCGATCATTTTTACCTGACGTAGCACCGGATCCTGGCGGCAGGCAACGAGGAAGCTGTGGCGTTCGTTGAAGCCATTGTGATAACGCCCGAGAATGGTCGCCAGGTCAAAACGAAATCCGTCCACGTGCATCTCCGTGGCCCAGTAGCGCAGTGAGTCGGTGACCATCTGCAGCACGCAAGGGTGACTCAGGTCCAGGGTGTTGCCAGTCCCGGAATCATTGATGTAGAAGCGTTTGTCGTCCGGATTCAAGCGGTAGTAAGAGGCGTTGTCGATGCCACGCATGGACAGGGTCGGGCCTTGCTCGTTGCCTTCGGCCGTGTGGTTGTAGACGACGTCGAGAAGCACTTCCAGATTGGCTTCGTGCAGGTGCGCAACCATTTCCTTGAGCTCGGCGATCTTGCCACTGGCCAGGTACCGCGGGTCCGGGGCGAAGAAAGCGATGCTGTTGTAGCCCCAGTAGTTGGTCATGCCCTTGTGCAGCAGATGCTGGTCGTTGACAAACGCATGGATCGGCATCAATTCGACCGACGACACACCGAGTTTGCGGATATGTTCCACAACGTCGTCGACCATCAACCCGGCGAACGTGCCGCGCAGGTTCTCGGGGACGCCAGGGTGTCTCATGGTCATGCCGCGCACGTGAGCTTCGTAAATGATCGTCCGGTCCCACGGCACACTGATGCGATGATCGTGCCCCCAGGTGTGGGCCGGGTCGATGACCTTGCACTTGGGCACGAACGGCGCGCTGTCACGTTCGTCGAAACTCAGGTCAGCGTCAGGGTGGCCGATGGTAAAGCCGAATAATGCCTCGGACCACTTCAACCTGCCCACCAGTTGCTTGGCGTACGGGTCAATCAGCAGCTTGTTGTGGTTGAAACGATGACCGTTTTGCGGATCGTAGGCGCCGTAGACGCGGTAGCCGTAAATCAGGCCGGGATGGGCATCAGGCAGATAGCCGTGGAAAATTTCGTCGGTGTATTCCGGCAGCTCGATGCGTTCAAGCTCTACTTCGCCGGCGTCGTCGAACAGGCACAGTTCGACCCTGGTAGCGTTGGCGGAGAACAGCGCAAAGTTGACCCCAAGGCCATCCCAGGTGGCGCCCAGCGGAAAGGGCAAGCCTTCACGGATACGTGAAGCCACTGCGTGAAGCTCGGGCGCGGCTTTATGTGGCTTGGCCATAGGTGCTCCTGCAAATGAGTTCGATGTTCCGCTCTGGCGTTTTTTGCAGGGAGAACGAACCCATCGTGGCGAGCCAGCTCGCCACACAAAAATGCATGGATAGCATGGGCTGTTATGACGTCACTTGACTGCTGGTTTACGCGGTGCTCGTGGTTTTTTCACGGTAGCCGGTTTCTCACCCGCTGGCACCACTACCGGCGCAGCAGCGGAGGGCGTGGCTTTGGGTTTGGCCTTGGTCGTACTGGTTTTAGGTGGTTTGCTCGGGACCAGGGCTTCGGCTTCTGCAAGCTTGCATGCCATCTCCCAATGGCGGGCTTCCTGGCCATCAGGTTTACCTTCGGACTCCCAGATTTGATAGGCAAATTCACGGACGCGTTTTTCGTCGGTACTCATCGTAATGCTCCTGAACTGAACTCAAGTTTGTATAAAGAGATTGACCGGAAAGTCCCTCAGCGCGGCGCTGATCATTAACTCCTTGTGGAGCGTGACTGCGCACGTTGAAAAAAGTCCTTTCAGGTTTTGCCCGGACGCGGCGACCGGAAGTCTTACCCGGGTATCGCCCCAAACCGGAGCGTCTAACAGCGGTTTGGCGCCAACTTCCAGCAAGTTGGCCGCAAGCCTTGGAACAATTACTACGGCCCGCTGACCATCGATTTCGCGCATGAACGCCAGCACGTGTCCGGCCTGGCTACCGAGCACTTCCAGTGCCTGATAGCGGCCCCGGCGAAACAGCTCCGGATGCTCGGCGCGCCGGGTCAGTGCCTGGGCAATCAACGCTTGTTTGACATGCCCGTCACGCCAGCTCACTAGTAGCTGCGAGATATCGCAAGACGTGTCCAAAGCTTGCTGCCGAAGGCTGAAATCCACGGGCCGTCGGTTGTCCGGATCCACCAGGCTGAAGTCCCAGAACTCATTGCCCTGATAGAGATCAGGGACGCCAGGTACGGTAAGACGCAGCAAGGTTTGAGCCAAACCATTCAAGGCGCCGGCAGGGGCGATCACGTGCGCGGCCTCGCCGATGGCAGAGCGTAACTTCAGCCCCTCGGGGAACAACAACAGGCGCTCAAGGAATCCATGAACGGCTTGTTCATATGCCTCGTTGGGTGCGCTCCAGCTGCTCTGGAGTTTGGCCTCGCGCAATGCTTTTTGCTGCCATTGCCAGAAACGTTGAGCGAAGTCCTGCAGGGCTGTTTCGTCGCTGCGCAGTTCCAGCGGCCAACTGCCGAGCAGTGTCTGATAGAGGATCAGCTCATCACCGGCTGAAGGCACTGCGGGATCGATTCGCAGCGGTGCGGCCAGCGCTCGCCAGTGCTCGACCTGCTCGACATACCAGGCGCTGCGTTCGCTGAGCACGGCCAGCCTGGCGCGGGTGTCTTCACCGCGTTTGTGGTCATGGGTGGCCGTCGTCAGCAGGTTGTCCGGGTAGGTCGCCAGGCGCTGGCTGCAGGCTTGGTGAAAGTCGGTAACAGGGGCGCTGAACTGCCCGGTATTGAAGCCGACATCGTTGCGTGACAGCAGCACCGCCGAGCGATAGAGCGCGGTGTCTTCCACGGCCTTGGCCGCCGTCGGAGACGTCAGCTGTTGAAAACGCACACAGGCATGCTTGAGGATCTTGCGATGCCTGCCCACGGGGCGCTTGCGCCATGGCTCGCCGCCGAGCCAGCGTTCGAGGTAGTCGAGCACCGGCCAGTCAGTTTCGCCCAGCGTGCTACGGGCACCGGTCATGGCTTGCTGAAAAAACATCTCGTCTTGCGCTGACCGGCCACAGGCACTGATGTAGGTGCGGTATACCGAAAAGTGCACGATCAGCGCCTGCAACGCCCGGCGAATCGCACCCAGGGTCAAGTCGCGGCTGATCAGGTCATCGCGGGCAATCTGCAACAGCGCCTGGGCGACGCTTTCGAAATCCCCCGCAAGAGAGCCGTTGAGCACCTGCTGACGGGCCAGCAGTGCCTCTTGAACGAAGTCGGCAGGGCGTTCGCTGTGAGTCGTCCACAGCCAGGCAAGGGTGTCGGCGCCTTGCGGGTCATGTTGCAACAGCGACACCTGATCCATGAACTCATAGCCGGTGCTGCCGTCCACCTGCCAGTCGCGGTGCAGCGATTCGCCCTGGCCAAGAATTTTCTCGACGTAGATCGGGAAGTGCCGCGAAGGCGACAAGGCATCGACCCGGCGTCGCAGTTTGCGGCAATACCCCCGCGGATCAGCAAGACCGTCGATATGGTCAATACGCAACCCGTCCACCAGGCCGTCGCCGATCAGCTGGAAAATTTTTGCGTGGGTGGCCTCGAACACTATCGGCCGTTCGATCCGCAGGCCGGCGAGCTCATTGACGTCGAAGAAGCGCCGCCAATTGATATCGTCGGCCGCCGTGCGCCAACTGGCCAGGCGATAGCTCTGCCGCTCCAGCAGGTTGTGCAGGCGGGCGAGGCCTTCAGGTTGGCGGGAATCGTACAGGCTCAGGGTGTGTTCAATGGCTTGTCGGATGACCGATTGCCGGGCCAGTTCGAGCAATTTCTGTTGCAGCGGCAACGCCAGGCAATGGGCATCAGGCAGGTAGTGAAGGGTGGTGAAACGATCAGCCAGGGACTTGAGCGGTTGCGCGTGTTCGGGATCCAGCTGATCGTTGGGTTTGAGCAGTTCACCATAATCGGTGGGACAGATCGGGAAATGGTGCTCATAGTGCTCGACGTAAAAGACCCCGCGTCCGGCATCGAAGCGCAAGGGAATCGTCCCGTCCTGTAATGCCACGCCATAGTCAGTGCCGAGAAATGGCAGCAGTAACTGGCCTTCAAGCAAAGGGTCGGGGGAGTGCCACTGGATATCGAAGAACTCACCATAGGGGCTGAGCCGACCCCACTCCAGTAAATCCAGCCACCAGGGATTGTCGGCACCGCCTACGGCCATATGGTTGGAGACGATATCGAGGATCAGGCCCATGCGCTGTTGGCGCAGGGCGTAGACCAGATGATGCAAGGCCGCTTCGCCGCCCAGCTCGGGATTGACCGTGGTCGGGTCGACCACGTCATAACCGTGCATGGAGCCGGCACGGGCGCTGAGCAGTGGCGAAGCGTAGATGTGGCTGATGCCCAGGCTGGCGAAGTACGGCAGCAAAGGCACCGCGTCATTGAGCGTGAAGCCCTTGTGAAATTGCAAGCGCACGGTTGCCCGCAGCGGGTGGCTGAGTGTGGCATTCATCGGTCACGCTCAAAGGCCTGTTGTCGTGCGCAGGCGAGCATTTCCAGGCGCCGTGCGGCATCTGGGTCATCGAGCAGTGCTTCGCTGTCGCTGGCGAATCGACGGCGCCAGTTGGGGTGGCTGTCGGTGGTACCGGGCAAGTTGGCCTGTTCCTCGATACCCAAGGCGTCCTCAAGTGGCAGCAATACCAGTGGCGCGCGGGTGTGGCCGAGGAAGCGCACACTGGCATCGAGCACTTGATCGGTCTCGTGGGACTCTTCGCGAAAATTCTGCGGATCCTGGCTCAAGGCCCGGCGCAACCCGTCACGTTCGCGCTGTCGATGTGCTAGCCAATGGGCCTGGGCGCTGGTGTCGGCCAGCCCGAGACGCGCGTTCCACTCGATGTCGCGACCATGCCACCAGCCGTTGAGCGTTGGCAGGTCATGCGTGCTGGTGGTGGCCAAGGCGTTGTCCGGCCAGTCGAGGATCGGCTTGAAATGCGCGTTGTCTTGCTCAAAGAGCAGCACGCGCGTGCCCAGCATCGAGCGGGCGATGAGCTTTTCCCGCAGGCCGTCAGGCACGGTACCGAGGTCTTCGCCGAGCACGATGGCCTGATGCCGGAACGATTCCAGTGCCAGCAGCCGCAGCAGGTCGTCCACCGGGTAATACAGATAGGCACCATCACTCGGTGGCGCGCCGAGCGGGATCACCCATAGACGCTGCAGGCCCATCACATGGTCGATTCGCAGCCCGCCGGCGTGGGCGAAGTTGGCCCTGAGCATTTCGATGAACGCCCGAAAGCCGTTGCGCACCAGCCCCTCAGGACTGAACGCCGAAATGCCCCAGCTTTGTCCGGTGCGATTGAGGATATCCGGTGGTGCGCCGACCGTCAGAGCAGCGAGTAACTCGTCCTGGCGACTCCAGGCCTGGCTGCCACCGCCGTCCGCCCCCACCGCCAGATCGGCGATCAGGCCGATGCCCATGCCGCTGCTGCGTGCAGCCGTTTGCACACGCTCCAGACAGCGGGCGATCAACCATTGGCAGAAGGCGAAGAAACCGATGTGTCCGGCGTTTTGCTCGGCGAATTCGGCCAGTGCCGCGCTGCGTGGGTCGCGCCATTGTTCTGGCCATTGGCGCCAGTCAAGGCTTTCACCTCGGGCTGCGCGCTCGGCTTGAACCGCCTCGAATCGGCAATGGTTCTCCAGCGCTTCGCCACCGCAATGTCGAAAACTGCTGAAGTCCTCTTGCAGTGGATGATCACCGTGACAAAAGCCCTCATACAGCGCCCGTAACAGGCGCTGTTTGGCGTCTGCGGCGGCGGGCCAGTCGATCAGTGTTTGTTGCTCCAGTCGGTGCTGCACCTCGGCAAGGCCGGTGGCGTCTATCGCTGTGCGCAACGCTCGCTCACCCAGAATCTCTCCAGGCGAGGCGTACAGGCTGTTGAGAAACAGGCGGCTGGAGGGCGAGTAGGGGCTGTAGCGCTGGGTGTCGCTGCTGAACATCGCGTGCAGCGGGCTGATGGCCAAGGCATCGGCACCGCGCTCGCCGGCGACCCTGGCGAGGTTCTCCAGCGCCTGGGTGTCGCCGAAGCCGCCATCGCCCGGGCGTCGCAGGGCATACAGCTGCACGCTCAGGCCCCAGGCGCGCGGTGTCGTGCTGTCGAGTGCATCGGCCATGCTATAGCAATGCTGGGGCGCCACCGCGAGAGTGAAGTGCTGCCCGGCGATACTGACACCTTGATAGCCGACCGGAATCAGCCCCGGAAGTACAGCCTCGGCGTCCAGTTTCAGGTTGAGGATGGCGCCGTCTTCCAGATGAATCTCACAGGGCGTTCCCGGGGCAAAGTAATGTGCCAGGTCCAGCCCTTTGTCGACGTCGGCAGTCAACAGCGGTGGCAGTTTTTTGTTCTGTTGGACGTGTTGCAGTTCGAGCAGGCTGGCATCGATTTCCTGTTTCGTGGAGGCGGGGTGACCCAGCCCCCTCAGTACGGCACGCAGCACGGCGGGGGTGACTTTTTGCGGCTGTCCGTTGGCATCGATCCAGTCGACCGCCAGCCCCGCACGTCTGGCGAGTGTTTCCAGTTGCGCATCGTTCATGGGCGCTCTCCAGTCAGGGGTGGCGCCGTCAGGCTGACAAGCGCGCAGTACGGGGCGAGTGTGCCCTGTTGCAGAAGGCTGAATGCCTCTTGCGGGTATTCGAAAAGCTGTTGTGCCTGATCCTGCGGTGCCGGGTCCGGTGATGAATGGGCCACCGGTTGCGCGCTGAGGTTCAGGTCAATTCGCAGCAGGCTGCCGTCACCCAGTCGCCAGCGCGCGCTGAGCGCACCCTCGGCCAGAACGTCGGCGCCCAATGCCTGGGCACCGGGCAAGCGAGCGGTGATCTTGCGGTGGCGGATCTCCAGCAGCTGCCGATACAGCTCCCGAGTCGCGCGTTGCGCATCCGTATTGGCTTGTGTCAGCACCGGTCGTGAGGCGTGAAAGGTTTCTGGTGCATTGGGGTCAGGAATCAGCTCACGTTTGCGCGGATCGGCGAAGGCGCTGAAGGCGGCAAACTCATTGCGCCGCCCCTCACGAACAGCGTCGGCCAGCTCACCGCGGTGACTGGTGAAAAACAGAAAAGGCTCGCTGACAGCACCTTCATCGCCCATGAACAATAAGGGGATCATCGGCGATAGCAGCAACAGCACGGTGGCGGCATGCAGCGCTTGAGGCGCAGCCAGGTGGTTCAGTCGTTCGCCCAAGGCGCGGTTGCCGATCTGGTCGTGGTTCTGCAGGAACAGTATGAAAGCGCTGGGCGGCAAATGTCCGCTGGGTTCACCACGCGGTGTGCCGTGGCGGGTGGTATGGCCCTGGTAGGCAAAGCCCTGACTCAGGCAGCGGGCGAGTTTTGCGGTCGGCTGGTCAGCGAAGTCGGCGTAATAAGCATCGGTTTCGCCCGTCAACAACACGTGCAACGCGTTATGGCCGTCATCGTTCCATTGCGCGTCGAAGCCTTGTTCCAGAAGGCTGGCCTGATTCAACTCGTTTTCCAGCGTGAGCCAGACATGCCTTGAGGCGGGGATTTGTTGTCGCACGCGGTGCGCCAGTTCTTGCATGAAATCCGGGTCATCGATGGCGTGCACGGCGTCCAGGCGAAGACCGTCGAAGCGATACTCCAGAATCCACATCAATGCATTGTCGATAAAGAAGTCGCGCACTTCGCGGTGGCGCAAGTCAATGGCGGCTCCCCAAGGGGTGTGTTTGTCTTCGCGAAAGAAGCTTTTAGCGTAGCGATGCAGGTAGTTGCCGTCCGGGCCGAAGTGGTTGTAGACCACGTCGAGAATCACCGCCAGACCATAACCGTGGGCACTGTCGATCAGCTGTTTGAGTTGCTCGGGCGAACCGTAGGAGGCTTGCGGTGCATACGGAAAAACCCCGTCGTAACCCCAGTTGCGTTCGCCGGGGAATTGCCCGAGAGGCATCAGTTCGATCGCCGTGATGCCCAATGCGGCCAGGCGCGGCAAGTGTTTTTCGACTTCGGCATAACCACCCAGTACGCCGACATGCAGCTCATAGATCACCGCTTCATGCCAGGGGCGGCCTTGCCAAGTGGTGTGTTGCCAGTGGTAGGCGAGAGGGTCGACTACCACACTGTGAGCGTCCACGTCGCCGTCCTGAGCCCTGGCGGCGGGATCAGGTACATCCAGTTCGCCATCGATGTTGTAGCGATAGCGGGTACCGGCGGGGCAGCGGGTTTGAATCACGAACCAGCCGTCGGTCTGCGGCAACAGCGGCAGCGACTGGCGGTTTTCCAGTTCGACACTCACATAAAACGCATCTGGCGCCCACAAGGCAAAGCGGGTGTGCTCCGCATCCAGCATGATTGCGCCGTGGGGCCAGGCTTCCAGAGTCCGTAAAGGCATCTATTATGAAGACCTCTTACTGTTTGCCCGATTTACCCAGCGCTTTAGCGACCAATTGCTCATAAAGCTCGGCGTAGGGTTCGACTGCCTTGCACCAGATGAAGGGCACCGCCATGGCCCTGCAGCGCATGGCGTGGAGCAGATCAGGGTAGGCAAATACCTTGAACGCCCGCTGTAGCGCTTCTTGATAGCTGGGCACTGTGGACTCATCGAACAGAAAGCCGGTTACGCCGTTTTCGATGGTGTCGGCCAGACCGCCGGTATTACGGGCCACTGGCAACGAGCCATAACGCTGGGCATACATCTGGCTCAAGCCACAGGGCTCGTACCTTGAAGGCATCAACAGGAAATCGCTGCCGGCGAACATGCGTCGGGCATCGGTTTCGTTAAAGCCGATATGTACACCAATCTGCCCGGGGAAACGCTGGGCCAGCGCGCGCATGGCTTGTTCTTCTTCCGGCTCGCCACGCCCGATGATCGCGATCTGACCGCCCGAGGCAACGATGAACTCGGCCACACCTTCGGTCAGGTCCAGTCCTTTTTGATAGACCAGGCGCGAGACCACGGCGAACAACGGACCTTCAGACGCCTGCAGACCAAACAGTTCGCGTACATGAGCGGCGTTGACCGCTTTGCCTTGCCAGTCGCCGATGCTGAACGGGCAGACCAGATGCGGATCGGTAGCCGCTTCCCAGCTGTCATCGATGCCATTGGGGATGCCGCTGAGCAGACCTTGCTGGGTCTTGCTGGCCAAAAAGCCATCGAGACCACAGCCGAAAGCCGGCGTAGTGATTTCCTGCGCGTAGGTCGCGCTGACCGTGGTGATATGGCTCGAATACGCCATCCCGGCCTTGAGAAAAGACAGTTTTCCGTAAAACTCCATGCCTTCCTGTTGCAGGGCATGCACTGGAATGCCCAGCTCCGGGCAGCAGGCCAGGCTGACCACGCCCTGATAGGCGAGGTTATGGATAGTGAACAGGGTTGGTGTGCGCTGACCGCGCCAATGCATATAGGCCGGTGCCAGGCCGGCAGGCCAGTCGTGGGCGTGCACCAGATCAGGGCACCAATGAATTTGCGCCAGATTGGCGGCGATGTCGGCAGCGGCCAGACCGAGGCGGGCGAAGCGGATATGGTTGTCCGGCCAGTCGCGACCGTTATTGGCGCCGTAGGGCGTGCCCTCGCGCTCGTACAGCTCAGGGCAGATCAATACATAAATGACCAGGCCGTCGGGCATGTCCATGCGGCCGATCTTGCAGGGCGGTAGCGCAGCATGGCCGCCCAGCTCGCCGATGATATGGATCGGATTTTCGCTGTTGAGTACTTGCCGATAGCCGGGAATCAACACCCGTACATCATGCAGTTGGGCCATCGCTCTGGGCAGCGCCGCAGAGACGTCGCCCAAACCGCCGGTTTTCACCAGGTCGGCCATTTCCGAGGTTACAAACAGGACTTTTTTTCGATTGGGGTTCTGCCTGGGCGCCGGTAGCACCGTCTTGTTCGCAGGAGCGAAAACCGCTATCGGCACCGTTTCGCCGACCTGCTGATGAGAAAGCTCTCCTTGGGTTTCTACAGCGGCACTGATCATCTGTTTTTCCCCTTTTATTGATCTGTTCCTGGCAAAACACCAGAGATAGGGTTGGTCAACTCCTGTGACCAGGCGCATGAGCGCTACGCAATCGAGAGAATGGCACTGAGTACGCTGAAGCAATAAAGAGTGGATTGGCCGTTGCAAGGAATGCACCAAACAATGCGGCCTTACCTTAAACCTGACCTTTCTCTTGGGTAGAAAGTTTCGACTTTTTTATGCTGTTGGCCGATCGTTTTTCACCCGCGAAACTGAGTCTAGGCCAGAAGTTAGAGGGGGAGAGGCAACTTGGCAAAATTGTCCGACAAAATGCCAAGGGAGGCGTTCGCCTAGCATGCAAGTGTTACAGGCGCACTGGCGAAGGGCAGATAAATTGAGCCCCAGGCGCGAAAAAGGTGAGGGGATTGCCAGATGCAAGTGCGCGAAGAAAATGCGCTTGCACCGTGATAGTGCGCTCCGCAAGGCGCTTTGAGATCGACCACTTGTTATTGACTGCTTCTCCTAGCAGTTCTGCTAGTTGTTGATTGGTGCCCATTCATACAGCATGACTGGCACGACCAACCTTGGGCCATTTTGCTGCACGCAGGCCTTTCGAGGTAACTAAGCATGGCATTGATCGATGAAGTGAGGTCGGTATGTAAGCGTCTGGCTCCAGGCGGCTGGCATGGATTGCTGTTGCGCCATCATCTTGATATTACCGCGAAGGATTTGTACCAGGAGCTGGGCAAGCCGCTCGAGGTGGACCGCACGCTCAAGGGGTTCGAGGATTTCTCGGTGCAAGGCAACTCAGGTATAGAGGCGCAACAGCCAGCACGCAGCCTGCTCTATCACGCATTGGCGTCACCCAATGTGACGACCGATGCCACGGGCGCTCCATTGCAGCTATTTCCAAGCGCCGCCGAGATAGAAACGGTATTGAACTACGTCTACGGTGTGCGTCCACCGTCACTGTCTGATTTGCGGGACCAGGCGGCTGGCGCTCCCTTGGCGATAGCGGTGTTCGCCAGCGAGTACCGGCCGCGTCCTGAAACGGTTCATCGACATCAGGCTGATCTGTGCTTTTCCCGCTCAGGTGTCGCCAGAATTGGCACTGCGCCTGCGCTTTATGATTCACGGCGAAGAGGTTTTTTACCCTTTGTCGAAGACGATTCACAGGCAATGCGGGTCATTCCTGCCCGTTACAGTGCCTACATTGCGATGCAGAAAAAAGGCGATAAGCAGCGTTTCGGGCCGATGAGCTTTCAGTTGGACACCGACCCGTCCCTGGACTTCTGGGTGCCCCTGCACAAGGTGTTCAATGGTCCGGAATGCCTGGAAGGACTGGATTTGACTCTTGATCTGGAGAACTACCAGATCAACGAAAAAATCAAACAAATACATGTACGTTTCAGGGGCACCGGCTGGTACGAGCCCGACATCAGCAATCCGCCTTTTGTCGTGACTGACGGGTTGGCCGAATGGGCACCCGTTGACGAGTTCGGACAAGGGCTTTTATTGCCAGTTGCCAGGAATCGACTGGTGGAGACCGCTTTTTACCAAGGTAAGCCCCTGTCGTTCATGATGCCGGCCGGGACCGGCGGGATGGTTCATGGTCGGCATGAAGTGTTGGCTGATGGTGTCGTCGAGAACCTCAACGATAGGCTCGGGGTCGACGCGATCGTCAAAGCTGGAGGTTATCGCGCCCTGCATTATCAGGACGCCATGGCGGATGGTTGGGTCCGTGCGCGGTGCCCGGAGCTGGAGCCATTGTTAGGCACTAACGTTGCTGCCTATTCGATCCTTGGTGCTCCAGATTTTTTTCCGTTTTGTGGCCAACGAGAACTTAAAGAATGGGCCGCTGGCGAACCGCTTTTCGCCTCTGAACAGGTCTGGCATACCAAACTGGGCGCGTTGTCGGATGTACGTTTTTACGCCAACCAGTCGTTAGAGGGGGAGTATTTTTCTGTTGAGGATCGGGGTGTCACGGCGATTGTTTCATTGTCCATTGAGAGTGCCAACCCGCCAGCGGAGCACGGTGAGGTTGCCTTGGCCCAGCGCCAGTCCTGGCTGCCGGATTTCTCCAGCGGTGTATTCGGTCCTGGCTGGGAGGTTGGACGGGGGACGTCGAGTAATCCCTTTCAGAACATGCTATGTGGATACCAACTGGCAAGCCCCTTCACTGAGGATGTGCGAATTTGTGCGGCGTTGGGCTCCTATTGGCCAGGAGTGTCACCGGACTCGGCTCGAACATTTGAACCCCGGTCGATCTCGACAACCATCATTCCGCTGACCGATGAGGAAATCATGTGGGATGGTGTGCATGGCCCGGTCCTGGTTGAGCTGCAAGGGCAGCAAGCGGTGCAATACAGGGCTTATGAATACACCGACTACACCCAGGCGGCGCTGGCCGGGGAGTTATCGCTGCAGGGCACGGGACAGACGACCACTGCGCATTATCACCAGCGTGTGATGGCGATGTTTCGGGCCTACAACGCAGTCGGGGCGGGCATAGACAAAGAAAAACGTCGGCAGTGGCCGGTTTTGTCTTTCATACAGGTGCAGCGCCCTGATGCAGACCTGGAAACTGCGCAGCAAGAGTCAGGTGTAATCCTTCACGGCGAGATTCAGTACTTCCATTTGTATAAGCATGGTGAGGTCACGACACCTGGCGATGAATTCAAGTATCGCCATGTTGAAATTCAACAGCAGGTTCGCTTGTTCGTGAGTGCAGACGAGATGTTGATCAAGTGGGATCAGGATCCCTGGCGGGTCGCACTTGAATCGCTTTGATGTCGTCGTGGTAGGGGCCGGCCCGGCCGGCTCCGCTGCCGCCATTGAGTGTGCGCGGCGGGGGATGCAGGTGGCGCTGCTCGAGCGCTGCGCGTTTCCCCGTGAGCGCCCGGGCGAAACGCTGCATCCGGGTATCGAACCGCTTTTGCAACAACTGGGAATTGCTGAACAGGTGCAACGAGGCGATTTTTTGCGTCATACCGGCAGTTGGGTCCATTGGGGACGCGACCCGCATTTCAATGCGTTCGGTCAGGATGCAACGGGACCCTGGCGTGGCTTTCAAGTCCCAAGGGCTACGCTGGACCAGCTGCTTTTGCAGCGGGCGACTGCGTTGGGGGTGATGGTCATGCAAACGTGCGAGGCGAGAAAAGTGCTGGTGTACGATGGGCGAGTGCAAGGCGTACAAACATCCTCAACCCTGCTGCACGCCTCTTATCTGATTGATGCCAGCGGTTCCCGTGGCTGGCTTTCGCGACTGCTGGGGTTGGCGCGGCAGCAGTTTTCCCCGACGCTGATTGCCAAATATGGTTACCGCAAGGGCGCTTGCGCGGAGCTCAATCACACGCCAGCTATCGTGGCTGATGATGGTGGGTGGTACTGGATCGCTCAAGTCGCTCGGGATTGCTATCACTGGACGCGGGTCTGGTTTTCCCATGAGCACGCTCGCGTGCCGGCGGTGCCTCAACCCCTGGTGCATCTTGAGGCCATCGGAGGCAACAGAGGGGCGGATGTTTCCTGGCGTTTGTGCAACGCAACAGCGGGCCCTGGTTATTTTGTTGTCGGTGATGCCGCTGCAGTATTGGACCCGGGAGCATCCCATGGCGTTATCAAAGCATTGATGTCCGGTATGCAGGCGGCGCAGGTCATTGCCGATTGTTTTGAATGGCCGGTTTGTCAGTTCGCAGCACAACATCAATATCGACGCTGGGTGAGCGATTGGTTTGAGCGTGACAGGGCAGCGATGCTCGGGTTCTATCGGGCCCATCCCAGCCCTCCTGCCTGGCTCGACGGCTACTCAAAAGTCGCAAACCAATAATCGGATCGGCTGCCCGTTCGCCCAGGCCTGGATGTCGTCGATCATCTGCGAATAGAACTGCCGGTAGTTCTGTTCACTGACGTAGCCCACATGGGGTGTGGCCAGCACATTGCTCAAATGCCGGAACGGATGATCCACCGGCAAAGGTTCGCGCTCGAACACATCAAGCGCCGCACCGGCCAGACGCTGTTGCTGGAGCGCTTCGATCAACGCGCCTTCATCGACAATCGGCCCGCGGGCGGTGTTGATCAAGTGCGCAGTCGGCTTCATCCAGCCCAAAGCCTGTGCGTCCACCAGGCCACGGCTGCGCTCACTGAGTAGCAGGTGGATCGACAGCACGTCAGCCTGTTCGAACAGTTCACGTTTGCTGACCCAGGTTACGCCGGACTGCGCCGCGCGCTCGGCGGTGAGGTTTTCGCTCCAGGCGATCACGCGCATGCCGAACACCTGACCAAACTGGGCAATGCGTTTGCCGATACTGCCAAGGCCCAGAATGCCCAAGGTCTTGCCATAGAGATCGCCGCCCAGGCCTTGCTGCCAGTCACCGCTGCGCAGGGCGTTGGCTTCCTTTACCAGATTGCGGGTCAGGGCCATGATCAGCGCCCAGGTCAGTTCCGCAGCGGCGTGTTTGTAGCTGTCGGTGCCGGACACCTGAATGCCCAGCCCGGCCGCAGCCTTCAGATCAATTGCGGCATTGCGCATACCGCCGGTGACCAGCAACTTGAGCTTGGGCAAGCCGCGCAGCAGGGTTTCGTCGAACAGGGTGCGCTCACGCATGACGCAAATCACTTCGAACGCGCCCAGCCGTTCTTGCAGTGTTGCACTGTCAGCCGGGTAGTCATGCAGGAAGCTGACCTCGCCGACCCGCTCCAGGGCTGACCAGTCCACCACACGGCTGGCGACGTTCTGCCAGTCATCGATTACCGCGATCTGTACACGCATGGACGCTACCTCGTTATCGAGTGGGGGCACAGCAAACCCGTCGATGCTGTAACCCGCCGATTATGGCGACATTAATCAGCGGCAATCCGGTGAGTCAAAGGCTCACTGCATCTGACCATAACGTTGATAATGCCGCTGAGCCTTTGCCAATGATCGAGGGCTGACCGGAAACCAGCGCTTTCCCGGAAACGAACAATGCCGCGTCCCAGCCACCAGTTCACCTGCGAACCCAGTACATTCCCGGCGGTGGCGATGCTCAACAGCAACCAGACCAGGTACTTGTCGCTCAGCAGCAGACCGACCAGCACGGCTTCGGATTGCAACGGCAGCAAAGTGGCGGCGCCGAACGCCGCGAGGAACAGCCCGAGGTAGCCTGCGAGCATCAATGGGTCGGTTGCTCAGCAAAATATCGTGGTTGCCTTCCAGGCGAAGCGCATTCTGACGATTTTCACCGACAAAAAAGATCGCTTGTGTTTCAAATTTATACAGGGAAAGACCTTCCGGGCCGACAGCCCCTCAGGTCTGTGGCGAGCCGGGGTTGAAGTCCCGTCGGGCCTGATGTGCCGGGTTCGACGGGACTTTAATCGGCGCAGCCTGTCAGCTAACTGATAGGGGTATTACAGATTTGTCAGGCTCGAGATCCACGGGCCCGTTCGCAAGGGGATTGAACGGGCGTATGGACATCGCTACTACATATTGAGCATTTGCATTACCGCTTCGGGGTAACGCAGGCCTGCGGTGGCATCCGCCGGGAAGATCGCTTCCAGGGCCTGCAACTCGCCAGCGCTCAACTTGATGTCCAATGCCGCGACATTTTCCTCCAGATATTTGCGCTGCTTGGTCCCGGGAATCGGAATCAGGTAATCACCCTGTGCCAACACCCAGGCCAGTGCCAGTTGCCCGGCGGTGACGCCCTTGTCGGCGGCCAGGACCTGCACTTGCTCCACCAGCCGCAGGTTCCGGGCGAAATTTTCACCCTGAAAGCGTGGGCTGAAGCGCCGGTAGTCATCGGCGGCGAAGTCGTCCGGGCTTTTCAGGGCTCCAGTCAGAAAACCCCGACCGAGCGGGCTGTAAGGCACGAAAGCGACTCCCAGACGCTGGCAGGTCGCCAGGCAGCCGTTATCTTCCTGATCGCGGCTCCACAGTGAGTATTCACTTTGCAGCGCGCTGATGGGATGAACCTTGTGCGCCCGTTCCAGGGTGTTGGCCGATGCTTCGCTCAAACCGAGATAGCGCACCTTGCCTTCGTTGACCAGTTCGGCCATGGCACCCACGGTTTCTTCGATCGCGACATCGGGGTCGATGCGGTGTTGGTAATACAGATCCAGGGTTTCCACGCCCAGGCGTTTCAAGGTGCCGTCGATCGATGTGCGAATGTAGTCCGGACGACCATTGACCGAACGGCTGGCCGGGTTTGCCGGATCGCGGACGATGCCGAATTTGCTGGCCAGAAATACCTGATCCCGTTTACCCCTAATCGCCTTGCCGATCAGTTCCTCATTGCTGTGAGGGCCATAGATGTCAGCGGTGTCCAGCAGGTTGATGCCCAGCTCCAGGGCGCGGTGCAAAGTCGCGATCGCCTCTTGGGTATCTGTGCCGGTGGTGTAGAAGTCGGTCATGCCCATGCAGCCAAGACCGATGGCGGAAACCTGTGGGCCGTTTGTGCCTAGTTGACGAGTGTGCATAGGTTTGAAGCTCCTTATAGATGACCGGAGCTATTGTTCTCCTCGACAAAAACAAGATAAACCGGCTAAAACCGCTATCACTATTTGTAATTTCTAAATAATGGTCGGTTAGGGCAAAGCAATGGATCGTTTTAACGCCATGCGCGTGTTTACGCGGATTGTTGAATTGGGTGGCTTTGCCAAGGCCGCCGACAGCCTGCAATTGCCTCGCGCCTCAGTGACTATTCTGATCAAGCAGCTGGAGTCGCACTTGGGTGTGCAGCTGTTACAACGCACAACGCGGCAGGTCAGTCCGACTCTCGACGGAGCGGCCTATTACCAGCGCTGCATTCGTCTGTTGGCGGATCTTGAGGAAGCGGAGGCGGTATTTTCTGCCGCTCGCAACAACCCTCGCGGCACGTTGCGGGTTGACATGCCTGCCGGTATCGGTCGTTTGATCGTGATTCCGGCACTCCCCGAGTTCACCACTCTTTATCCGTTGATCGAGCTGGAAATCGGCTTGAACGATCGGCCTGTGGACCTGATTCGTGAGGGTGTCGATTGCGTGCTGCGTGGCGGGCTGTCTCTGGATGACTCGCTGGTGGCCCGTCCATTGGCACTGATAGGTCAAGTGACCTGTGCCAGCCTCGAGTATTTGCAGCGCAACGGCAGGCCGCAATGTCTGGATGACCTGGCTGGGCACCAAGTGGTCGAGTATTTTTCCAGCGCCACGGGCAAGCGCTATGGCCTGGAATTTCAGGTGGGTGATGAGGTGCGCTTGATCGACTTGCCCAGGCAGGTCTCGGTCAACAGTGCCGATGGTTATCTGGCGGCTTGTGAAGCGGGATATGGCCTGGTGCAGATGCCTCGTTACCACGTTGACCGACAGCTACGAGAGGGCAGCTTGTGCGAGGTCCTGAGGGATATACCGCCGCCAAGGCTGCCACTGACTGCGCTCTATCCCCCGCACCGCCAGTTGTCCCTGCGGGTGCGGGTATTTGTCGATTGGCTGGTTGATCTGTGCTCCCGGGAGCAGAGTGGTTTCAAGCGCCCGGGAGGATGATCGTGGTTATTAGAAGGGGTGAGTCGAGAGGTTCACTGAAGGCTTTTTAGCGACGTTCATAATAACCATGGCCACCATCGTAATGGCGGTGCTCGTGCCAGCCACCTTCGCGAGGGAAAAACAGGCAGCCGCTCAGGGTCAGGATAATCAGCAGGGGAATCAGCATTGTGATTCGACGGAACATTTCAAAATCCTCATGGTTAAAGCCGCAATGAAGCCAAAACTCTTCATCGGCTGTAACATGAGACCCCGTTTGTAGCTGCCCATTCCCGCACAAAGGTAGGGTCTTGGCATGCATCTGGATACAAACCGGATACACATTTTCAGGCTCAGGAACCCGCAATGACCCAGTCGCAACGTTTGAAATATTCGATTCTGATCTCCCTGGTGGTACTGGGGATCATGTTTGGCCTCTCTTACATGCAAAACGCCGGGATGATCACCGAAAAAATGTTCCAGTACATCGCCATTGGCGTGGCGGTGGTCGTGGTGGTGGTCAATGGCGTCATGCGCCGCAAGGTCAAGCCCTGAGTCGGGGCTGCAAGGTTTCAGTCTTTGCCGTGCAGTAGCGCGATAGCCTGTTGATTCAGGCTGTAGCTCTTGTCCGGATTCAGCGTGATCACACCTTCGCTGCACAGGCGCTTGAGCACCTCGCGTACGCTGAGAAAGGACAAGGGGATGTCCAGCTCCAACAAATGGCTGTGCACACCGCGCACGCCAAGCGAGCGGTCGTTCTCGGCCGCCGTCAACAAGGCGTCGATGACCTTCAGGCGAATCAGGCTGGTGCGCAGGCCGAAGCTTTTGAGCAACAGCCTGATCCGGTCATTGTTGTGGCGCTCAGCGCTTTTGCCGAATACATCGGTCTCACCACCCAGTGTCGGGCTGTGCAGCGTTTTGTTGCCATCCATTGGCAATTGCTGGTTGTACATGCAAAAACTCCTTTTCAGAGCCTGATCAGGAAAATGATGGGTGCTCTCTGTTACTAAGACGAATGAGTACACCAAATCATGAAGCGCCAGATGTAGAAAAATTGTCGGTATCAGGTTGCCGGCATGTCATCTACCCAAAATAGCTGACTCGACAACGCCGTCACCCTCGGCAGTGAACGCTCGTTCAACGGGCGCGGGATGCTGTTGGCCAACCTGCCTTTTCAGCTTTTAGGCACTTGCCGCGGAATCGAGTTGAGCACCGGGTTGCCATCTCTGTTCTGGGTCAGGTAGACCGGCAGCACTTTGGGCAGCGAGGTGACGATGCCCTTGACCTCATTGATGTTGTAGATGCCAGCGATGCGAATCGCGCCAGTGGCACTGTCCGCCAGCATTACCGGTTTGCTCAGGTAGCGATTGATCAGCGGCAGCGCATCGCTCAGTGTCAGGTTGTCGAGAATCAGCTTGCCGCTGCGCCAGGCCAGGGAGGTATCGCCGGCGCAGGTCTGGCTGATCTGTGGCCAATAGTCGCCCGTCTTGTAGTGAGCCTGCATGCCCGGGTCCAGGCGCAGACCATCACCGGGTTGAGCCGAATGACTGCTGACCAGTACCGAACCTTCCAGCGGCGTCACACGAACCTGATCCTGGTACATCCATACATTGAACCGGGTGCCGGTGACACGAATGCGGCCGTCAGCAGCCTTGACCACGAATGGGTGTTTGCTGTCATGGCTGACTCTGAAGAATGCCTCACCTTTATTCAACGTAACCCTGCGCTGTTCCTTGTAGTTGCTGTAGGTCAATTCGCTGCCAAGGTTCAGTTCGACCTGGCTGCCATCGGCCAAGGTGATGTGACGCACATGGCTCTCGGCCTGGAAGTATTCATAGGAACCTGGTAGCCAGCCCAGGGTCCAGCCGGTAAATGCCGCCAGCGGCAACGCCAGCAGACTGATTGCCGCGGCCAGGCCGTAAGTTCGCCATGGGTGGTGTGGCGCTGAAACGGGAGTGATTTGTGGCGTTTCTGTGCGCGGAAGTTGCTCCGAGACATCCCAGACTTTGCGCATTGCCTCGTACTCGAAGGCGTGCAATGGATGAAGGTCTCGCCATTGCTCAAACGCCAGGCGCTCGGCTGCCGTGCAGTCATGCGCGTGCAAACGCATGCACCAATGCGCGGCGGCATCCGTAACGGCATCGTATTCGGCTTCTGAGAGGGATTGTTCGCTCATTGACTCTTCCTGATTTCCTGCATTCTAACCTTCACGGGCAGGCGACGAGAATGGCGGTAATGGCAAATAGATATCAGTATGGAACCTGTTGCCCCGGAAAAGACCCAAGAAAACAGCACATCTATCAGCAATGCCCGTCAATGGAGTACGAAAATAATCAAGAAAACCTCGTGCTCTTGAGCGTCTGCTCGAGCAACAAAAGTTGACAGGGCGCTCGCTAAGCGTTGTTTAATCCGGGTGCCGGAATTTCATACGCTGTTGCCCCCCTCCAATAATTAAACTGGAGCTTCAGATGTCTGCATCACCTTTGGTTGACGAAACCCTGTCAGAACGCATCACTTATGCTCAGTTGGTGGCGTTGTTAGAGAAAATTTTCCTGCGTCAGGGTACTTCCCTCGAAGTGGCTCGCGTCCTGTCCGAGAACTGCGCGGGCGCCGAGCGCGATGGTGCCCACAGTCACGGCGTATTCCGTATCCCCGGTTATGTATCGACGCTGGCGAGCGGCTGGGTCGATGGCAAGGCGGTGCCTGTCGTTGAAGACGTGGCATCAGGTTTTGTCAGGGTCGACGCGGCCAACGGCTTTGCTCAGCCGGCCCTGGCGGCGGCTCGGGCGCTTCTGGTCGAGAAAGCCCGAAGCGCCGGGATCGCAGTGTTGGCGATACGCAATTCTCATCACTTCGCGGCACTCTGGCCGGATGTCGAACCCTTCGCCTATGAAGGGCTGGTGGCGTTAAGCGTGGTAAACAGCATGACCTGCGTCGTGCCCCATGGCGCCGATCGCCCGCTGTTTGGCACCAACCCGATTGCCTTTGCCGCACCGAGGGCCGATGGCGATCCGATTGTCTTCGATCTGGCCACCAGCGCCATTGCCCACGGAGATGTACAGATCGCTGCGCGCAAGGGCGAGCGCCTGCCCGCCGGCATGGGGGTGGACAGCCTTGGTCAGCCGACCCAGGACCCGAAGGCGATTCTCGAAGGCGGTGCGCTGTTGCCGTTTGGCGGTCACAAGGGGTCGGCGCTATCGATGATGGTCGAACTGCTGGCCGCGGCCTTGACCGGTGGAAACTTCTCGTTCGAGTTCGATTGGTCTAATCACCCTGGGGCGAAAACCCCTTGGACCGGTCAGTTGATCATCGTGATCGACCCCAGCAAAGCGGCCGGGCAGAGTTTCGCCGAGCGCAGTCAGGAATTGGTGCGGCAGATGCACGGGGTAGGGCTCAAGCGTTTACCAGGCGACCGTCGTCATCGTGAGCGAGCGAAGGCTGGCGAAGAAGGGATTCGGATTGCCAGCGCAGAGTTGACGCAGCTGCGCGAGTTGGCAGGACTTTGATGTGAAAAAGGCGAGCTGACTACGGCTCGCCTTTTGAACCGACGTATTAACGGCGGCCCACTAACAAACCGAGCACCAGACCAAAACCGGCTGAAATCGCCACAGTCTGCCAAGGATGCCCGCCTATGTAGATTTGCGTGGCATCGACCACCGGCTTGCTGCGCTCACGTACGCTCGATACGGCGTTCAGTGCCTGGTTGAGTTTCAACGCGACCTGTTCGCGCAGGCTTTCGCCTTCCTCGCCCACCAGCGAGGCACTGCTTTTGAGTAATTTTTCCGACTCTTCGATCAGCGCCCGCAGCTCGCTGAAAGCTTGATCCTTGATTTGTTCGTCAGCCATTTGCGCGGCGTTTTTCCGGGCCATCGAGATACTCCTTGCAGGTGAGTGTGCAGTGAACCATGGAGTCAGCTGCACGTGTAAAAGTTGCAGCTTTTTTGTGCCTGAGCCGAAAGTCGACAAGAAATCCAGGCAAAGATATTTCTTCCTACAGTGTAAGATGTTGCCAATTTTACGCAGCAGGTAACTCCCATGAGCTTCAATCTGGCTAACCAGCCCCTTGCCGAGCGCGCTGCGCTTGAAGATGAAAAGTCCCGTCTGTTCGACCTTTGGCAGAGCAATCTGGGTAAAGCCAAAGGCGAGGGCGCACGCTTGTTCGGCGAGCGCGCCAAGCGCAAGGGCAAATGGGCGGAATGGGTGCGTTCGGAGCTGGATCTCATGTCTCCGCCGGAATTCGCCAACATGGTGCGCAGTGAAGTCAATCGGTTGATGGCGGCGAAGTAACCGGGCTTTCTTGTCAGTGTGTAGCCAGCTGAGCACAGGGTTATCCCCAAAAGATCGCAGCCTGCGGCAGCTCCTACAAAAAGCACGCCACTATTGCTTCCCGTACTTTTAGCACCACCGGATCGAGCTGAGTACTGGTGCGCCAGCCCAGTTCGATCGGGTAGCGTGGCAGCGTCAGAGGGCAGGGCAACAGCGTCAGCCCGGTGAGCGCCGCAATGCTCTGCGCTGCGTGGGCCGGGATGGTCGCTACGGCCTGGCTACCCTTGAGCAGATAAGGCAACGCCGCGAAGTGGGTGGTCGAGGCGCAGACCTGTCGGCTCAGTCCCAATCCGGCCAACCCCTCATCGGTGATCCCGATAAATCCTCCCGACGACACCAGGATATGCTCGCGGGTGACAAACTCCTCGAGGCTGATTTCATGCTGCCCGTCGGCCAGGCTGGCCGGGTCCACCAGGCACAGATAGCTTCCTTCACCGAGCACCTGGCGGCTGAGCATGCGCTCGGCAAAACCACCGGCGGTGATTGCCAGGTCGATACTGCGCTCCATCAATGCATGGGCAACAATCTGACTGTGGGTTTGACGAAAAATCAGCCGCAGTTTCGGCGCGCGCTGTGCAATCTCCTCGATCAGCCGCCGTCCGTAGGCAATTTCGAAGTCATCCGATAAACCGATGGCGACCGAGCGACCTTCGTAATGGCTGACATGAGGGTCGACCATCGCCAGGCTTTGCCGACACTTGTTCAGTGCTTCACTGATCACCGGTTTCAGCTGGTTGGCGCGAAGCGTCGGTGCCAGTCCGCGACCCGTGCGAACGAATAGTTGATCGCCATACACGTCTCGCAGCCGGCGCAACGCCGCACTCATGGCCGATTGCGTCACCCCCAGACGTAACGCCGCCCGGCTGGCGCTGGACTCGTCATGCAACGCTTCGAAAGCTTTGAGCAGGTTGAGGTCGATGTCGGTGATATTCATTTGGTTCATATCATTCAGCATTGAAATGGACTTTATTCATAGTCGATCGCGGCGGGAGAATGAGCAACACCTCATTGCTCATGGAGTTACCGCGATGCCCAAGTCCATCGTTGCTGCACTGCAAATCGGTTCGTTGCCCGGCGGCAAGGGCGAGACACTGGAACAGATCCTCTCTTATGAAAGTGCCATCGTCGAATCCGGTGCGAGCCTGGTGGTCATGCCTGAAGCCTTGCTTGGGGGTTATCCAAAAGGCGAAAGTTTTGGAACGCAATTGGGCTATCGCTTGCCGGAAGGCCGAGAGGCCTTTGCCCGTTATTTCGCCAACGCGATCGACGTTCCCGGTGTTGAAACCGAAGTCCTGGCGCAATTGTCAGCGCGCACCGGGGCCAGTCTGGTGCTGGGGGTGATCGAACGTTGCGCCAGCACGCTGTATTGCACCGTGCTGTATTTCGAGCCCCAGGACGGCCTGGTGGCCAGGCATCGCAAACTGATGCCTACCGGTACCGAGCGGCTGATCTGGGGCAAGGGCGACGGCTCGACATTGCCGGTGATCGACAGCAAGGTCGGGCGAATCGGCGCGGCGGTGTGCTGGGAAAACATGATGCCGCTGCTGCGTACCGCGATGTATGCCAAAGGCGTGGAAGTCTGGTGCGCGCCGACGGTGGATGAGCGGGAAATGTGGCAGGTCAGCATGCGTCATATCGCTCACGAAGGGCGCTGCTTTGTGGTCAGTGCCTGTCAGGTTCAGGACTCACCGCAAGCCTTGGGCCGGGACATTGCCAATTGGCCGGCCGAGCGCCCGTTGATTGCCGGCGGCAGCGTGATCGTAGGTCCCATGGGCGATATTCTTGCCGGGCCGCTATTGGGCGGCGCCGGTCTGCTGAGCGCTGAAATCGACACGGATCAATTGGTCCGCGCTCGTTACGACTACGACGTGGTCGGGCATTATGCACGCCCGGACGTGTTCGAATTGACCGTGGATGAGCGGGCCAAACCGGGCGTGCGGTTTATCTGAGGCGTTGCCATTCTTCGCGGGTGATTTCCCAGGTATCGCACGGGAAGCGCCCGCTGACGAAGTTGCTTTCTTCGGTGTTGATCAGGCGCATACCGTCGCGCTCGGAGATACGCCGTGAGGCCAGATTCGGCGAGGCCTTGGGCACTCGCATCAGTGCGCGACCGAGGGTTTCAAACCAGTATTGGGTCACCGCCGCGCTGGCTTCACTCATCAGCCCCTGACCTTGCCATTGTGGTGCAAGCCAGAAGCCACGATTGTTGCCTGGCTCGTCCATCAGGCTGACATTGCCAATCAGTTGATCCGGTGCCGACTTCAAACGGATCGACCAGTGCCATTCTTCGCATCGGGCAATTGCTGGCAGGGCCATGCTTTGCAAATAGCGAAGTGCACCGTCCGCAGGGTAAGGCCATGGGACCATGGCATTGAGATAACGCACCACCTCCCAGTGCGGGAACTGCTGCTGAATGGCTTCGGCGTCGGCCAGCTCCAGCGGGCGCAGAATCAGCCGTTCGGTGTACAGGATTGGGACGGGTTCCATGTGCGAGGTTTCCTCCTTGGGGGTATTACGCGTACCGTAGCAGCAGGCTTCGCCAGCGGCTACTCGACCCCGATGAAAGCCTGACCGATACAATCTCCGCGAACCCCTGTAGGAGCCGAGCTTGCTCGCGATCGCATCACCGCGGCAGATCAGACAGACCGTGCTGCCTGCATCGCGAGCAATCGAGCGTCGACCGGCTGCTCCTGCAGGGGATGTACCGCTCACCAGACTGCGGTCGAGCCTGGCAGGCTGAGATTGCCTCGGTCAACGAAACGCATGGTGCCGAACACACCCCCCGCCAGTTTTCCGTGCAGCACGTAAGGCAGGTTATCCAGGCTTTGGGTCTGGCTCAGTCCCAGCGTTTGACGCAACACTGAGAATGCCGAGATGCTCACCGGCACCGTCAGGATCGCTTCGGAGAAACGCGGGATCGAGCCGTGTTGATCGCTCACGCCACTGGCCAGTGGCCGTCCGTTGACCTCAAGATTCAGGGCCACACCGTTGTAGTCGATCGGCGTTTCGTTGGGGTTTTGCAGACGAAGTTTCACCGCGAATCGTACTTCCAGACCTTGGCTCTGCAGCGGTTCGATGCCCACCACGTTGATGTTCAGAGGATCACGGTTGGGGAACAGGGCGCAGGCGCTCAAGGTGAGCAAGAGCAGGGCGAGGGATAAACCGAGGAATCTGCGCATGGACGTATTCTCGAAAAGAAAAGGGCCGAACCGCCAGTGGCTGGGCCCTTGAGCCTCTCTAACGGTTCACCGCATGTTCAGCAAGATAGCGCAGAACGCGCCGACAGTGAGCTGGATCGATATTCCATCCTCACATCTTCTCCTTCGCAACGGGTACAGGCTTGGGCGTCAGCACCTTCACCACGTCATCGATCACCGCCTTACTCATCTCCTGCAAATAGTGCGACGCCCAGGCATAACGGTCGGTATTTCGTTCCATCGCGGCATCTTCTGCCAGCATCTTCGCGACATGGAGCAAGTCGGACACGTGCGACAGCGCCTCTCGGATCGACACGCCACTGTTGACCCGGAACAGCGCCTGATCCGAATGGATGGAGAACGGCGTGATGCCGATGGTTTTTAGGTCTTGGTGATCGGTCATTGGGCACCTCCGAGGGGCTGGAGGTGGCGCAGGGGGGAGGTTTGAAGCGTGGTCAAGGGTGTAGCGCGGTAAGCGCAAATGCGGATTTTGGACGGATTTATGCTGTACATAGTCTGGCTCCTCGATTCTAGGGGAACCACCACCGTCTGCCGCCAAGCAGATGAGGGTGGCGGATTGCGCAGGATTGGCGGACCGGGAATCAAGGAACCGGCGAACCCGAAGGTTCTCCCACGCAACCCGCCATAACGCAGATATGCGGGCGCAAAAAAAGCGCCTGCAATGTGTGTGGGAGGCGCTGTCGCGCCTTGATTAACTCAGGCCGCCAAGCCCGGTCGCTGAATGTGCAACGACCGCCGAAGGATAGCGGGGAGGTCGGGGGACTGCAACTCAAAATAACGCCGGAAAAATCTCAATCCGACACTTCCCCTGTCGTCACTGCCGAAGGCTCGGGCCTGGTTCAGACGATAAGAACTGAGGCTCCTGGTCCCTCTCGCCCGGATTTATGCCAAACCTCGTTTTAGAGTGCGTTTTTTCTGTCAGCTCCAAGTGCAGCGAATTCAGCGCACTTCCCACAGACTATCAATCCGCAACTGGCATCCGGCCTTACCGTTTGGGCGCATTTTTAGCTTGAAGCCTGCCATTGGGCTTCAGGCCCAAGGATGGGTCGACTGAAAAAAGGATGCCAAATGAAAAATGAAGTCGATGGATACCATTGCGCCGTGTGCCGTGATCAGGCGTTGGCAACACAACGGGCGGAACGAACCAAGGAAAGAGCCTTCTGCGCCGAGACGGCGCAACGGCAGAACGCAGCCATGCTGGCCCGGCAACAGGCCCATGAAGACGAATGCAATCGTCGATGGGAAGAGAAACAGGCCGAAGGACAACGCCGACAAGTCACCGTCACCTTGCGCATCGGCGTGTTTTTCGATGGCACGGGCAACAACCCGTTCAACGTGGAGCTGGGCCAACGCTGCGGCGCCCATCATCCGATCGCCCCGCAGGATCTGGACGGGAGTTGCAAGCCGTACATGCAGGATCCGAGCGGGAGTTATGGGAATGATGTGACGAATGTCAAATGGCTTTATGACCTGTACGAGCTATCGATTGGCCGCGAGAAAATCATTCAACAAAAGCTGGCCTTCAAAAAAGTTTACGTTGAGGGGATCGGCACCACGGCCGGTGAGCCAGACAGCGTCCTGGGCTCGGCTTTGGGGCGGGGTGAGACGGGTATCGAGGCGCGGGTTTTTCAAGCCTTTCGTGAGATCAAAAGGCTAATGTGGAGCTTCCACGATGAAAATCCTGACCTTCAAATCCACTCCCTCATTGTTGACATATTCGGCTTCAGCCGTGGTGCCGCAGCGGCGCGGCACTTTGCCTACCTGACGATGGCAGGAGTCGGCAGTCCCTTGCACGAAACCCTGGCTTTGCCCAAAAAATTCTTCGCCAATGGTTTCAGCAAAATCTATGGCGAAAGCGTGCATACCGGGTTTATCGGGCTGTTCGACACCGTGGCCTCGGTGGGCGGCTGGAGCAACCTGGGTTATGTGCGTAGCCCGGCCGCGCCGGGGGTCAAGCTGCATCTACACCCGAAGTTCTTTCCTCATGTGCTGCATCTGGTGGCGCGGGACGAACACCGTGCCAACTTCGCCCTGAATCGGGTGGGCCCGGACCATACGGAAATCAGCCTGCCCGGCGCCCATTCGGACCTTGGCGGCGGCTACCGGGACGAGGCCGAAGAACGGGTGATGCTTATCCCGCTGCAGGCACTGGACGTGCCTGTGCACACCGATGTGAAAACCACCTCGATCTACCGCGACGCCCAACAAGCGCAAGCCACATGGCACGCCAAAGGCTGGCCCCTGGACATGTTGAGGCTTGTCACCCCTGAGCCCGAACTACTGCCGGCTGACTCACAGGACCGTATGGGCCAGAAACAAAAAAGGGTTTTTGTCGGCTTATTGCTGCAGCGTAAGGTTAGCGCCGGATTGGCGAAGGTGTATTTGCGGGTGATGTACGAGGCGGCGAAAAAGCACGGTGTGCAGTTTGAAGAGATCAATGAAAGACCGGGGTTACGTCCGCCTTCTGAACTGCAAACGCTATGCGATCGTTTTATCTCGGGCGACTACAGCACGACGCCCACCGAAGAGAAGCTGCTCAGGCACTGCTACATCCATAGGTCTGCCCACTGGACGCCGGGCCTGCTCGCCGGACCGCGCACCAGCAAGCTCGAGCTGATCTATGTCAACGCTCCGACGGCGGACGCCGTGCGGGTGCAACACCCTCATGTACCGGAATGGATGCTGTAGCCATGAAACACCTTTTTTTGCTTCTAGCGCTGTTAGCTCTGAGCGGTTGCCAGACACCGGACCCGCTCTCCGCCAAAAATGATTACAAGAGCCGCTGGTGGTACATCGGTTTTACCGAACCGGCCCATATGACCGTGTGGGTGGAAACTTCCTCAGTCGAAGACATTCAAGGTCGACTATTTCGCAATATCGCAGCCGGCAGCGCTGGGAGTAGCGACTACGAAGATGGTACGGAGAACGCGAGAGGCTGGGTGGGGGTCGGCAGCTCAGGCATGCCGGTTGTTGGCGCCGACCTGCCCAAGCGCATCTATGTGCGCTGGCAGTCGATTGTCGAGCGAAAAACCTACAGCGGCTGGATCGATATCCCGGAGGAAACCCGACAGATAATGCGTAACTCCACGGCGCAGCGCTGTCACAAGTACCCCGAATACAGCGCAAACCCTAGTGCGGCCTTGAGTCTGGGCCTGGCCCCCGGCGGCATCATTCAGGTCTGGGTGCAAGACGACTGCTTCCACGCCAACAAAGCCGACCGCGCCGTGGTCGGCATCGAGCCATTGGGGCCGGATCAAGGGATGTACGAAGGGTATTACGTCAGCATCAAAGCCGCCTCCAAACGCTACATCGAACGCTTCGGCATCCCTTACGGGAGTTGGTGATGGAAACTCCTTTGATATCAACTCGAAGCTGGATCCCACTGACAGTGGGATTTCCACAACAGGCCCGAGCAATGCTGACGCAACCTCATGCCAGCCCCACGCGAAAATCCCCCGCAGCTGTCTAGTGGCCTGTGTGGCTAGTTCTGTTAGTCAACTTCGGCGCCAGCAGCCCATATCCTGCGTTGCTGTTCCTCGCCATAGCGGGCTATGACTCGTCACAGCGCCTTGGCTCTGGGCCGCCGGCATCCGAATTTGAGCTAACGAACTAGCCACACAGGCCACTAGGTCAGGGAAAACGCCATCAACAAGTCCTCCTCGAATGCCCGCTGTGCATCCCCCGGCATCTGCGCCCGATGCCGGGCCAGGTGAAAGGCCACTTCAAAACTCAGGTCTTGTTGACGCACGGCCTTGAGTAAGCCTTTTTCCTCCCAGGATCGGGCGAAGTGGTTGGGTAGATAGCCGACATGTTTTCCGGAAAGGATAAAGGCGAGGGTGCCTTCGACCTGTTCCGAGCGGGCCGAACAGAGCTTGCCCTGGAAGGGTTCGGCGCTTCGCAGAAAGCGATAGGGGTGGTCGACCCGATCGGTGTTTTGCAGTGCTTCATCGTCCGGTGCATCGCTGGTGAATAGCGGATGACCTTTCGCGCAGTACAGATGCTGGGTTTCAGTGAACAGTTCGCGGTAGTCGAATGCGCTTTGTACCTGTGAGAAATAGCCGATCGCCAAGTCCAGCCGCTGTTGCAGCAATAGCCTTTCCATCTCGCCGGGCATGGCGCTGATCAGTTCGATGCGCACCGACTCGTCGCGCTCGCGAAAGCGCCGGATCGCTTCGGCGACCCGTTGCAGAATTGACTGATCGAGGGCTTCGGACAGGCCCAGGCGCACTTCACCGAGCAATCGACCGGCCACGCCGTTGGACTGATGGCGGAACACTTCAATGGATTGGAACAGCTCGCGAGTCGAGTTGAGCAGTTGTTCGCCTTTGGGTGTCAGTTTGAAACCGCCTTTGCCGCGACTGCACAGCCGGTAGCCGAGACGGGTTTCGAGCTTGGCCATTTGCTGACTGATGCTTGACTGGCTGAGACCGAGTTCACCTTGGGCGGCGCTGAAACCACCGCACTCCACCACGCTGACAAACAGGCGCAGCAGGTGCAGGTCCAGATCGTGAATTTGTCCGAGCATCAAACATTACTCCCGGTGAAAGTCAGGATAATAAACTTAATATTTTTCCAATGTATCCCCTGGCGCATCCTGCAGGCACTCACTCCCTGCAGGTATTCATCATGGGTCCGCTTCTCAGGTTCTGTTGTCCCGCTCTGGTTTTTGTCCTGGCCCTACCGGTAGTGGCCGAAGAAAAGGTGATCAATCTTTACAGTTGGGCCGATTACGTGGCGCCCGAGGCCGTGCAGCGTTTTGAACAGGAAACCGGCATCCACGTGCGCTACGACACGTTCGATACCTCGGAAGTCCTGGAAACCAAACTGCTCACCGGCGGCAGCGGTTATGACGTGGTGGTGCCGTCCTCCAGCGTATTGGCCCGTGGTCTGGCCGCCGGCGCCTTGAAGGAAATTCCCCACGACAACCTCAAAGGCTACGACAACCTTGATCCGGACTTGCTGAAAAAGCTTGCCGCTGTCGATCCGGGCAACCGTTATGGCGTGCCTTATACCTGGGGCACGCTGGGCCTGGGCATCAATGTGGAAGCCGTGAAGAAGCGCCTGCCGGGCGTACCTCTTAATAGTCTGGATCTGCTGTTCAAGCCCGAATACGCCAGCAAGTTGAAGGACTGTGGTATCGCCATTCTTGATTCGCCTCAGGAAGTGATCGGTCTGGCGCTGCATTACCTCGGTAAGGATCCCTACAGCACTGACAAGAATGATCTGGCCGCCGGCGAAGCCTTGTTGCATCAGTTGCAGCCTTCGGTGCTGTACGTGGCCACCGGGCGACAGATCAGTGATCTGGCCAATGGCAGTGTGTGTCTGGCGCTGACCTATAACGGTGACGCAAGCATGGCTGCCGATCAGGCGCACAAGGCCAACAAACCGTTCGAGGTGACTTACCGGATACCCATGGAAGGCACACTGGTGTGGCAGGACAACCTGGCGATCCCCAAGGACGCACCGCACCCGGAAGCGGCGCGGGCCTTTATCGAATTCATGTTGCGCCCGGAGTCGGTGGCAGGGTTGACCAACACGCTGTTTTTCGCCACAGCCAACCAGGCAGCGACACCCTTGGTGGATACCGCCGTGCGTGAAGACGCCAACATCTACCCGCCTGCCGATGTGCGTGATCGTCTGTACGCCGACCGCAGCATGAGCCTCAAGGACATGCGTCAGCGCACCCGCGTGTGGACCACTTTCCGTAGCCGCCAATAATAAGGACCTCTGTATGGATATCGCTGATTTGAACGACCAGGCCATGACCCGCGACAGCCTCTACGGGACTGCCGCTGAAAGCACCTACGCCGGCATCACCAGTTTCATGCGCCGCCGTTATAGCCGCGACTTGCGCGGTGTGGACGTGGTGGTCAGTGGCGTACCGTTCGACACCGCCACCAGCAACCGCCCGGGCGCGCGCTTCGGGCCACGGGGGATTCGCAGTGCTTCGACCGGGATCGCCTGGGAACGGCATTGGCCGTGGACCTTCGACCCCTTCGACCATCTGGCCGTGATCGACTACGGCGATTGCAACTTCGATTACGGCACGCCGCAGTCGATACCGGACAGTATCCAGACCCATGCCGAGAAAATCCTCGCGGCGGGTTGCGCAATGCTGACCTTTGGCGGTGACCACTTCATCAGCTATCCGCTGCTCAAGGCCCATGCCCGGCAGCACGGTCCGTTGTCGCTGATCCATTTTGACGCCCACAGCGACACCTGGCCCGATGAAGACGGTAAACGCATCGACCACGGCACCATGTTCTGGCATGCAGCGAAAGAGGGGCTGGTGGATCCGTCCCGTTCAGTACAAATCGGTTTGCGCACCACTAATAATGACCATCAGGGCTTTCAGGTGCTGGACGCGCGGCAAGTGCATCGGCGCGGCTGCGACGCGATCATCGAATCGATCCGTGAGCGGGTTGGCGATAACCCGGTGTACCTGACGTTCGACATCGATTGTCTGGACCCGGCATTCGCACCAGGGACTGGCACACCGGTATGTGGTGGCCTGAGTACGGTGCAGGCGCTGGAGATTCTCGGCGGCTTGCGCGGGATCAATCTGGTGGGCATGGACGTGGTGGAAGTCGCACCCGCCTATGACAGCGCGGACATCACGTCACTGGCGGCAGCAACCCTGGCGATGGAGATGCTGTGCTTGTATGCGGCGCGGCATAAGGTCGATCGCTAGGGCTGTATTCGCTACAAGTCTGTAGTGACCTCCAGGCCGTCTTCGCGGGCAAGCCTGGCTCCTGCAAGTATTGAGCCGAATCACAATTTTGTGGTCGGCCCATAACCTGGAGCTTGCTCGCGATGGCGGTCTCAAGGACGCCATCACCAACAAGCCGTACTCCTAAACCGCCAGGCGATGACAGAAGTACACCACCAGCACACCCGCCACCAGGGTCACATAGGGCAGCATCCCGGCCCGCCTGGCGCCTTCATCGGTCTGGATATGCAAGTCGCTGAGCATCGCCACCGGGAAGCTGCCCCTGTCCTGCACGTAGTGCCGATAGACGAAGACCGGGATAATCAACAGCGCCAGCAGCACCCCGGTGAACAAGGTGCCGGCGCCCCAGATATCGGCGCCCAGGCCCATGCACGCCAGGTTGACGAAGCTCAGCACGCCACCCAATGCCAGCAGTACAGTCGGTGCCTTGTATGGGCGCACCCAGTCCGGGCGGTCGAGGCGATGGATCCAGCCGGCATTGAGGTTGAGGAAGTTGAAGATGATGTAACTGACGTTGGACGCCGCGAGGACGAACACGTAGTCGGACATCAGCAACAGCAGCAGATTGAACGACAGGTCGGTCCACATGGCTGCGGTGGGAGCGCCGTGTTCGTTGGTGTGGCCCAGGTATTTGGGCAACCAGCCATCCACCGAAGCCTGATACAAGGTGCGCGAGGAGCCGGACATCGAGGTCATGATCGCCAGCAGCGTGGCGAGGATCAGCATGATCAACACCACATTGGCCACGACTTTACCACCGCCGATGCTGTCGGCCATCGCCTGGCCAACGCCCATGCCGCTGTAGATCGCCGGTGACAGCAAACCGCTGTAAACCGCCGGCGTCACGACGGTGCCGTTGGCATCCAGCACCGCGGCGCTGACCAGTTGACCGAGGCCGAGACTGCCCTGAAACGCCATCGGCACCAGGGTGAACACCAGAATGCACAGCAGGCCGGCATAGAAGATCGCCTTGAACGTGTCGCGCTTGGGGTCTTTGAACTCGCGGGTGTAGCACACGGCGGTCTCGAAACCGTAGGTCGACCATGCCGCCATGAACAGCCCGCCGGCCATCAACGACCAACCGGAAATGTCCCACGCGCCATCGATGACCTGGCCGCCGGCGTCGTGAGCCAAGGGATACAGCGGCAGGAAGTTGGCCTGCAGCGCATCGCCGGTCAACAATGGCACCACGCCCACCAGCAGCAGCGGAATCAGCGAGGTGACACCGAGTATCAGGGTCAGGCGTGCCGAGCGCAGGATGCCGCCGTGCTGTATGACAAACACCCCGAGCAGAATCACCACGCCGACCACGAAGGTCGCATTCATGCGCAGGGACAGCCCGCTCTTGATCCAGCCAAGATCCAGCAAGGTCAATTGCCAGGTGTTGATCAGCGCGTCCGGCGCAAACAACGCGGTGAGGATGTAACCGGCGGCCAGCCCGGAGCCGATGGACAACACCGGTGACCAGGCCAGCCAGTTGCACCACACCGACACCGGCGCGATCAGCTTGCTGTAACGCACCCAGGCCACCGCACCGTAAACCGACGCACCGCCGGATTTATGCGGGAACAATCCGGCGATCTCGGCATAGGTGAAGGCCTGGATGAAACCAAACAGGATCGAAATGATCCAGACGATCCACGCCGGTTTGCCCACCGTCGCGGCAATCGCGCCAATGGAAAACAGCACCAGTGCTGGCACGCCGCTGGCCACCCAGAACGCACCTCTCCAGTCAATTTTGCGCTGCAGGCTGCCAACCGTCTGGCCAGCCTGCGATACGGTCTCGAACGTAGTCGCTTCCATTTCTGTGATCCCATGTAAGAAGAATTGTCGGGGGCAGTCGGAAGGTCAGCCGATACCCCGGCACTCGGCCGGATGCGTTGGCATCCGGTTCGGCGGCAGGGCTTCGGTCAGCGAGTGTTTTCGGTCTTGTCGAAAGACTCTTTGTCTCGCTGGTGGGCAACGCAGTAGCGGTGTTCGGTGCAGCAACAACTTGTCTGGCCGATCAGCTGCGCACCCGGCATTTCTGCGGGTCGTAGAAAATCGGCGCCATGACCTGGGCATCGATGCGCTTCTGCAAGCCATCGACCTTGCCTACTTGCAGCGCGGTACCAGCTTCGCAGCTGGCGACATCGACCCGGCACAAGGCGATATTGCTGCCCAGCAGCGGTGAACGGCAGGCACTGGTGACCACGCCGACCTGGGCGCGACCGCTGTACACGCCGTCGCCGTGATGGGCGCCTTCATTGCCACTCAGTTGCAGGCCTACCAGTTTGTGCATGGGATTGGCACTGCGCCGCAGCAGTGCATCGCGGCCGATGAAATCGTCGGTCTTGCTCTTGAGCGGCACACTGAAGCCGATCCCGGCCTCGAACGGATCGGTCTGGTCGCTGAACTCATAGCCGGCAAAAACAAGTCCGGCTTCGATGCGCAGCATGTCCAGTGCTTCAAGGCCCAGCGGGACAATGCCCAGCGGCTCGCCCAGTTGCCAGATCCGGTCCCAGACCCGCTCGGCGTCCTGCGGCTGACACCAGACTTCGTAGCCCAGCTCGCCGGTGTAGCCGGTGCGGGAAATCATCAGCGGGCAGCCGTCGTAACCATCCAGGCGCCCCACCAGAAAGCGGAACCAACCCAAGGCTTCTACGCCGGGCTGGGTGGCCGGGGTCCAGACCATTTGCTTGAGCAGTTCGCGGCTCAGCGGCCCCTGTACCGAAAGGTTGTGAATCTGCTCGCTGGCGGACTTCACCCAGACTTTCATGCCCAGCTTCTGTGCCTGTTCGCGCAGCCAGACCCCGGCGTAATCCTCGCCGCAGATCCAGCGGAAGTTGTCCTGGCCCAGGCGCAGCAGGGTGCCATCGTCGAGCATGCCGCCGTGTTCATGGCACATGGCCGAATAGACCACCTGACCGATCGCCAGCCGCCGCACGTCGCGCGTCAGGCAGTACTGCAGCAGGGCTTCGGCATCCGGGCCGATGATTTCGAATTTGCGCAGGGCGGTCAGGTCCATCACCGCCACTCGTTCGCGGCAGCCGTAATATTCATCGATGGCGCCGAAACCGTCGTAGCGCAGCGGCAACCACCAGTTGCGGTAGTCGGTGAAGCTGCCGGTCAGGGCGCTGGTGCGCGAGTGAAAGCCCGATTCGCGGGTCAGCGTCGGATCGGCATCGGCGGTTTTTCGAGTGGCCATGGCGATGGAAAAGCGCTCCTTGTCGGAATACACACGAATATGGATGTCGGTCGGGTTCCAGCCGTTGGCCGGGTCGATGTCGTCCGGGCACGACGAGCTGGCGCAGACCAGATCGGTCATGGCCCGCAGCAACACGTAATCCCCCGGCCGGGACCAGGGTTCATCCAGGGTCATCTGCTGGTGAGCATCGATCCCGGTGTTGTAGAAAAAATTGATCGCCGGCCAACCGCAGCGGGCCTGGACTCCAAACGGTTCCAACGCCCGACTGAGGTTGTCACTGCAGTTGTCGTGCCCGAAATAGCCCTGGCTTTCGTAGTAACGGGCAGCGCAGGCCAACGCGAAGGAATCATGGCGGCCGACGGTGTCACGCACCACCTCGAGCATCGGTTGCATCTGCCGGTCGAAGAACTTCGAGAACAGCCCCGGTGCCGGATAGGCGTTGCCATTGAGGGTGCGGGTGACCGTCTGGTCCAGGTCCAGTTCTTGCCCGCGATCCAGCGCCCGGCGATTCAGGGCGACGAAATCCGAACACTGGCGTCCGGCGACGTCCAGCACCTGCAGGTACTGACCTTTGGCCACGGTGTAGCTGTGGGCGGTTCCGGCGCGGATGGTGAATTCATCCAGCAGCTCGCCCAGCGGTTCGGGCAGCGGCGGGACCAGCAGTGGCGATGGATTGGCCCGCTGGACCACGACGCGCAATTCGCTGGCGGTGTATTGCAGGTCAACCGCACTCGGTCCGCTGGGCGCGGCGACGATGATCAGCAACGCTTCGCCGGCCACGAAGTTGCGGCTGTAGCCGGCGGGTGATTGCTCATCCCACAGCGTGGCCGCGCCGGGGAGTGGATGAAAGGCGATGCCGCGCTTGCTCAAGCCTTGTGCGATGCGGCGTGCCTGCATGTCGGGCTCGGACATCCGCGTGGCGATGAAGCTGCAATCGGGCCTGGCAGCCAGACCCAGCGCCGCCAGCGCTGAGCGCCCAAGGGCGTCGAAGGTCAGCAGCTCGCAGGTTTGCAGCCCTTCGACGTCGATCACTTGCAGGGTATCGCCGGCTTCCAGAGCGATCAGCGTCAGCCCGCCAGCGGCCACCCGATAACGCTCCAGAGCCGGTGCCCGGGCAAACAGCCCCGGTTCCCAGGGGGTCGAAACACGCGGTGCGTTCATGTGCAGGCTCCTGTGCTTTTAAGTGCTGTGGTCATCGGCACAGGCTCAACCGACCGACTTGATGGCATCGGGCTCTTCACTCAGATAGGCCGCCATGGAATCGTCCAGCGCTTTGAGCCATGGCGTGTGATGGGGCGGTGACTGGGTGCCGGTCATCAGCGAGCGGTAGGACTTGTCGCGGTAACCCATGATGTTGTGCGCCTTGTCGTGCTTCCAGTGCAGGAAGGTGTTGTTGACCGCGGCGATATCAAAGTTCGGGTAGTCGGTGGCGTCCACCAATTGCTGGATGTAGGCGCCCTGGTATTCGAACATCTGCTGGTTGGTTTCAAGCTGCTGTTCGCGGGCTTGCCACTCCAGGCTGTCGGCAATCATTTGCGCCTGATCGGGCAGGGCGATGCGTTGCAGGATCACGTCGCGGGCATACCAGGCCTGGGCATCGAACATGTTGAAGGAGTACCACTGGTCCTGCATGCCGAGGTAGATCAACTGTGGGTTGGGCTCCCAGAAAATCCCCTTGTACAGGTTCATCGGCCACAACCGGTTGTCGGTCTTGAGGCACAGTTCGTCCGGCAGGAACGGGAAGTGATGCTTGTAGCCGGTGCACAGAATCACCGCGTCGATGTGTTTGTGAGTGCCGTCGATAAAATACGCGCGGTTCTTTTCCAGGCGCTGCAGCAGCGGTTTTTCTTCCCAGTTGGCGGGCCAGTCATAGCCCATGGGCGCGGTGCGGTAGCAACTGGTGATGCTGCGGGCGCCGTACTTGTAGCACTGCGAACCGATGTCTTCGGCGGAGTAACTGCTGCCGACGATCAACAAGTCCTTGCCCTTGAACTCCAGCGCTTCGCGAAAATCATGGGCGTGCAGGATGCGCCCGCCGAAATGTTCGAAACCGGGAAAATACGGCATCTTCGGCGTCGAAAAGTGCCCGCAGGCATTGATCACGTAGTCGAACTCTTCCCAAGTCTGGGTATCGCTGCCATGGTCGTGTGCGACCACGGTGAAGCGCCGGGTCTGTTGGTCATAGGTGACCTGGCGCACCACGTTGTTGAAACGGATGTAGTCACGAACCCCGGCTTTTTCGACGCGGCCCTTGATGTAATCCCACAGTACTTCCCGGGGCGGATAGGAGCCGATGGGGCGACCGAAGTGCTCCTCGAAGGTGTAGTCGGCGAACTCCAGGCATTCTTTCGGGCCGTTGGACCACAAATAGCGGTACATGCTGCCGTGGACCGGTTCGCCGTTTTCATCCAGGCCGGTGCGCCAGGTGTAATTCCACATGCCACCCCAGTCTTGCTGTTTTTCGTAGCAGACCAGTTCCGGGATGGGGGTTCCCTTGTCCCTGGCCGATTGAAATGCCCGCAGTTGAGCCATGCCGCAAGGGCCGGCGCCGATGATTGCAACGCGTGTGGTCATGGTCGTGTCTCGTGCCTGTCGGTCGGAATGGGTTCGAGGTGGTGGCTCGCTCAGCGAAAGATCACCGTCTTGTCCTGGTTGATGAACACCCGGTGTTCCAGGTGGTATTTCAGGGCTTTGGAAAGTGCGACGGTTTCGGTGTCGCGGCCGATGGCGACCAGCGCATCGGGCAGGTAGGTGTGATCGACGCGCTGGATTTCCTGTTCGATGATCGGGCCTTCGTCGAGGTCCGAGGTGACGTAGTGGGCGGTGGCGCCGATCAGTTTCACCCCGCGCTCGTAGGCCTGGTGATAGGGCTTGGCACCCTTGAAGCCGGGCAGAAACGAGTGATGGATGTTGATCGCCCGGCCCGACAATTGCTTGCACAGGTCATCGGAGAGGATCTGCATGTAGCGGGCGAGCACCACCAGCTCGGTCTCGGTCTCTTCGACGATGCGCAGCAGTTCGGCTTCCTGCCGGGACTTGCTCTCTTTGCTCACGGGCAGGTAAATGAAGCGGATCCCTTCACGTTCGGCCATCGGCCGCAGCTCCAGGTGGTTGGAGACGATGGCGGTGATCTGCATGTCCATTTCGCCCTTGCGATGGCGATACAGCAGGTCGGTCAGGCAGTGGTCGAACTTGCTGACCATCAGCAGCACGCGGGTCGGCTGAGCCGAACTGAACAGCTGCCATTGCATGTCGAAACCGCCGGCCAACTCGTTCAAGCCCAGGCGCAGCGGGGCGATGTCGCCGACCACACCTTTGTTGAAACGAAACACCGCGCGCATGAAAAAGCGCCCGGTGAATTCATCGTCGAATTGCGACAGCTCGCTGATGTAGCACGCTTGCCCGGCCAGCCAGGAGGTGACTGCGGCAACAATACCGGAAGCGGCGGGGCAGCTGATCTTGAGGATGTAATGTTCGTGTGGCGTGTCCATCGAGGTCTCCCTTGGAATGCGTGGTTGGCGTTCGATCAGCCTTTGGCGGTGCGTTTGGTCTTTTCCGGATCATCGAACGGCAAGGCGTGGGTGATGGCCGCGACCTCGAGGCTGCCGCGTACCTGCAGGGCAAATCCCGGTGCGGCGCAGTCGGCGTCCATGCGGGCGATGGCCATGGAGCGTTTGCTCAGGCGCGAATACATGCCGCAGGTGATGACGCCGACTTTCTTGCCGGCCTGCCACAAAGTGTCTCCGGCCTCAGCGGCGCGGGGGCCTTCGAGCAACACGCCGGCGATCTTGAAGCGTTCTTTACCGCGCAGGCGCCGGTGCTCATCGGCACCGCGAAAGTCCTGTTTTTCCGGCGATACGGTGAAATCCAGGCCGAGCTCCCACAGGGTGTCGCCGGCTTTTTGATCGGCGAAGGGGTACATCTGCGAGTTGTCGTAGGGGAAGAACATCAGCGAGCTTTCGACCCGCAACCAGTCCAGGGCGGTGAAGGCACACGGGATGATGCCCATGCCCGCACCCTGTTCGAGGATTTCGTCCCACAGGGTCGGGGCGTCGGCGGCCTTGCAGAAGATTTCGTAACCGCGCTCGCCGGTGTAACCGGTGCGGGAGATCATCACCGGGCGGCCGAACAGTTTGGTTTGCAGGTGATGGAAGTACGGCAGCTGACGAATGCCCGGAACGTGTTCGGCGAGAAAGTCCACCGCCAACGGCCCTTGTAACGACAGGTCGTGCAGGTCGTCATCGAACAGCACCGCGACCTGACGGCCCTGAGCCGAGCGCACCAGCATCTCGTAACCGGTGCCCGCGCCGTGCACCACCATGAAGGCATTGGGGCCGGTGCGGTAGACGATGCAGTCATCGATGAACTTGCCGTCCTCATCGAGCATCGAGGCATAGACCGACTTGCCGGGGTAGAGCTTGGCGATGTCACGGGTGGTCGCCCATTGCAGCAGGCTTTCGGCGTGGGGCCCGACGTAGTGGACTTTTTTCAGCCCCGAGACATCCATCAAACCGGCGCGGGTACGGATCGCCTGATGATGGTCGGCCAAGTCCGAGCTGTAGGTCCAGGCAGTGCCCATGCCGTTCCAGTCTTCAAGCTGTGAGCCGAGCGCGCGGTGACGTTCGGCCAGTGCGGAAATGCGCCAGGAGTTGGCCATATCGTGATTCCTTGTCTGAATGGGGTTGGGTCAAGGTGTTTCAGGCCTGGTCGAACTGGCTCAGCCAGTCCACCAGCGTCTGCCGATAACGGGTCATGCCTTTGTATTCGGCGATCGGGTCGGGCAAGTCACGCAGCACCCGGTGCAGGCGACGGCCCCAGCCGGGATGGCTGACCAGTTCGTTCATGCTGATCAGGTAGGTGCGGATGCTGAACATCAGGCCGTTGCTGCGGGGCAGGCGGGCCATGAATTGCAGCTCCACGCGCAGGTGGACGAGTTGGCCGACGTTCTCATCGGTGACGCTTCCGCGCTCGGCACCCCATTCGTGGTAAGTCTCGGGGGAAGAATCCAGGCGCGGATTGATTGTCAGCGTCCAGTTGAGCCTGCGCACCGGTTGATCGACCTGGACGTTGAGCAGGTACTTCAGTGCCCGGTCGAACACGCCCATCTGGTTGGCCATGGGCACCGGCGAATGCCATTGCTTGAAGCTCATCCCGGCATCGAAGGCCAGCGACCAGTCGGCGGGGCTGGTGACCATCCCGGCGTCCATGAACAGATCGCCATCGCGCTGGTCGAGCAGCGCGATGTCGCCCTGGACCTGACGGGTGATGAACTCCAGCGGTTCGCAGGGCAGGGTCGAGGCATCGCCGAAGACAAACGCCTGATCGATGCCCAGCGCCTTGTTGCGCCAGTGCCAGCGGTTAGCGTCGCAGCTCAGCTCGAACCACTGCGGATAGTCGGCGGCCAGATGTTCCATGAACATCTGCAAGGCATCCCACGACGCTTCCTGCATATGCGGCATCACCAGGTAGCGGCGCGGGTCCTTGTCCAGTACCAGTGCACGCTCGGCCATTTCCGACAGGTAATGCTCGTCGATATCGAACCAGTGCTGGTACACCGAGCCCGGTTCTTTGGCGCGCGCCGGCTCGATGTTCACCGAGTACATGTAGCTGTCTTCGGTGAACGGAAACGGAAAACGCTCGATGGCCGATGCACTGTTGTGGAAGCTGAAGGTGTCCCGGTAGCTTTCCAGAGGGCTGAATTGAACGGTCATGGTCGACTCCTATAGGTCCAGCAAAACGGAAGAACCGCAGCCGCGTGATACGCAGGGCATGAGAAATTCGGCCTGCTCGGTGCTGCTCAGAATGCTGTCGCGGTGATCGATATCACCTTTGAGATGGCGCGTGATGCACTGCCCGCAGACCCCGCCGCGGCACAGGCTGGGGACTTCCAGACCGGCCGATTCCAGTGCTTCGAGCAGGCTTTGCTCGGCGCTCACCTGAATCCGCCGTCCGCTGCGCGCCAGTTCCAGGCTGAACGGCAAGCCCGGTTCTGCGCCGCTGAAGGCTTCCCAATGGACCCGGCCGGGTGGCCAGCCGAGGGCTTTGGCCTGTTCCCGAACGCCCATCAACAGCCGCTGCGGGCCACAGACGTAGACATGACTGCCCAAGGGCCGGTCGCTGAGAATCGCCGTTAGGTCCAGGGCTGCGCCAGTGCTGGCGTCATAGCGATGCAGGCGTGATCCCAGGCGTTGCTGCAGTTCGTCGGCATAGGCATCGGTCAGGTTTTTGCGGTAGGCGTAATGCAATTCGAAGTCGGCGTTGCGCAGTTCCAGCGCACTGATGTACGCCATGAACGGCGTGATACCGATGCCGCCCGCAATCAGGATGTGCTGGCGAGCGGTCGAATGCAGGGCGAACAGATTCGCCGGGGGCGATATGTGCAAGGTATCGCCGATATTCACCCGTTGATGCAGATGGCGCGAACCACCGCGGGAGTCGTCCTGCAAGCGCACGGCGATGCGATAGTGGCGAGTGTCAGCCGGATCGCTGATCAGTGAATAAGCGTTGCGCACACTGCGCTCGGCCAATGACAAATGGACCTGTACGTGACTGCCCGAGGAAAACCCCGGCAACCGGCCAGAGCGACTGACGAAGGTGAATTCGCGAATCACCGGTGTCAGCATTTTTGCGTCGGCGACCTGTACCTCCAGCTCCGTGCTCATGATTGAGCCTGCGCATAAGGCTGATCGGGGTTTTCGCAGACGCCCAGATAAGCACCCAGGCGCTGGGAAAAGTGCTCGCGCACGCCCAGACGGAGCTGGCAATTGGAGCAGCACACTTGTGCCTGTGGGCCGCTGTCCTGAACATGGCTGCAGTGAACGCAAAACACCCTGCGCAGCACCGGCCCGGATTCGATCAGGTCGATCTCTTCGCTATGCATTCCGGCAGTGCGCGCCACGCCGTGGATGCGCCAAAGAAAGGCTTCGTCGCCGAGAACGTACAGCTGGGTGCCGACCGCAGTGGCGTCGAGCAACGCTTTCAACTGTCGCTCGAACCCGTCTACCGCGGCGCACAGTACACGGGGAGTGGGCAGCGCCGGCTGATCGAAGTTCTTGAGCAGACGCCCAAGCGCCGCGGCTGTCGCCGTTTGCGTCACCAGAATGTGATGCAGCGCGTGAGAGCGCAGAGTCGGTTCACGGTACACCGGCACACTCTGGGGTCTGTACGGCGTAGCGCTTTGTCTCTCAATCATTGCAACCCTCCTGGCTGTCCAGCATTTCAACAGTGCCTGGCGAATAAATGTCCCGATCTGGTGCGCAAGCCAGGCGTCAAAGCCTCGGTCTGGTGCGCTGTCTTTCGGCGTTTGGCCGTGCTCAGAATCGGCGTTGTTGTTTCTTGGTGGGGAAGATAGTTTCCCGAAAGGAATTACCGTTCAATCCGGAAAAAGAGATATCTCTTTGGAGGTAGTCCGTCGGCGATAGTGGGCAGGCATGGAAGTTGCTCGACTAATCGCCACGGTTTTCCAAAGGGCAGGCGGATGTCATTGAAAGCTCGAATGCGACCTGGCGGGTGGGCGCAATGGTTCTTGCGTTCGCGGCCGCGTCAGGTGGACAGCGTGCGGGCATTGCTCGCCCAATTGCCGCTGCGCCTGGTCGACGCGGACGATGCCTTGTCACATTTTCTCGATCGATTCGAAGCACTGAACCCTGGCAGCAAATTGGGGTTGTTGTTGACTGGCGAGGACTTCGGCCCCGGCCGTCGGGCCATGCTCAGCTCCTGCAATGAGACGCCGGGCTGCCCGTGGCGCAACGGTGCCGCGACAGCGGTACCGCAGCAGTGCATGGCCTGCCGGCATCGGGGTCGTTATCGCCTGCTGAGTGTTCTGCCGGGCATCGCGCCCGACAGGCGCGGGGTGTTGCTGCTGGACACGCCGCGCGCGGCCAGTCGCGGGTTTCATGGGTTGCTTGGGGAAACGGCGCGGGTGCTGGGAGTAACGGTGCAGTTGCTGCGGCACAAGCGTGAACAGCAATGCAGGGAGGCAACGTTCCAGCATGGTGCACTGGCCCGTGAACTTCACGATTCGGTGGCACAGCAATTGGGCTATCTGTCGTTTCAGGCCAGCCTGATGCAGGCCAAGCTGCGTGAGCCGGAGCAGGCCGCCCCCTTGCTGGCCGAGTTGCGCGGCGGGTTGAGTCATTTGCAGCGCCAGGTACGCGAATTGATCACCAGCGCACGGTTGACCATGGACGGGCGTTCACTGCGCCAGGCGCTGGCGGACTCGGTGGCCGAGTTTTCCCGACGCTGCATCATCGTTTTCGAGCTGGACAACCGTCTGGCCGAGGATGCGTTGTACCCGGAAACCGAACTGCAGATTCTGCAGATCATCCGCGAGGCGCTGGCCAATGTGGTGCGACATTCCCACGCCCGGCACGTGCGGATCGAACTGCGCCAGACCCGGCACGGTGAGATTACGGTGACCGTCGAAGATGACGGCATCGGTCTGAGTCCGGCCTCGGTTGAGGAGAACCACTATGGGCTGGCGATCATTCGTGAACGCGCATCGACCATCGGTGCGCAGCTGTCCATCGAAACCATTCGCCCCCATGGCGCTCGCGTGCACCTGAGCCTTATCCAGAACAATGACGACCCGCAGAGGCACTTCGATGAACAGCACGACCTTATTGTTGATCGATGATCATCCCTTGTTCCGCAAAGGTCTGGCGCAACTGTTTGCCGCCAGCGATGACTTCGATGTGGTTGGCCAGGCGGCCAGCGGCAGGGAAGGGATCAACCTGGCGGTGCAGCTGATGCCCAGGCAGGTGTTGCTGGACTTGCACATGCCGGGTTTGAGCGGCTTGCAGGTACTCGACGAGATGAAACAGTTGGGGCTCGAATGCCAGATTGTCGTATTGACCGCTTCGATGGATCGCGGCGAGTTGCTGACGGCCTTACGCCTGGGAGCCAGTGGTTATGTCCTGAAGGAGACCGAGCCCGAAGCGCTGCTGTCGTACATGCGCAATTGCAGCAAAGGCGCGATTGTTCTGGATGATTGCCTGGTGTCGCTGCTGGCCGGGCATGGCGAAACCGAAGCGCCGCAGGAAAAAATCGAAGACGGCAGCCTGACTGATCGTGAAGGGCAAACCCTGGCGCTGATCGCTTCGGGCATGAGCAACAAACAGATAGGCCGGGAGCTGGGCATCAGCGACGGCACCGTGAAGATCTACGTGAAGAACCTGCTGCAAAAGCTCAATTTGCGTTCGCGACTGGAGCTGGCAGCCTGGGTCCACAAGGTCGCGTCATTGAGAACAAAGGAGCGTCATTGATGGCGGACGAATGTGCTTCACCCCTTGAGTCGGTGTTTGGCCGGCCGGCGTCGCAACCCCTGGACGTGTTTCCTATCGCCTTGCTTGAACTCAAGGACAACGGCGAGATTGCCCATTTCAACACGGCCTGGACGGACTTGATGGGGCCGCCTGGCGATGAGCGCAACATCGTTGATTATGTGCATCAGGAAGACCGTTCCCTGTGGCGTCAGGCGCTGTATGAATTGCGCCATCGGCCGGATATTTCCTTCAGTCAGCGCCTGCGTTTCGTCCATCCTCAGGGAGATCTGCGCTGGTTCGATATCAGCCTCAAGCGCCGGGACTTGCAGTTCTATCTGGTGGTCAACGACATCACCCAGCACAAACGTCGCGAAATCGCTTTGCAGGCCAGTCAACGCAGCGCCCTGAGCCTGCTCGATAGCATGCCCGGGCTGATCTATCGTGGGCGCAACAACCACGACTGGACCATGGAATTCGTCAGCGCCGGCTGCCAGCAACTGACGGGCTATGCCGCCGAACGGCTGATGGACAGTCACGACTGCACCTATAACAGCCTGATCCATCCGGACGATGCCGATTACGTCTGGCGCGAGGTTCAGCACGCTTTGTCCCGACACCAGCCTTACGAACTTCGCTACCGGATCCGCTGTGCGGACAACACCATCAAGAACGTCTGGGAAAAGGGCGTCGGCATCTATTCGGACAGCCGCGAAGTGCTGGGTATCGAGGGCGCGATTTTTGAAATCGTCAATCTGCCTGCGGGGCGCAGATGACGGAGCCGCGATACAAAGTGTGACGCTCATCCCGCGGCGCAGCCGCCGTTGATTGGTTAAGTGCTTTGGCAAACCAGACATTCAGGTACAGCTCGGATCAGGACCTGGCCTGCTGCAACGAACGCTGCTATCTCAGGCGATGCTTGAAGTACTAAACTCGGAAAGTGTTCTGTTAAGCGCGTTATCGTACCGAAGCTGTGTTCATTCACTGCGATGATCCAGGTGTCCCCTCCAGCCCCAGGAGGATGCTCAATGAGCCCGCTTTCAATGTGGAATCTGGTGCGAGCCTCGGCAGTGCTGAGCCTGACACTGCTCATGCCAGCAGTGTTCGCTCACCTCTGGGAGTACTGGCTGTGACTCATGCACAGGTGATGCCTGCAAGACGCGGCAGCAGGGCGAAGATCAGCTTCTACGGATGTACCAGGCTGCTTTGGATGGTCTTGCTCTGTACGCTGGTCGGTATGCCGCTGGTACATGCGCAGGATGCACAAACGCTTAAGGCACGCTACGTTGCCTTGCATGAACAAATGCTCAGCAACTCGTTTCACCGTCCGCTCTACCTTGAATCCAGTGAAACCTCAGGGAGCCTGAAAGGCGACATCTATTCCTTGGTTGAGCAGCCCTATGCGGTGCTCAGTCCGGCATTGCAGGGCATCGACCGCTGGTGTGACATCCTGATCCTGCATCTGAACGTAAAGAGTTGTCGTTCCTCATCCGGCGGCGACACATTGACCGTCTATATTGGGCGCAAGTTCGATCAGCCGCTGGCTGATGCCTACCGGTTCGACTTTCTCTATCAGGTAGTGGTGGCCGGTCCCGACTATCTGCAGATCACACTGAGCGCCGCGCAAGGACCGCTTGGAACGAATCGCTACCGTGTCGAACTCGAGGTGGTGATGCTCGACTCCCAACACAGCTTCCTTCATTTGTCGTATTCATATGGCTATGGCATTGCGGCCCGCCTGACCATGCAGAGCTACCTGGCAACGACGGGGCGCAACAAGGCAGGTTTCAGTATCGTTGGCACAAAGGTCGACGGACAGCCAGCCTATATTGGCGGCATGCGCGGTATCGTCGAGCGCAATGCGATGCGCTACTACCTGGCGATCGAAGCCTACCTGGGTGCGCTGTCGACGCCTGCGCCGCAGCAGCTCGAAAAACGCCTGAGTGATTGGTACGCGGGGACCGAGCGTTATCCGCGGCAGCTTCATGAATTGGAGAGAAGCGAGTATCTGAACATGAAGCGCCTGGAGGTCCAGCGCCAGCGCGCCGCCGACTCTGCATCACCGGTGAAATAGGTGCTGCGCCACCCGGTCTTTCAACAAAGACAATACTGATTCCACCAGGCAGGGCAACCGGTAACGACTTCCATGAACATGGATACCTCAATTCGCGACTGTTTGAGCCTTGAACGACATTCGTTGAAATTTCACGTTGAACGACTGTTCAGTTTCATTTATGTTGGCTGCACCCCCCGGCTGGTTACATGCGGGCTTGCGCTTTTTCTATCTGAACGAGAGGCTCTGGCATGCGGTTTTCACCCTTTGTTGAGCGAATTTCAGGGCAGGGTGTTGCTGCCTGGGACATCCACCAGGCTGCGTTCAACGCTCAGCGCAAGGGCGAAGATGTGATTATCCTCAGCGTGGGTGATCCGGATTTCCCCCCACCGAATTTGATTACCGGCACCGCCATCGACGCCTTGCGGCAAGACGACACCTCCCACACTGAAATCGCCGACTGCACAGCGTTGCGCGAGGCCATCGTCGCCCGTTACAGCCAATCCCTCGGCCGTCCCTTGCAAACACAAAATGTCCTCGCCGTGGCCGGTGCGCAGAACGCCTTGTTCGTGACCTCAATGTGTCTGTTGCAGGCCGGCGATGAGGTCGTCGTTCTCGATCCGATGTATGTCGCCTATGAGGCGACGCTCAAGGACAGCGGCGCGACCCCGGTGCGGGTGCCGTGCGCGGCAGACTCGGGTTTTCGCCTCGACGCCGCGTTGTTGGCAAAGGCCATCACCCCGCGGACCCGGGCGATTTTTTTCTCCAGTCCGAACAACCCCACCGGCGTCGTGCTCAGTCGCGAAGAGCTGCAGGGCATCGCCGACCTGGCGATTGCCCATGACCTGTGGGTGGTGGTGGACCAAGCGTATGAAAGCCTGGTGTTCGAGTGCGAATACATCAGCCTCGCGGCCTTGCCCGGCATGGCTGAACGCTGCGTGGTGATTGGCAGCCTGGCGAAATCCCACGCTGTGACGGGGCGGCGCATCGGCTGGATCATCGCCGAGCCGACCCTGATCGCCCACGCCGAAACCCTGGTTCTGAGCATGCGTTACAGTTTGCCCGGTTTTGTCATGGAGGCGGCGCTGGCCGCTGTATTGGCCCATGACGAGGTCTCCCGGAGCCTGCGCGAATCCTACCGCCGTCGGCGCGATCTGCTGGTCGATGGCCTGAGTCATTGCCCGAGTATTGGCGTGCTCAAACCGCAAGCGGGAATGTTCGTATTAGTGGATGTGCGCGATACCGGGCTCAGCTCGCTGGATTTCGCCTGGCGCCTGTTTCGTGAAACCGGCGTGTCGGTGCTCGACGCGGCGGTGTTCGGCAAACCCGCCGAGGGCTTCGTTCGGTTGTCGTTGACGTTGGCTGAAGAACGCCTGTTGCAGGCCTGTGAACGAATCACGGCCTTCGTCCGGGCCCTGCAGGCTGAAGTGTCGACCAGAGTCAGAATCACTGCCGCTGCGGCTAAAACACCCGCTGAGCCCACAGCGGCAAAAAAGATGATCGAGATCGACACACTGCACAAACGCTTCGGCAATATCGAGGTGCTCAAGGGTATTTCCCTGACCGCTCACGAAGGTGAGGTGATCTCCCTGATCGGTGCCAGTGGCTCGGGTAAAAGCACACTGCTGCGCTGCATCAACATGCTCGAAGTGCCGGACCAGGGCAGCATTCATGTCGACGGCGAAAGCATCAAACTCAATTACGACCGACCCGGCAGCCCGCTGGTGGCCGACGCGAAACAATTGGTGCGCATCCGCTCCAGCCTCGGCATGGTCTTCCAGAATTTCAATCTATGGCCCCATCGCACGGTGCTGGAAAACCTCATCGAAGCACCGATCCAGGTGCTGCGCGAAAGCCGGGCCGAATCCATCGAGCGCGCCGAAGCGCTGCTTGAACGGGTCGGGTTGGCGGCCAAACGTAATGAATACCCGGCCTTTTTGTCCGGTGGACAGCAACAGCGGGTGGCCATCGCCCGCGCTTTGGCCATGCGGCCCAAGGTCATGCTGTTCGATGAACCCACCTCGGCGCTGGACCCGGAGCTGGTTGGGGAAGTGCTGAGGGTGATCCGCTCACTCGCCGAAGAAGGCCGGACCATGATCCTGGTGACTCATGAAATGGCCTTCGCCCGCGATGTCTCTTCCAAAGTGGCCTTTCTCCATCAAGGGCTGATCGAGGAAACCGGTTCGCCGGATGAGGTGTTTGTAGATCCACGCAGTGAACGTTGTCGTCAATTCGTCAACGCACATCAAACTCGCTAACTCCAACACACAATAAAAAGACGGGGCAACATCATGGGACAAAAGCGTTTGGCAAACTGGTTGGGCAGTGCAGTGCTTATGCTTGCGGCAAGCTCTGGCCTGGCTCAGGCAAAACCCATTGTATTTGCGGTCGCGGCGGAACCCTATCCGCCGTTCACGTTGAAACAGGCCAATGGGCAATGGTCCGGGTTTGAGGTCGACCTGATTCACAAGCTGTGCGATGAAATAAAGGCACAATGTGAAATCAAGGAAGTGGCCTGGGACGGGATCATCCCATCGCTGCTGGCGAAGAAGATCGATGTGATTTTCTCGTCGATGTCGATCACTGAAGAGCGTGAAAAACAGATCGCCTTCAGCAAGGCCTATTACGATACGCCAGTAGCGGTTGCCGGCCCCAAAGGGACCAAAGTGGACATTTCCCCGGCCGGGCTCAAGGGCAAGGTCATCGGTGTGCAGATCTCCACGGTCAGCGCCAACTACCTGAAGAAATACTACGAAAACATCGCTGACCTGCGTTATTACGATACTCAGGATTCAGCCAATGCCGACCTCATCGCCGGACGCATCGACATGATGATGGCCGATGGCACCGCGGTTTCCAGCTTCGTCAAATCCCCCGACGCCAATGGACTGGACAACCTCGGCACCGTGCCATACGACCCGGTGTTCGGTCGCGGTGTCGGCGCGGGTCTGCGCAAGGACGACACGGAGCTGAAAACCCATCTGGATTCAGCCATCCAGTCCCTATTGGCGAGCAAGGACTACGACGCCATCTCCCGGAAATATTTCGATATCAGCGTCAAGCCCGCTCAATAACGCAGGCAACCCGAACCCGTAGGAGCCGAGCTTGCTCGCGATAGACGTGAAGCTGACGCGTTTTGTCAGCAAGCACGCGTAATCGTTAACGACCATCGCGAGCAAGCTCGGCTCCTACGGTAGATCTTTGACATAGGGGAGACCGTCGATAAATCCGTGGAGGGCTGAAATGCCAGCGATATTCGATTTGATCGATTTCAGTGAGCAGGGATGGGGAAGTGCACTGTTGCAAGGGTTATGGATGACCCTGCAAATTTCGGCCGGGGCCTTTGTAGTTGGCCTGTTTATCGGCCTGGTGGTGGCCTGCGCCAAACTCGGCGCACCGCGACCGGTGGCGACACTGATGCGTGGTTACACCACATTGTTTCGGGCGATCCCGGAACTGTTGCTGATTTTACTCCTGTATTACGTCGGCTCCATGGGCCTCAACGCGCTGATGGTGTGGGCCGGCTACGCCGAAGTGAACGTCAGTGGGCCGCTGGTGGCGATTCTGGTATTGGGCCTGGTGCAGGGTGCTTATGCCTCGGAAATTTTCCGCGCGGCGATTCTGGCCATTCCCCATGGGCAGATCGAAGCGGCGCGTGCTTTCGGTTTGCACGGCTTCGGGCTGTTTCGTCGGGTCACGTTGCCGATCATGGCGCCGTATGCGCTGGCCGGCATGGCCAATTTGTGGATCAACCTGATCAAGGACAGTGCATTGATCAGCGTGGTCGGCACCAACGAGCTGCTGTACACCGCCAAGCAGGCGGCCGGTTCGACCCGTCACTACCTGCTGTTCTACCTCACGGCGGCCGCGCTGTATTACGTGGTGACACTGACCTCCAACTACCTATCGGGACGCCTCGAGCGACGAATCCGTCGCTGGATGCCTTTGGCTGAGTGAACGCGATGATTCCAGTGTGGATGTTCGATTATGCGGCGTTGATAGGCCGAGGCTTGCAGACGACAATCTCGATTTTGTTGATTTCCAGCGTGTTGGGTTTTGGGCTGGCAGTGCTTACGGCGCTGGCCCGATTGTCGCGGCGCAAACTGATTGCCAGATGCAGCCTGGCCTACACCAGTGTGATTCGCGGTACGCCGTTGCTGATCCAGATTTACATCTTCTACTACGGGCTGGGCAGCCTTTTCGCACAGTTTCCGGCGCTGCGCGGTAGCGTTCTCTGGCCGTTTCTGCGGGAGGGTTACTGGTACATCGTGTTTGCGTTGGTGCTGTCGGTCGGCGCTTATGTCGGTGAAGTCATTCGCGGCGGGCTGATGGCGGTGCCCAAGGGGGAAATGGAAGCGGCTTCGGCGTTCGGTATGACCGCGCGTCAGGCGTTGCTTCGGGTCCGCCTGCCGCGCGCGATGCGCCTGTTGTTACCAACCCTGGCGGGTGAAAGCGTGATGTTGATGAAGTCGACCGCATTGGCCTCGACCATTGCAGTGGTCGATTTATTGGGCGCGGCCAATGTGGTCCGGGCCCAGACCTTTCAGGTATTTCAGCCATTGCTGTTGGTGGCGGGCGTTTATGTCTGCCTGACCTTCCTGATCGAGGCCGTGTTCACCATCGCCGAGCGGCGGGGTACACCATTGCGCAGGTCAATGGGATGAGTTCGTCGAAGGTCGACCGTTCGCTGCAAGGCATCAGCAAAGGAGGGGGAGTGTATGGCGCAAGATGTTTCCTTTAGCGTTCAGGGTGATTCCGGTGAAACGCTGCGCATTGGCGCATGGCGTTTCGACGGTGATGGCAGCGGGCCGAAGGTACACCTCCAGGCCGGGGTGCATGCCGACGAAATCGCCGGCATGCTGGTGCTGCACCTATTGTTGCCCCGGCTACAGTCGGCCCAGGATCAGGGGCTGCTCAAGGGCAGCGTGACGGTGGTGCCGCAGGCCAATCCGTTCGGCATCGGGCAATTTCGTCAGGGCCGGATTCTCGGCCGTATTCATGAGGCCACCGGGCAGAATTTCAATCGGCTGTTTGATCAATCGCTGGCCCTGACTCGACCCGCGACCAATCTGGGGCATTGGCAAAAATGCCTGGCGCAATTGGCGGCCGATGCCGACCTGATGCTCGACCTGCACACCGATGATGAAGCGCTGCCTTACCTCTATATCCACCGGAGTTTCTGGCCCCGAGGTCGTGAGCTGGCGGCAGCGCTGAAGGTCGACGTGGCAATTCTCTGGGACGAAGGTGGCGACGGCTCCTTCGAAGAAACCATTATCTCGCCCTGGCTGCGAGGGGCCGGAGGCGCTCAGCGGCTGGCCGCGACCATCGAGTTGCGGGGGCAGGCCGACGTCAACGATCTGTTGGCAGCGCAAGACGCCGCCGGGCTCTACGCCTGGCTCTGTGCTTGCGGCGTCATTGATGAGCATGTGCCGCTGGAGGAGTGGCAGGGCGAGGCGGTGGATATCGGCTGCATGGAGTCGATCTTCGCTCCGCAGGCCGGCGTACTGATTTTCGAGAGGGCGCTGGGCGATTACCTTGAAGAAGGTGAACGCTTCGCCAGGATCCTCGGCAGGCCAGGCGACCCGGCGTCGGAGGTGGTGCTGCAGGCTGCCCAGTCAGGGCGAATGGTGACTCGCTATCGCGATCGATTGATCCCGCAAGGCGCGGTGGTCGCCAAGTTCACGGGGAGTCGGCAGTCACAGAACTGGGCCGGTGGGTTACTGGACCCTTAAAATTCGCGCCAGGCTGTGGTCGATGGTGCGGCGATTGCCGTGGCCGGTTTTCATATCGCAGCTTGGGTATCAGCGCACTCAATGATGTCGACGCAGGTGACGCATCAGGCCAAGCACCAATGCCACGCCGATGATCAGCAGTAGTGTCGCTTCCTCATAACGCTTGATATCGGCGAACAGCCATTCCAGAGACTGGCCAAACAGGTAGCCGGCTCCGGCAATCAGTGGTGCCCAAATCGCAGCCCCTATCCAGTTCAACAGCATGAAACGCCAGGCGGGTACTCCACTCATGCCAATGGCCAAGGGGCCTGCAATGCGCAATCCATACATGAAACGCACACCGATGATCAGTCCGGTTTGATAGCGCAGCAGCAAGCGATAGACCCGCTGTGCGTTTGGATCAAATTGCGGGAAGCGTTGCAACAATAACCCGCCATACCGGCGACCAATAAAAAACAGAACCTGATCGGTCATTGCCCCACCGCACATGGCGATAACAGCCACCAAAAGGAAAGATAAATACCCTTGGTGTGCGGCGAAACCCGCCAGAACCAGAATGGTTTCACCTTCCATGACTGCACCGATAAATACCGCCAGGTAACCATATTCGGCGACTGCTTGTGTCAGCGTCATGCGGCATCTCCCGGCAGGATCATCAGGTGTTCGTCAACCATCACTCACACAACGACAGGCTGGACACAGCTCCATTCCCTGGCCCACAGAGACTTCTGGCCCTATGAGGTCGAAAGCCCGGGAGGCACAGATGAATGTCACGCATGAACCCATCCCTTGGAGATCGGCAATGCGAACAGGCGCCGGTACAGATTTTCCAGCCCATCGAGCAGACGCGCGCGCAAGGTTTCGAAGCTCAGTGCCAGCGCTACGATCCAGCTGCTGACGAATGCCACCGCGAGGGCTCCGACGATGTCGAACGGGAAATGCACACCCAGGTAAACACGAGCCCATCCAACCGCTATGCCGAACAGCACGAGCAGAGCCCCGGCCTTGCGCAGGGAGCCCCGCATGAAGGCCAGACCCAAGGCGAAGAACACAACGGCATGATCGCTGGGAAAGGAGGTTTCCGCTTGATGTGCCAGGAATGTGTGACCCAAGTCAATCATGAAGGGCCTTGGGTGTGTCCAGAAGACGCCGATCGACACGTTGCAACCCAGTGCGAACACGGTACTCAGTACGCCAGCCAATGCGACGGTTCTGCTCTCTCGCCCGCCCCAAAGCCAGAGCCCGGCCAGTAACAGGGGAACACCATAGATCAGCCATTGTGCCAGGACATTCGCCATGATCAGTGCGCCTGGCGAGGGGTGTGCACTGGCATTGATGATCAGAAACAGTGAACGATTCAGTTCTTCCATTACGCGATTTCACTTATAGACAAAATATTGATGGCGGCGAAAGCCTTGTCACCTCGATCGCCCCCTGCCTTTGGCTCTGAGCGGGCAAGGTGCTTTGCACTCTGGTGGTTTTTCAAGGCGCATAAAGCTTGCCCGAGGGGCCGTGAAGAAACCGTTATTTTGGACGTGGCAAATCAATAAGTCGGTGTTAACTCCGGCTCGACGGTGCTTCAGTGGACTGACCCATCGAATGCTCGACCTTTTGCAGTTACTGCGCGGGAGCGACCACGCGGAATTTGATATGGATATCATTGGAAATGATTCCGTAACCAGCCCATTCGCCTTCACCGATATTGAAATCGGCGCGCTTGAGGATGAATTCGCCGTCGAATACGCCGATGGCGTTCTGCGGCTTCAAAATGATCAGCGCGCTGACGTCGCGAGTGCGGCCCTTGATCGCGAGCTTGCCGGAGACCTCGTAGCGGTTGTTGTCGAGCGCCTTCACTGCGTTCGATTCAAACCTGGCCACCGGAAACGCGGCGGTGTTGAACCAGGCGGGTTTTTGCAGTTCGGTGTTGGCGTCGCTGGTGCCCGCGTCGATGCTGTCGAGCTGGATGGTGAGCTCGGCGTGGGCCGCTGCGGGGTTTGCCGAGTCAAAATCGATCTTGGCGTCGAACTTGCCGAAACTGCCGTACACCCTTGCGCCCATCTGGGTGTAGGTGAAGGCAATCTGGCTGGCAGCCGCGTTCACCCGCTTGTATTGAACCGCGTGGGCGCAGGTCAAGACGCTGAGCGAGAGTGCGACGGCCAGCGCGGCAGAATGCAGGAATCGATAACTCATGGGACTCTCCGGCCGGGGCGTGAGCGTAATGGATTGAAGTGCCGTGGGTCAGCCTTTGTTCCTGAGCGGCAGTATGCGCGTGAGCACATCGTCGCGATCAATGAAGTGGTGCTTCAGCGCGGCGACCGTATGGGCAATCACCAGGCCAAGCAAAATGAAGTTCAGCGCCTCATGCACATCCTTCAGGCGGTCACCCAGCGCGGCGTCCCTGGGCAGCAGATCGGGCAGTGGCAGTAGGCCAAACCACACGGTCTGGAAGCCTTTCGCCGAGTCCATCAACCAGCCGCTGAGCGGAATCGCGAGCATCAGTGCATACAGCAGCCAATGCATGGCATGGGAGGCAAGACGCGATACCGCCGGTATCGTCGTCGGTAGGGGCGGTGCCGGATGGGTCAGGCGCCAGGCGAGCCGTATCCATACCAGGAGGAACAGGGTTATACCAGCCCATTTGTGCCATGAGTACAGTTTCAGCTTGAGCGGTGAAATCGGCAGTTCCGGCATGTAGAAACCGAGCGCGAAGGTGCCGATCAGCCCCAGAGCCATCAGCCAGTGGAGAGCAATCGCCGTGCGGGTGTAACGATGATTCATGAATGCTGCGCCTCGGCTGGCTGGAGTGGCTGGGCGGTGCAGACGTCTGAACGTCTGCAAAGGCCTTGACCGGGATTTGCGTTCCCACGGGTTTTTAAGTGTAGATGAGTTCAATAGTGGTTCTGCATCAAATGTTCACCCGACTATGCCACTGGCCACGGGGCTTGAGGTGAAAATCTTGCCCCGGATATTTGGTGTTTCGGGTGCAGAGTCAATGCTTGAACCGATGGGTGGCGTGTTGCGCTGGTGAAATTTATGATGTAATTTTCCATGAAATTATAAAAACATAATTTCATGGACGTCCCTATGTTTCAGCAATCCACACAGCACGTTGCCAGCTATTACGCCCACAGTTGCGCGGATCGCCTATTGACTCGAGCCGCCCTGGAAGGCGAACAAAACACCGAGGTGCTGATCATCGGTGCCGGCTTCAGTGGTCTGCATACAGCCTTGCGCCTGGCCCTGGCGGGCAAGCGTGTGACGTTGTTGGAAGCCAGCCGGGTTGCCTGGGCGGCTTCGGGGCGCAATGGAGGTCAAGCGATTCTCGGGTGGTCGTGTGATATGCCGCCGTTGGAGGCTGCGCTTGGCTACGAACGAGCGCGGCGGTTGTGGGACAGCATGCGCTGGGCTGCGCAGGAGTTGCGTGAGTTACCCGCGCGCCATGACTTCGATTGCGATTACCGGGCCGGCCATCTGTGGACGTCGGTCATGCCGCGGCGGGTAAGCATCCTGACCGAGTGGCAGCGCGAGGCCAGCCACAAGTGGGGGCACGATGGCTTGCGATTCATTCCCCGTGCGCAGCTGTCGCAATGGGTGGCCAGCGAGCGTTATCAGGCAGGCCTGTTCGACCCCGAAGGCGGGCATCTGAATCCGCTCAAACTGGCCCTCGGTCTGGCCGCGGCCATAGAGCGTGCGGGCGGCTGCATCCACGAGCAGAGCAAAGCGTTGAGCTACCGCGAAGAAGGCAATCAGTATGTGGTGACCACCGAACGCGGACGTATTCGGGCGAATGTGCTGGTGCTGGCGTGCAATGCCTATCTCGATCGACTTGATCCGAAGCTGGCCAGTTGCGTGTTGCCGGTAGGTACCTACCAGGTAGCCACCGCGCCGCTGAGCGCGGAGCAGGCCACGGCGCTGCTGCCGAGTAATGTCTGCGTCACCGATAACCAGTTCGTCCTCGACTATTTCCGTCGCACACCGGATAACCGCCTGCTGTTCGGTGGTGGCTGCACTTATCTGGGAGGGATGCCAAAAGACATCGCCGCAGCGACCCGGCCTTATCTGCAGCGGGTATTCCCGCAGCTTGAGGACGTCAAGCTGGAGTTTGCCTGGGGAGGGCATATCGACCTTACCCTCAAGCGCACCCCCCACATCGGCCGGCGTGGTGATCTCTACTGGCTACAGGGCTACTCCGGGCATGGTGTACTCCCGACGCTGGCCGGTGCTCGCGCGGTGTCCGAGGCGATTCTCGGTCAGCCGGATGACCTGGCCTTGTACCAAGGTCTGAGCAATGGCAGCTTTCCCGGCGGTAAATACCTGGCAGCACCATTGGAGGCCATCGGCAAGGCCTGGTATCGACTGCGCGACAGTATTTGATGAGCAATCTTTTGGAGCTCTGGCATGAACAAGCAAGAAGAAATCGCCGCCTTAGCGATCCTTATTCACGATCTACGCAAGCACAAGAAATACACCCTCAAGGAGCTGGCAGACAAAATCGGCCGCTCCGTCGGTTTTCTCTCGCAAGTCGAGCGTGGCTTGTCACGGCCCACCGTGGCGGACTTGACGGCGATCAGCGAAACCCTTGGGGTACCGACCACCTATTTCTACAGTTTGCCAAAACCCAAGGAGTTGCCTTGGGTTACCCGGCCGGATGAGCGACGCACGCTGTATTACGCCAACGGGATTACCGATATTTTGGTCTCGCCGAAGATGAGGGCCTCCTTCTCCATGCTCGAAAGCCAACTGGAGGCCGGTGCCAGCAGTGGCGAGCGGCACTTGAGCGACAGCTCGGAGCAGGGCGGCTATGTCCTGGAGGGGGAGTTGACGCTGTGGCTGGACGATGACGACGCGCCGGTGACCTTGTATGCCGGAGACAGTTTTCAACTGGCCAGCCACACCCGGTGTCGCTACGGCAACCTCACAGACCAGCTCACACGAGTGCTTTGGGTTTACACCTGATAAAAATAAAAGGAACAACAATGATGGATGCTACCTGCTCTGATCTGCTGGCTGAGGTTCGTGCTTTTCGCCATTGCTACCCCAAGGTGCGTTATGTCGACCTGATTTCCCTGGATATTCCCGGGCATTTTTACGGCAAGCGCTATCCGGTAGAGATGCTCGAGAAGGTTGCGGCTGGTAGCGCGCTGAAACTGCCGCAGAACTGTGTGTTACTGGGCGTTCAGGGCGGACTGTTCAAAATCGGCGACTACTGCTTTAACGACGGCGACCCGGACGCACTGCGTCGCCTGGTGCCCGGTACGCTCAAACCGGTGAGCTGGGAAACGCAGCCGCTTGGGCAGATGCTGATTACCTCGGATGGTACTCAAAAGCCGATCGTCTTCGAGCCACGCGAAGTCCTGGCGCGGGTGTTGGAGCGGTTAGGGAATAAAGGTATTCATCCGGTGGTGGCGTTCGAGCTGGAGTTCTATCTGTTCGATAAACAGCTGCGCGATGGCCAGCCACAGTTCCCCCGCGATCTGCTGACGGACGATGCCGATGACCAGCCGAATATGCACATCGAGCGGCTGTCGCGCTTTTCCCCGGTGCTCGATGAAATGGTCGAGGCGGCGCGGGCCCAAGGCATCGATACCACGGTGATCACTGCCGAACTCGGGCCGGGACAGTTCGAGATCAATTTTGCTCACCTCGATGACGGCCTGCGTGCCGCCGACTGGGCAGCCCTGTTTTGCCGCAGCACTCGTGGCGTCGCTCTCAAGCACGGTTACCGCGCCAGCTTCATGGCCAAGCCTTACTTGCAGCACCCGGGCAGCGGCATGCACGTCCATGTCAGCCTCTACGACGCGGCAGGTAAAAACCTGCTGGCGGCTAACCAACAGCAGGCGCTGCGTCATGCGGTCGCCGGTTGTCTGGAGCTGCTACCGCATTGCATGCCGATCTTCGCGCCGAACCAGAATGCCTTTCGCCGTCTGGGCGGCACGGTGAACGCGGCGACAACGGCCAGCTGGGGTTTTGAGGATCGCGATGCCTGTGTGCGGATTCCTGACTCGGATTCGAAAAACCTGCGGATCGAGCATCGCCTGGCCGGTGCTGATGCCAACCCTTATCTCGTTCTGGCGGCGATTCTGGTTGGTCTGGAGCAGGGCCTGGAAGCCGGTCGGGAGCCGATCACATCACTCAATGAAGACCGCAGCAGTGGTATCGCATTCCCCCTGGAAATGCTTGAAGCAGTGCGCGCCATGCAGCACCAGGCACAGCTGCGCGAGGGTTTGGGGGCGGAGTTTATTGATGTCTACTGCGAGAACAAGCGCCAGGACCATCTGGCCTTTATGCAGGAGATCAGTGCGCGCGAATACCGCTGGTATCTGTAAACGGGCATGCATCGTTCTTGTGCGTTGGCGCCGCACAGAATGCTGGATGCTATTGTGGACAGCACTCCAATGACTGATGGCCTGCAGCATGACTGATAGCGTACTTGATAGACACACTCCCAGCGCTGAAGAAGTGGTCGCGGCACTCGACCTGGAACCACACGTGGAAGGTGGTTACTACCGCAGAACCTTTCAGGCTGATCGGCACGCCATGATCGAGACCGATGGTGGCCGGCGTTACTTGATGACCTCCATCTACTACCTGCTGACCAAGGGCTCTCCCATTGGTCATTTTCACCTGAACCAATCCGACATCGTGCACTACTACCATCTGGGGGACTCGATTCAGTACATCCTCATCTTCCCGGACGGCACATTGAAAACCGTGGTGATGGGCAGCGATGTGACAGCCGGGCAGTGCTTGCAACTGCACGTGCCTGGCGGCGTCTGGAAAGCTTCGCAGCTTATGGCCGGGGCGGCTGCCTACGGCCTGATCAGTGAAGCGGTTTTACCAGGGTTTGATTTTGCGGATATGGAGTTGGGCACTCAGCAAAAGCTCAGCGAGCTGTTCCCCGAACATTCGCTGTGGTTTGAAAAGCTGACGCGAGAGTAGGCTCCATTTGGCGGTCAAGGTGCCGCCAACGCAAACCCGGGCCGCGTCGATCAATGGCCGCCCACGACCATATGGCTGAAGGGCGCCACATACGCCTGCAAGGTGACCAGGCCGCCGACCAGCATGGCCAGAACGATGGAGTGGAAAAAGACGTAACGCAGGATTTCCCCTTCATGGCCGTACCAGCGGGTCGCGGTGGACGCCACCACGATCGACTGGGCGTCGACCATCTTGCCCATGACCCCGCCGGAACTGTTGGCGGCGGCCATCAACACCGGGTTGAACCCCAATTGCTCGGAGGTCACCCGTTGCAAGCCGCCGAACAGCACATTGGATGCTGTGTCTGAGCCGGTCAAGGCAACGCCCAGCCAGCCCAGCAGGGTGCCGAACATGGGGTAGAAGGTGCCGGTTGCGGCAAAGGCCAGGCCCATGGTGGCATCCAGGCCTGAGTAGCGGGTGAGGAAGCCCAGGGCGAGCATGGCCACTATCGTGGTGAGCGAATAGCGCACCACCCACAGGGTTCGCAGGTAATGGCGCAGCAGTTGGGGGATGGAGTAGCCCATCAGCAGCCCGCCGAGGATTGCCGCCAGCAAGATGCCGCTGCCGGTGCTGGTGAACCAGGTGAATTTGTAGATCGCTTCCTCGGTTTTAGGCTGGGGCACCACGGGCGGAACCTTCTCGATCTGCAGATGCAGGGTGGTGAAGGTCAGGGCTGGCGCGAAGATCGGGTTCGCCTCGCGCATCGGCTTGCCCTGGGGATCGAGCCTGGCCGCGTTGGTTTGCGGGTCCATGGCCGGACGGGTATCGAACATGTTTTTGAAGCCCTGGGTGCCCCAGGCGAAGACGAAGATCGTGAGGATGATCCAGGGCATCCACGCACGCATGACAGCGGGCCGGGCATCGCTGGCAAAGGTCGCGCTGGCCACGGGTTTTTCGTCCTCGGCGGCATCGATTCGGGAGTTGTCGGTTCGCCCCGACAGGGCCGCGGAGGTGTGCACATGGGCTGGCTTCCAGACCTTGAGGAAAGCCGTCAGGCAGGCCATGGAAATCAGCGCGGCGACCACGTCCACCAGCATGGGTCCGTGGTAGTTGGAAACGATGAACTGCGGCACGGCGAAGCTCACCCCGGCGACCAGGATCGCCGGCCAGATTTCCAGCATCTTGCGCCAGCCGGCGAAGGCCCAGATCAACCAGAACGGCACGATCACCGAGAAAAACGGCAATTGCCTGCCGACCATCATCGACAGCTCCATTTCATCCAGCCCGGTCACCTTGGCCAGGGTGATGATGGGCGTGCCCAGGGCGCCGAAAGCCACGGGCGCGGTATTGGCGATCAACGCCAGACCAGACGCGGCCAGGGGAGAGAAGCCCAGCCCGATCAGAATGGCCCCGGTTACCGCCACTGGCGTGCCGAAGCCGGCAGCCCCTTCGAAAAAAGCACCGAAGCAGAAGGCAATCAGCAGCAATTGCAGGCGGCGATCGTCGGTGATGCGCGCCAGGGAGTCTTGCAGCACCTTGAACGAGCCGTTCTCGGTGGTAAGCCGATGCAGGAAGATGATGTTGAGCACGATCCAGCCAATCGGCAGCAGGCCGTTGGCGGCACCGAAGAGCGCGGCCGAGCCGGCCATGCCTGCTGGCATGCCGAAGGCGAAGATTGCGATCAGCAAGGCCGAGCCAAGGGCAAGCAATGCCGCAAGATGTGCCTTGATATGGAAAAACGCCAGGGATGTCAGCATCACCACCACCGGCACTGCCGCCATGATGGTCGAAAGCGCCGGGTTACCGAAGGGGTCGTAGATTTGCTGCCAGACCATTTTCCACCTCTGCTTGTTCTTGTCGGTAGTGCAGGCCCCAAGGGTCGGTCGCTTGTAGTGCTTCTAGTATAGGTGGCATTACGCCGCTGTCTGGGCAGGGCTCGTTTTTTAGCAAGATCACAACAGGTTGGGCAAAAGCGTGGTGGAGCACATCACGCCATCGCGTCCTACCTACCGCTGAATACTGCTGGTCGGCGCGCCGCAAATGCTGCCAGGCCCTCATCAAAGTCGCCGCTTTGGCACGCCTGTCGGCGCAGTTCGGCGATCTGCTCCATTGCCTGGACGGGCATCGGTTGCAGGTCTTCGAGGATGCGCAACTGCTCCTTGACCGCCGCAATCGCCAGCGGCGCTTTGCCAGCAATCGTGCGTGCCAGTTCAAGTGCAGTCGCCTCCAGCGCGTCGCTGTCGACCAGCCTGTTCACCACACCGAAGCGTTCGGCGCGCTCTGCATCGAGCTTCTGCGCGCAGAAAAACATTTCCTTCAACACGTGAATCGGCAGGTTGTTGAAGAAGCGCAGCAGCCCGCTGGTGGTGTAAGGCAAGCCGATGTTTGCCGGGGTCATCGCAAAGCTCGCGCTGCGATCGGCGACGACCAGGTCGCAACTCATCACCAGGTCGACCGCGCCTCCCCACACCGAGCCGGATACCATGGCAATCACCACGCCGGGGTAGGCGCGTATGCGGCGCAACAGGTGTTCGAGTGGCTTGCCGTAGGCAATCGGGTCGCGGTCATGTTCCAGTTCGCGAATGTCGTGGCCGGCGCTCCAGACTGCCTGCCCCACATCGCTGCCCAGAACAACGACCGGTATGCGTTGTGAAGCCAGTGCGGCAAGACCTTCGTCGAAGGCCGCCAGTAGTTGCGCGCTGAGTGCGTTGCGGTGTGCGGGGTTACTGAAGACCAACCGCCCGATTTGTTCATCGACAATGTTGACAGTCACGGTGGCGGAAGAGGTTTGCGTCGGGGTCATTGTGCTGTTCCTGTTGATTGTCCGGAAGCCATTACTGGCGAATCGTTTGAGTCCTGGTACACAACCTTCGCGCTCAGAAGCGCATTGATCGACGCTGTATCGAAACCCGCCTCGCGCAGCACCTCGACGGTGTGCTCGCCAAGGAGGGGCGGTGGGCGCTGGCTGACGCCAGGCGCAGGTTCTGCTGCGTCATTGGCGCTGAATACGGGTGTCACCACCTGACGCAATGCGCCAAGTTCTGGATGCATGAGTGTTTTGGTCAGTTGGCTATGCAGCACCTGCGGATCGTCGAACACTTCGTCGAGTGTGTTGATCGGACCTGCGGGTAAGCCTGCCTCGATGAACAGTTCGGTCCACGCTCGTTTGCTGCGGGTTTTTAAACGGCTTTCCAGGATCGCTTTCAATTCGTCACGCCGCGCGACCCGGGATTCATTGGTCGCGAAGCGCGGGTCGTCCGGCAGCGTGGGTAAATCGAGCAGCACACATAAACGTCCCCACATGGCCGAGGTTATCGGCGCCAGATTGAGCGGTCCGTCCTGCGTCTGGAACACGCCGTAAGGCGCAATGACTGAATGGGCGTTGCCCGTGCGGCGGGGGACATCGCCCAGGCTGAGGTAGCGTTGACCGTGCACACTTAACAAGCCGACCAGGCTGGCCAGCAACGAGGTGCTGACGTGCTGGCCGTGCCCGGTGCGTTCGCGCTCCAGCAGGGCGGCCAATACCGCCGTCACCAGCCACATGCCCGAGGTCAGGTCACCGATGGCCGTGCCGGTGCGGGTCGGGTCGCCATCGACGAAACCGGTCAGGCTCATCAGCCCCGAGTAGCCCTGAGCGATCTGGTCGAAACCCGGCCAGCTGCTCATCGGCCCATCGGTGCCGAAGGCGTTGATGCTGCCCATGACCAGCCGCGGATTGCCTGCGCTGAGCACGTCATAGCTGAGCCCCATGCTCTCGAGGGTACCGGGTTTGAAGTTCTCGATCACCACGTCGGCATCATCGATCAGCCGCTGGATCGTGGCCAGCCCCTGGGGGTTGCGGAAGTCGATGCACAGACCGCGCTTATTGCGATTGCACGATAGATAGTAGGTGCTCACGCCCCGGTCGAACGGGCCCCAGGTCCGGCTCATGTCGCCGGTCGGGCCGGGCTCGATCTTGATCACATCGGCACCCAGGTCCGCCAGCACCATGGTGCAGAACGGCCCCGACAGCGCACGGCTCAGGTCGATGATCTTCACGCCTTGCAAAGCTTGCATACGGTTCTCCAGTCAATGTTTGAGTGGCGCTGTTTTATTGCGGCAACGTTTGATCCCGGGTTTCAACGGCAAACGGCAGGATTAACACACCCAGCACGAAGGCGGCGGCCGTCCAGGCGATCGGCGCGCCTATCGAGCCATACCAGTGGATTGCAGCGGCCAGCAGGAAGTTGACGCCCGCGCCGATGAAGCGGCCGACCGATGCGTTGAAGGCGAATGCCGTAGCGCGTATCCGGGTCGGATACTGCTCGGGCAGCCAGAGCGAGAAAATTGCGAAGTTGCCGCCGAAGAAACCGAGGAACATCAACGACACCATGAACAGATGCAGGCCATCGTCCATGTAGAACACCCAGCCGAACGCGAAGACGATTGACGCGGCCATACCGGCAAAGTAAGTGCCCAGCGCAACCCGTCGCCCCAGTCGTTCGGCCAGCCATGGCGCCACGAGGCACCCCAGGATCGTGCTGAGCGACAGCACCGCCGCGCCAATGGACGCCAGATGCACCGCCCCGACGTGGTCGATACCGGCGCGCGTCGCCAGTGTCACGACGGCCGTCGCTTCGTAAACCGAGCCAGCCCACAAACCGACAATGGCGACCCCGACCAGGGCAGAGCTGGTCAGCGTGCGGCGCCGAAACGCCGGGGCGAAGATTTCCCACCAGGGCGCACGCGCCGACGCAGTGGGCGAGTGGGGACGTGCGACGTTATGCGCAGCGTTGCGTATCTGGTCGGGTTCTTTGACCTTCAACGCGGTATAGATCGCAACGACCGCCGGGGCGAGGCCGCACAGGAACATTACGCGCCAGCCATAGGTTGCGCCAACGGTGTAGTTCAGCAACGCAGCGATGAAAAAGCCCAGGTAGTAGCCGGTTTGCAGATAGCCCGCACCCATCTTGCGCCGGTCTTCCGGCCAGCTCTCCGCCACATAGGTACCGGCCAGTGCCCACTCGCCACCGACACCGATCCCGGCAATCAGCCGAAAAATGGCCAACTGCCAAATGTCGCCCGAGAAAGCCGCCGCTCCGGTAAAGAGCGAGTAGACCAGAATGCTTGCGGCCAGCGTCTTGACCCGGCCGAAGCGGTCGGCGAGGGGGCCCCAGATGAACGACAGGCCCCAACCGATCAGAAATAGCCCGAACATCACAGAGCCGTACATGGCGATGTTGGCGGGGGTTGGGGTAATGCCCGAGTTGGGTAGCAGCTCGGTCAGGGCGGGAATCAAAACCAGGGCGAAGATCACCGAATCCACGCCATCCAGAACCCATCCCAGGTAGACCGCCCAGAAACCGCGAATCTGCTCGCGGGTCAGAGGCGTTTTGATGGGCTTCACGCTAGTTGCCGATGCTGTTAATGCTCTAAACATTAAGATCTCCCATTGACCTTGATCAGCCCTATAGAAGCGTTGCGAGGCCGTTGCGACCGTCAGCGCTTCGTTTATTGTGAAATCAGTCTAGGCAGTGCATATCATAAGCATCAAATATGAAATTTCTTTGGTCCTATCGGATTTTTATATAGAGTCAGATTCTTTGGACGCTCTCCCATGGACCTGCGCCAGTTGCGGTATTTCGTCAAGGTGGTTGAGTGCGGCAATATCACCCGCGCCAGTGAAGCGCTGCATATCGCGCAGCCCGCGATCAGCCAGCAGATGCGCAATCTGGAACGGGATATGGACATGCAATTGCTCGAGCGCAGCGTCCAGGGCGTGGTGCCCACTGCGGCTGGCCAGACGCTGTACCGGCACGCCATCGAGCTGCTGCGCCAGGCCGACGGCACCCGTGAACTACTCCGTCAGGACGCCGAATTTCCGCAAGGAAAGGTGTCGGTCGGCATGCCGTCGAGTACGGCCCGGATGTTGGCGATTCCGCTGGCTCGCACGATCCGCAGTCGCTATCCGGGTATCAAGCTGGAATTGATCGATGCACCGAGCGCTGACCTGGGAGGCCTGATCACGGTTGGGCGGGTTGCTCTCGCGGTGATTGTCGATGCGGTCCAGACCCGTGGTGTGGCCTCGCGGCGGCTGCTGACCGAAACGCTGTATCTGGTTGCGTGGCCGGAGTTTTCGATACCGGACGAGCCCGTGACGATCGATGCCTTGGCGAAGATGCCGCTGGTTCTGCCCTGTGCACCGAACACGATTCGCAGTCGAGTCGAATCGGCACTGCAGCAGGCGGGCCTGCACTGTGAGGTTGAGTTCGAAGCCAACTCCACGGACTTGTTGTTCGCAGCCGTTCTGGCAAAGCTGGGTGTCACGATCCTGCCTTGGGCGGCCGCCCATGTTGAACTTGATCAGCATAAGCTCAAGCTGGCCAGGATCGATCATCGGCTGTTCACTCGTGATCTATCTCTGTGCTGGCCTGACACGGCCGTGCAGAGCAATGCAGTGCAAAAGGTCAAGGCGACCATTTTTGAATTGTTCGAGGCGTTCGGACGGCACCCGGGGTGGGCTGACGGACAATGACGTGGCCAGTGGCGTGGGGGAAGTACAAACGCCGAAAACTTCAGATCAGCCATTGTCGTACTCGTCATGCCTGAGCCACCAAGGACCCGTCTCATTGCGCCCCTTGGGTGCACGGTCGAGCCACTGGTACATGCCCCACAGGCCATCCAGTCCACGCGCATAGGTTGAATAGGTGTGGTAAACCACGCCGTCCTCGAGCACAAACGCGCTCATGCCCGGTCTGTCGCGCGAGTAGGTGGAGGCATCGGTTCCGCAGGTGGCGGCAAACCGGGCGACGGGTTCCGGGACTTGTGTGGCGTCCATGGCGTGGCCGCCGCGCTGGTAGTTGTATTCGATGAGCCCTTCGCGCTGTTGCGCCTCGGTGAACGAGACGTTGAAGTCAAAGGTGAAGTCGCTGTCAGGCGCGGACGCCCAGGGAAAGGTCCAGCCCATCCGCCGCTTGTACGCCTGCAGTTTTGCGAGCGGCGCCCGCGATACCGCCGCCAGTGTGACGTCGTGGTTCGCCAGGTGGACGACGAAACCGTCGAACCCGTCCGCGATCGCCGAGCAGGACGGGCAGCCGGCCTTGTAGTCGGGCCCGAACATGAAGTGGTAGATGAGAAGCTGCGAGCGCCCTCTGAAGAGGTCGGCCAGCGAGGCACTGCCTTCATCGGTGTCGAATCGGTACGCCTTGTCGACCCGAACCCACGGCAGCGCTTGACGTTGCCGCGCCAGTTCGTCGCTGCGACGCGTCAGCGCCTTCTCCGCCTGGAGCAGCTCGAGTCGCGCTGCCAGCCATTGTTCACGTGTCCCGGTCATGTGTCTGGTTATCATTCTTAGCTCCCTTCGTCGTTCGTTCAATTCGCGATACGACGTGCTGGTGGGTGGTCGTGAGATAGACTAAACAGCGGGCATCGGACGGTGGGAGTGACAAGTGTGGCGCGATTGATATGGACTCGCTGATCACGGCCGCGGCGCGTGCGCTGGCGGCGGGTGATCCCCTTGGTGCACTGAACCGGGTCGCCTTGCGCGACGATGCGCCGGCGCTCGCGTTGCGAGGCATCGCGATGGCGCAGCTCGGCGATCTGGTTCGAGCCAAGGCGCTGGTGCGAAGCGCGGCGCGTGCCTTCGGCCCGAAAGAGGCGCTGGCGCGGGCGCGGTGTGTCGTCGCCGAGGCCGAGATCGCGCTGGCCTCGCGCGACCTGGGCTGGCCAGTGAAGGCGCTCGACGCCGCGCGGGCGACGCTTGAGGCCCACGGCGACCGGGTGAACGCCGCCCATGCACGCTATCTCGAGATCCGCCGCTTGCTGCTGATCGGGCGCCTCGACGAGGCCGAGGCTCGGCTCGCCGAGCTCGATCCCACGCCATTGCCGCCCGCGCTGAGGGCCGCCCATGAGCTGGTCGTGGCGGGGATTGCGATGCGACGCCTGCGCACGCAGACCGCCCGCACTGCGCTTGATCGGGCCGGGCATGCCGCGCGCCACGCCGGCATCCCGGCGCTGACAGCCGAGGTCGAAAGCGCTGCGCTCATCCTCAATACCCCCGCAGCGCGCCTGATTGCCGGTGGCGAAGAACGGCCCCTGGTGCTCGACGAAGTTGAAGCGTTGCTGGCGTCAAAGGTGTTCGTCGTGGACGCGTGTCGGCATGTGGTGCGTGACGCCGGCACCTCGGTCTCGCTCGCCAGGCGGCCGGTGTTGTTCGCGCTCGCGCGGGCGCTCGGCGAAGCGTGGCCCGCAGACGTGCCGAGGGAAACGCTCATCGCGCGAGCCTTTCGATTGAAGCTCAGCGATGAGTCCCATCGCGCGCGGTTGCGAGTCGAAGTCGGGCGGCTTCGCGTGGCGCTTCGGGCATTGGCCGGCGTGACCGCGACCAGGCGCGGGTTTGCGCTGGTGCCCCGCGGCGCGGCCGAGGTCGTCGTGCTGGCGCGGCCCGTCGAAGAGAAGCAGGCGGCGGTGCTCGCCTTCCTCACCGACGGTGAGTCGTGGTCGAGCTCGGCCCTGGCGCTGGCCCTTGGCGCCAGCCAGCGCACCGTGCAGCGAGCACTCGACTCGCTGGCGGTGGCCGGCAAGGTGCAGTCGTTCGGTCGCGGGCGAGCACGTCGCTGGATGACCCCGCCGGTGCCGGGATTCGCGACGACCTTGTTACTCCCCGTTCCACTGCCCAGTGACTAGGATTCACTTCAGCAGCCCGTGAAGAGGAAACAAACATGAAACGCTCAGCCGCTGAAATCCTCCGTGAGTATGGCCCCTTTGCGGGTGTCGACGCCGTGCATGGCGTCACTTATGACGGCCAGCACGTCTGGTTTGCTACCGGAGACAAACTGAACGCCCTCGACCCGGCGAGCGGCAAGACGCTGCGCTCGATCGAGGTCGCCGCCCATGCAGGAACGGCCTTCGACGGCCAGCACCTGTTTCAGATCGCCGAGGATCGCATCCAGAAGATCGATCCGCAGACCGGCCGTGTACTCGCCACGATCCCGGCGCCCGGCGGCAGTGACTCGGGGCTCACGTGGGCCGAAGGGACGCTCTGGGTGGGCCAGTATCGGGACCGCAAGATTCATCAAATCGATCCCCAGACCGGGGCGATTCTTCGCACCATAGAGTCCAACCGCTTCGTCACCGGCGTCACCTGGGTCGACGGAGAACTCTGGCACGGTACGTGGGAAGGCGAGGAGAGTGAATTGCGGCGAGTCGATCCGGGAACGGGAGAGGTCCTGGAAAGCCTCAAGATGCCGGCTGGGGTAGGGGTGTCGGGGCTTGAGTCCGATGGGCGCGATCAGTTTTTCTGCGGCGGCGGTGGGAGCGCAAAGGTGAGGGTTGTTCGCCGGCCTGAATGAGGCTTCGCCGCTGGCTGCGCTTGCGACAGGTGACTTTGCGACGTTTGAGTCGTGATTGACTGGCCTAATGCGAAATTATCCCGTGTTCAATCGCGTACTTTACCAGGGCCGCGGGCTTGTCGATGTTAAGTTTGCGCCGGATGCTCAGACGATGGGTCTCTACAGTCCGGACACTGATATCCAGCTCGCGGGCCATTTCCTTGTTGTTCAGGCCCTGAGCCATCTTGTACAACACCTGGCTCTCGCGCGGTGTCAGCTCATTGTCGGTACTCTTATCGGCAATCAGCCTCTGCGCGATTTCGGCACTGTAGAATGTCCCGCCACTGGCAATGGCTTCGATCGCAGCAATGATCTCCCGTGAAGGCGCGTTCTTCAGCACGTAGCCGCTGGCACCCGAGCGAACGGATTCACTCACATATTCATAGTTATCGTACATGCTGAGCACGAGCACCTTGAGCGACGGGTACTGGTTGCGTAACACTCGGGTCAGCTCAAGCCCGTTCATGTCCTTCAGGCTGATGTCGACCAGCAACAGGTCCGGCAGGCAGCGCCCGACCATCTCAAGCGCATCCGCACCATTTTCGGCTTCTCCCACCACTTCCAGGGGGGCCATTACCGCCAGCAGCGCTTTGATCCCATCGCGTACCAGGGAGTGATCGTCGACCAAGGCGACGCGGATCGGGTAGGGCAGGTTCATCGCGGGCATTCACTCTTGTTGTTATGGGGGGAGTCAGCATTTCGTACCGGGCATTTTCGCCGGCAGCAGAACCTCCAGCTCACTCCTTCCCGGCGTCGATATCAGGGCGAATTGACCACCAAAATGCTCGACACGTTCACGGATATTGCGCAGGCCAATGCCGGCGTGACGACGTTCGACCTGGGCGACGTTGAAACCGATACCGTCATCGACCACGGCCAGACGTACAGCGTCTTCAGACCCGTGCAGGGTAATGGAGACGTTTTTAGCCTGTGCATGTCGTTCGATGTTGGTCAGGCCTTCTTGCACAATGCGAAACAACGAGACCGGTGCACCATCGGCCAAATGGCAGTCGCACTCGTTGTTGTTGTAGGTCACCACGAGCCCGCTGCGTTGCTCGAATTCTGTTGCCAATTGACCGATCGCCGCAGGCAGGCCCAGGGTGTCGAGCAGCGACGAGCGCAGGTCGTGAGAGAGGCTACGAACTTCGCCAATTGCTTCCCCCAGGCGTTCCGTGGCTTCTCTTAAAATGCTCAAACCCTTGTCTTGTCCTTGTCCATTCTCCAGCACATGGCTGGCCAGTTCGAACTGAAACTTGATGGAGACGAGTACCTGGCTGATACCGTCGTGCAGCTCACGGGAAACCCGTGATCGCTCTTCCTCCTGCAAGCTGACGATACGCTGGGTCAGGCGTTGAAGTTTTTTGTCGGCCAGACGGTGTTCGCTGACGTTCAGCGTCATACCGCTGGCGAAGACAAACAGCACCGCTACCAGGGCCACCACGGCAATCGCAAGCATCGTTTTGCGGATGCCCTGAGCTACCTCGTCACGCGCCTGCTGTGTGGCGCGTTCAACGTCCTCAAGGTAGATGCCGGTACCGAGCATCCACCCCCAACGATCCAGCATCACCACATAGGCAAGCTTGTCGGTCACTTGACCGGAAGAGGGTTTGTTCCAGGCGTAGCGCTGAAAGCCTTCTCCTGATTCCGCACTTTTGAGCAACGCCTGGATCACCGGCAGGCCGTGAGGGTCTTTCATGTCCCACAGATCTTTGCCCACCAGTTCCGACTGCCGCGAGTGCATCAGACTACGGCCCTGGTGGTCGTAGACGAAGAAGTAGCCATTGATGCCGAAGCTGAGCTTGCGCAGTTCTTCCAGCACTTGTTGCTGTGCGTGCTCGTCACCCTGGCCGTTGTCGTACAGCGGCGCAATCAGGCTTTGCGCCATTTCGACGTAGTTTTTAAGTTCTGCGCGCTTGCTGGCCAGAATGCTGTCTTCGATCAGTTGCGCCTGTTGATCACCCAGTTGGCGGTTCAGGGAAATCACCAGCGCGCAGATGACGGCGATCGCCAACACCAGCGGCAGAATCCCGAGCGCGACGATTTTGTGTTTGAGCTGCATCTTTGCTCCTGTCCAGACCGAACGGATGACCAGGGGTCATAGACTCATGCCGCCCGAGGTGCGGCGAAGGCTCGGCATCATATGCCAAAGATACGCTCGTTCAGTAGTCGGTTGGACGTAATGACCGGTGGATTTCAGGTATTGCACGAGCGAACTCAGTAGAACTACGTAGACGCTGCGTACGTAGTTCTGCGGATTTATTTGTAGACGGCATGCGCGGATATTGGGCCAGCTCCGCACAGCGGACACAATTATAAAAATTACCGCCGCAGTCCACTGACTGTCGGCAGGAGACTCGCAATGACCCGACTGGCTAAACACCTCGCCTGGTTTGCCGTGGCTGTCCTGGGAGCTTTTGCGCTGAGTGTCGTGGCCCTGCGCCGCGGCGAAGCCATCAACGCCCTCTGGATCGTAGTCGCAGCAGTCGCTATCTATCTCGTCGCTTACCGCTATTACAGCCTGTTCATCGCCAATAAGGTGATGCAACTGGACCCCGGTCGAGCCACCCCCGCGGTAGTCAATAACGATGGTCTGGACTACGTGCCGACCAACAAACACGTGCTCTTCGGTCACCACTTCGCGGCTATCGCTGGCGCGGGGCCGCTGGTCGGTCCGGTATTGGCGGCGCAGATGGGCTACCTGCCCGGTACGCTGTGGCTGATCGCCGGCGTGGTGCTGGCCGGTGCCGTTCAGGACTTCATGGTTCTGTTCATGTCCACCCGCCGCAACGGCCGCTCCCTGGGCGACATGGTCCGTGAAGAAATGGGCCGCATTCCCGGCATCATCGCGCTGTTTGGCTGCTTCCTGATCATGATCATTATCCTCGCGGTGCTGGCGCTGATCGTGGTCAAGGCCCTGGCCGAGAGCCCGTGGGGCATTTTCACGGTGATGGCGACCATCCCGATTGCGATGCTCATGGGCATCTACATGCGCTACATCCGCCCGGGTCGCATCGGTGAAATCTCCATCGTCGGCGTGTTGCTGTTGTTGGGTTCGATCTGGCTGGGCGGGCAGATTGCCGCCGATCCCGTGTGGGCCAAAGCCTTCAGCTTTACCGGCATCCAGATCACCTGGATGCTGATTGGCTACGGTTTCGTCGCGGCGGTACTGCCGGTCTGGCTGATTCTGGCGCCGCGTGACTACCTCTCTACGTTCCTCAAGATCGGCACCATCATGGCCCTGGCGATTGGCATTCTGATCACCATGCCCGAGCTGAAAATGCCGGCACTGACCCAGTTCACCGACGGTACCGGGCCGGTATGGAAGGGCGGGCTGTTCCCGTTCCTGTTTATCACCATTGCTTGCGGTGCGGTGTCTGGTTTCCACGCGCTGATTGCCTCCGGGACTACGCCCAAGCTACTGGCAAGTGAAGGCCATGCCCGTTACATCGGTTACGGCGGCATGCTGATGGAGTCCTTCGTGGCCATCATGGCCATGGTGGCTGCTTCGGTGATTGAGCCGGGCGTCTACTTCGCCATGAACAGCCCGGCGGCGCTTGTCGGCGGTGACGTGATGCAAGTGGCGCAGACCGTCAGCAGCTGGGGCTTTGCGATTACCCCGGAAGCGCTGCAAACAGTGGCCAGGGACATCGGTGAAACCACGGTTCTGGCCCGTGCTGGCGGCGCGCCAACCCTGGCGGTCGGTATCGCACAGATCCTGCACCACGTACTGCCGGGTGAAAACACCATGGCGTTCTGGTATCACTTCGCGATCCTGTTCGAGGCACTGTTCATCCTGACTGCCGTCGACGCCGGTACCCGTGCCGGTCGTTTCATGTTGCAGGACTTGCTCGGTTCCTTCGTTCCGGCTCTTCGGCGCACGGAATCCTGGACCGCCAACCTGATCGCGACCGCCGGTTGCGTGGCGATGTGGGGTTACCTGCTGTATCAAGGCGTGATCGATCCACTGGGCGGCATCAACACCTTGTGGCCGCTGTTCGGCATCTCCAACCAGATGCTGGCCGGTATCGCGCTGATGCTGGCGACAGTCGTACTGATCAAAATGAAACGCCAGCGCTACATCTGGGTGACCTTGCTGCCGGCAGTCTGGCTGCTGATCTGCACCACCACCGCAGGCTTCATCAAGCTGTTCGACGCCAACCCGGCGATCGGTTTCCTGGCGCTGGCCAGGAAGTACAGCGATGCGCTGGCCAACGGTCAGATCCTCGCCCCGGCCAAGGACATCACCCAGATGCAGCATGTGATCTACAACGCCTACACCAATGCGACACTGACGGCGCTGTTCCTGCTCGTGGTATTCAGCATCCTGTTCTTTGCGCTCAAGGTCGGTGTCGCCGCCTGGGGCAGCAAAGAACGGACGGATAAAGAAGCGCCATTTCAGGCTTTGCCGGACGCTTGATCAAGGAGTGCACCATGTTCAATGACCTGAGTCGCCTCGGTAAGTACCTCGGTCAGGCCGCGCGCCTGATGGTCGGCATGCCCGACTACGACACCTACGTCGAGCATATGCAAACCAAACACCCGGACAAGCCGGTGATGAGCTACGAGGCGTTCTTCCGCGAACGCCAGGAAGCCCGTTACGGAGGCGGCAATGGACAGACTCGCTGCTGTTGATTGTCGACACCGGGTTCAATCCTGAAGTCGCTGCAACGCTCAAATCGCGCTCATAAAAAACCCGGCTGATAAGGCCGGGTTTTTCATTGAATACCGCTACGAGGAATCGACAAGTTTTTCTCGGCCTGAGCTGGCGCTGGCCCATCGTTGAATTGATATCGCCCCCAAAAACGCGGTCAGGCTTCGCTGATTTTATTGACGCTGGTGATCTGACCGCTCCAGATCATCTCGTAATGGGCTGTTTGAATAATTGATGAGACTGGTCTCGGGGTCATCAGCGCCCAGCAGTAGTTGCCAGGCGTACGCACGGAGTTGTAACGAAGACCGGGACACCCTGCATCCTTGACAGCCTTCCCCAAGCGATGGGAATGCGTGTAATCGTCAGGAGCGTAGATAGGATCAGTCATCGGGATGGATGCGGCATCCTTCATCGCTATGTCCACGAAGGAGCAGGATAACCCGCGGAAAACAAACCGCTCATAGTTGAGGCTCTGGACTTTCGACCAATACAGACTCTGGTGATGCTGCACCTCTGCCAGCGCCGTTTCCATTGAGCCAGCCAGGTACAACACACCAAAGCTACCATCGCTGAATCGCGAACCAGCCGGGTTGACGTGGGTAAAAGGCGCTGTCGCGTAAGAGCATCCAGGAATACCGAACGGGATCTCCCCTCGCGGAATCAACTCAAGGTGTCCAACCTCATTTAGCAGCCTCGGATTAGTGAGAGCCTGTATTTGATACAGAACCTCAAACTCGTCCGCGTCCGCTACGTCATCAAACAATGAAATAGGCGGAAACTTCGAATTGACCAGGCGGTAGGCCTGCAACGGCTCACCGGCCAGCTCTGCCAGCTGGCTCACCATCACCATTGCGCGCCTCGTAGCACGTCAATCCGCCGAAACGTCTCGTACAGAGAAATCATATCCCCCTGAGACATAATATCGAGCGGTGTACGCCCGTTGAAAAACTCGTTTTCGTTCGCCATCGTCGGGAAACCATAGACGTTTTCCGGGTTATCAAAGACGAGGCGCAGAGCGGCGTGGATATTGAGAACAAAACTGATGCGCTGCATCTGGTCTGAATCCAGGCCCACGGACCAGCCAGGATCGCGCTGCTTGGCGCGTGTGTACGTGCTGCGAGAAATGCGCAGGATACGGCAGGCCTGATCGCTGGACGCACCCCATTTTTCGAGTATGCCTACGGCTGCTCGCAGACCAGTAACACACTGGCTCTTGGTAAATCCTTGTGCTTGGGGGATTACTGTCATGTCCAATACCTCATCATAAATCCATAGACTCAAATATAGACAAATAGCGTCTACAGATCAATGCTGCCTCGACCAGTGGAGATCGTGCAGATTGAACCTATCCAGGTTGACTAGCCAAAGTGAACGACTGGAGACGGTCGATTCTGTTGAAAAAGTCGCCTATGTTCCGGCGAGCGAAAAATGCCCCTCTGAGATTGAAGTCTGGACGTGGAGCAGACGTTAACCGGATCAGATTTTGCTTAGCAACTTACTGGGCGTTTGGGGGTACTTGCTTCGCCTGCAGTATCTGCATCGGCGCTGCGCTGAGCAGTTGAGAAGTTAACTTCGTTACAGCATCGCCAAAGCGGGGAACATCGGTTTTCGGCCCTGGGCAAAACTCTACGATCAACAGCGAAAAGTCATTGGCCAAGGCACACCAGCTGGCTGCCAACGTACCTGATCGGCGTTATGCTGAATGCATAATCCTTGGGACATTCATCATGCGCACGTTGATGCTGCTACTCGCCGCCAGTGTTGTTGCTGGTTGTCAGACCCCGATGCCGGCGGCGAATCCTCAGATGGCCTGGGTCGACTTCTCTACGCCATTCCCCAACGACAGACTGCTGATGGCCGAGCGCCTGGACAAGCAGCGCTTGGTCGACGGGCGTTTTTTTGAGGTCGCGCCCGGAAACCATGAATTGATCGTCCGCTTCGACTTCGAAGTACCCGGTTCCGGGGGCTCGAGCATGATGGACGGCCCCTCCGAACGCATATGCTACCTGACCATCCACTACGATCATTTCGAAGCTGGCCAACGCTATGTGCTCGAGGGCCGCTCGATAGCCTTCACCCCCGAGGCCCGGTTGTACAACGCCAAGCGCGAGATCGTCGCTGAAGACCGTGAGTCCTATTGCCTGATGTGAGGCGAATCAGCGGTCGTTTTTCTGGTAGATGATTTTCTTGGTGCCGGTTTCGCACGATGGACAAATATAGCGAAGCGTAGCGTGATGCAGCTTTGACGGATCTGGGTATCGCGCTTTTGCCCGATTTCAGCGCTCAGGCTGGGCTGAAGAGCGGAACATTGGTGCAGGTGCTGCCAACGTGGAAAATAGTAGGCGCCTTCCCTGAGGACATTTATCTGGTGCGTCCTTATTCCACACATGTGCCGAGGGCCGTAACCGTTTTTGTCGAATACCTGCGAGGGCGATTCGCGGCCGGTTTTAACTGACAGTATGGAGGAGGGTTACGGCGGAGCATCTTCAGTACTAGTCCGTTGTAATGGTTAATGACCTCGCCGATGCTCATGCGGCCATTGGCTTGGTACCACGCGCAGCAATGGGTCAGCATGACTGTAAAAGGAGGGTATGCGTAACAGCTGATCTTCCTGATCGTGGAGCGCTTTGAACTAACTCAACTAAACAGTCATTTAGTTGAGTTATAACTTTACATGCTATGACATTAGGGCAGGGTGCCAAATTCTCAGCTTTCATCGCTAATTTTTCGTAGGGCAATCAGCGATTCATGCGGCAAAGGCTCTTCGTGAATAGCAGCCATTATCTAATCCAAAACCTCTACATCAGCATCCATATCGCCACATACCAGATACAGGTCTATCAATACGTTGATCAAGGTTTCGGCATCGTACTTCTTTTGTTCACTCACGGTTTTCTCCTCTGGGATCATGTAGACCGTCGTCTTTGAGTGGCTTAATGAATCCTAAGAACGAACTGGCGTCAGGGTTATCGTGCCGTCCGGTTGTTTTTCCATGTCCAGCTTGTCACCGCTGGTCAACCCGATGGCCGCCAGAAGATCGTCAGGCAAAGGTATGATCAGGTCGCCAGTTCCATCATCAGCGTCTTGGCAGGTGACAATCCAGCGTCTATTTTCAGAGCTTGATGTAGGGTTCATATTTTCCCCTGGTGATCAAATGACAGAGTCGATTCATGATTATGATCCTGCGGACTCGCTGATTGATTCAGAGACCGTAGCTGTCTTTTTGGCTGATGCTTACGACACCGGTGACGCCGCTTATATTGTCCAAGCGATGGCCGTTGTTGCACGCGCCAAAATCCGTATCGATGCAGCGGCAGAAGCACAGCGGCCATCGTCATGTTCGTAACGGCGTTTTTCTCGCATGCGAGAAATTCGGCCTGGCCAGCCTGATCACCTGGTGAAAAGCATCGAGCAAGAGCCTCACAAGGAAAATCCATAGGTGCGCATAATGTATATTATGTTAAATTATGTGTCTGCGCGGAACTTCCCTCCAGCTTTGTAGCCGCACTACCCGGAAGTAATTCTGAGAAATTCATGCTAGTAATTATGGAAAACCGGGAACGCTTCCCTGGTTTTCCATAATTACTGTTCTTCAGCAGTCCTATTTTCTGCAACCTGCGTACCGTCCGCTTCGGCATCGAGAGCAGTCAACTACCTATTCGAGGTACTAGATATCTGCAGTTGGCCACTAGCTGTGGATCGCAAACCGCTACTGGAACTGCGCCGCTCCGATGCTGAGCAATTCATGGAGTTCTGTCTTAACCCGCCCGCGGACTGGGTCGGCCCCATGGTCAAATCTCGGTTCAAACGCATCGGTGGGCAATAGATTGATCAGTAATGGGAAAGCTCACACTTTCCCAATACGTTCCGGATCAAATTTGGGCGATGCCGCCGTCGACAAATACTTCGCTGCCGTTCACGAAGCTGGAATCATCAGAGGCCAGGAATACTGCTACCTTTGCGACTTCATCTGGATCGCCAACGCGGCCCATTGGAATCAATGAAGCAAAGTGATCCAGCAGACCTTGCTGCTGTGCCGCGTCTGGGCCTGCCAATCCTACGAGGCCTGGTGTCTTGATCGGACCAGGGCTGAGAGTGTTCACGCGAATGTCCTGACCTTTCAAGTCGAGGATCCAGTTACGGGCGAAGGACCTTACAGCTGCTTTCGAAGCGGCGTAAACACTGAAATCTGGGGTGCCAACACTACCCGCGGTAGAGCCCGTGAGAATCACGGAAGCTCCCTTGGACAGCAGTGGCAGCGCCTTTTGGACCGTAAAAAGTACGCCCTTGGTATTTCGGCCGAAGGTGTCGTCGAAATGCTCTTCAGTGACATCTTTCAGATTGCTCATTTCACCGCCGCCAGCGTTCACGAACAGAACGTCAACACGACCGTGTTGTTCTTTCACCTGGGCGTATAACGCGTCCAATTGATCCAGCTTGGAGGAGTCGACTTGAACACCGGTTGCATTACCGACAGCCAAAACAGCAGCATCAAGCTCAGGTTTGCGCCGACCAGTGATGTAAACGTGAGCACCTTCCTTAGCGAAACGAATGGCAGTTGCCAATCCAAGGCCGCTGGTACCGCCGGTGACGATGGCGATTTTACCTTCAAGTTTGCGTGACATTTGACGTTCCTCAGGTTGGCGCAAGAAAGCGCATGACCAAAGAATATCGACGAACCCTGCCTTTCGAAATAGAATTGATTGCAAACCATCATTGCAGAAATGTCGATGTCAAAGATGCCAGATTTTGAAGGATTAGCGATGTTTGCAAAGGTAGCTGAGGAGCGATCCTTTGCGGCTGCTGCGAGGGTGATGGGTGTCTCCGTCGCAACGGTTTCACGAGGAGTTGGTCGCTTGGAAGAAAGGCTAGGTGCCCGTCTTTTAAATCGGACCTCCCGACAGCTCGCACTCACAGAATTTGGCCGCAGCATAGCGGAAAGCGCTAGTCGCCTGTACCGAGAGGCGGAAGAGACGGAGGGTATTGCACGCGAACTTTCGTCACAACCTAGAGGGCTCGTGCGATTGGCGATACCGATGACTTACGGCATCCGCTGGGTTGCCCCGATTCTACCGGAATTTCTTCTCGCTTATCCCGAAGTGTCAGTCGATCTTCATTTGTCCGACGCGTCAGTCGACCTCATTGGGGAAGGCTTTGATGCTGCGATGCGGATCGCAATATTACCCGACTCATCTCTAGTAGCACGACGAATTAGCCGGGTTGCTCGGTATCTTGTGGCGTCTCCTAGATACCTTGAACAGCATGGTCACCCAAAACACCCTCATGATCTGGTAGGTCGAAATTGCTTGGGATACGCCTATCGAGCCCAGAGTGACGTCTGGCGCTTACTCAATAAATCAGGGGATGAGGTCAGCGTCTCCCCCAATGGCTCTCTGCGCGTCACAAATGTGGACGCCTTAATCCCTGCCGTACTTGCAGGAATTGCGATAGCTGAGCTTCCAGAGTTTGTCGCAAGTGAATATCTACGCGATGGAAGACTTCAAGTGGTACTGCCAGAGTGGAGCATGCAGGAGGGAGGACTGTATTTTGTGACGCCGACCGCTCGCACCCGGCCAGCCAAAGTGGATGTGCTAGCGGATTTTTTCATAGCCAAATTATCTGATCCGGCTTGGCGTTTGACTAATCGATCCTAGGCGAATACTAGCGAATTACAGAGCGTAGCGAAATTTCCGCCCCAACCCTGATACCTCTACGCCCAAAAAACACAAACAAGATTCGGAAAGAGTGAAGCTCGACCTCACCACTCTCCTAGCTGAAACGCCTGCGCAGTGTATCGATTTGGATTGGGAAAATTTGCCACCTATGGGCCGGGAGTTTCGATGACCTGCTACTAAGGCTGCTTTGTCCCTGACACCAGGAAGCTTCAGCCTCTGGAAGCGCCAGAACCGTCACTCGAAATTTTTCCGCCTCCACCTCATGATGACGTTCGACTTTTACTCCAACGAACACCGTCAGTCCCAACCCCACCGACTCTGCATCGAGCGTTGCCTGATAACCGCGGATGACTCCTGCCTCCTCCAGATTGCGCACGCGCCGCAAACAAGTAGAGGGAGAGAGACCGATCTCTTCTGCCAGTTGTACGTTAGTCAGTCGACCGTCTCGTTGAAGGGCGGCCAGGATGCCTCTGTCATAGCTATCGAGCTCTATTTGAGGATTTCGAAAATTTGGCATAGGCAAACCTTTTATAAAACTTCATCGGCATAAACTGCCAAAACAACCCGAGTATTGAGTTCAAAACGCAACCACCTGCCCTCCCCCTTGGACCTAGAATTTATCTCCCTCACCACTCACTGAGCTGCTTCAGAATGGAAGATAAAGCGCTGTATCTCTTAGCCCTTTCAATGATCTTTTTAATGCCCGGCCCGGACATGATCCTGCTGCTGCAAACCGGCGCAAAACAAGGCAGAACGGCCGCATTGGCAACCGCACTGGGTTTGGCATTTGCGCGTGCCTGCCACGTCACATTGACCGCCTTGGGGCTGGCAACGATGTTCAAAGTTCTTCCCTGGACATTTGACGTCGTTAAATACGCAGGCGCTGCTTATCTACTCTGGATAGGGTTACAAATGTTTAAAAGCAGTGGCGCAAGCTCACCAACAGCTGTTGAGAATCCCGTTGCATCGCCATCTTTGAAGGCAGCTTTCCGGCGTGGTCTTCTGACTAATCTGCTCAATCCGAAAGCGTTACTGTTCAGCTCAATATTGCTACCACAATTCATTGACCCCAATCGCTCCTCCGTATGGGAGCAATTTGCCGTGTTAGGTATCGTCCTCGTAATTACAGGGCTTCTGTTCGACAGTATTTTTGCAACCGCCAGCGCATGGGTAGGCCGCTGGATGGAACGAAGCGCGCTGGCGCAACGCATTCAGCAATGGCTATTCGGTACTCTTCTCATAGGATTCTCCGTAAGGCTGGCACTGGTACAGCAAGCCTGAAACCCAATTGTGAAGAGCTTTTTCATTGGCTACTGCGGTACCAGCACATTCGCGCCGATACCGGCGCGAAATTGCTGCATTGACCACTGGGGCGACTATCAATTGGGCTAACCTGCCCAGACAGGCGATCCAGTTGCCAGATTTTGGATTATTTATCCGACTGCCAGCTGTAACGGCTAAGCTCCGGATTGAGAGGGGTTTTAGCGAAGACATTGGCAAAGTTGCACAGGGTTGCCAGGCTCACTCCAAGGATTACTTCCAAGGCATTTCCCTCTGTGTAGCCCGCAGTTTTGAAAGCGTTGTAGGTTTGTTCACTGACGTTACCGCGCGTCGCGATAACTTCGCGGGCGAAGGCTGCCAAGGCTTCAAGCTTCACCTCCGGTATGGCTGTTTGTCCGCGCAGTGCGCCGACCACTTCATCAGACAACTTCGCCTTGTTCAACGCTACCGCGGTGTGACCCGCTACGCAGAAATCACAACCGTGATTGGTCGCAGCAATCAGCTGCACGACTTCACGTTCAGCTACTTTTTCGCTCAAAGCGATCGCCATCAGAATCTTGTGGCGAAACAACTTTTTGCTTCAACGCTCCGAATGAATGGTCAGCAGCAGCGCGTTGTACATTTTCCATTGCCGTAGCGAGCTTCCTGACGCTCGCGAAAGAGTTCCGAATACGTCATTACCGGCTGGTCCGGATGGTTGATACCCATTTGGGCCACATAATTGTCGTAATTGGGTACACCTACCATCAATCGCGCGCTCTGGCTCACCGACTTCAGCGCGGTCTGCAATCTGCTGAACAAAACAACTCTCTCTGTTTGGAGGGGGACTGATGCATCAAACCGCAGTTATATATCTGGAATGTGTCTGAGCTTTTCTATTTCTAAGTACGTCCAGAATCGCGCGTCACGTTGTCAGTTAACGCTAAGGCGAACAACGGGCCAGTAGGTAAGCGGCGCTATTTAATTCGGGCCGTCTGCCCGGAAATCATGTTTTCCAAGCAGCCGGCAAGTGCAGCCTATTTCTGCAAGTTAACCAGCGGCTCACCCTTCTTGACGATGTAAGGTGGTCTACGCGCGGACCCCGTTCCGATGAGTCTCCCGCCCCTCGATCTATCCATGTCATGGATCGCCACGCTGGACAACGATCCAGGCGAGCGTTGGTTACGCTCCCGCATTGCTGATTATTTGAGCGAAAAAAGTGGAACATTGCTCGAAATAAGTGCAAAAAAAAGCGGCTTAAAATTTCCGTCAATAATTCAGGTTAACCAAGCCTAATTATTGCAGTAATTGATGAGCGAAGTCACGACTCACCTTCCAGCCTTACATAGATAGCATGAAAGCTCAGCAGCATTAGACTTATCCCATATAATAAATAAATCATTGCTCCCTCTTATTCTTGGACGATATTTAGCAAGACCTCTAACATTGGTCTTCGCAATTTCACCCAGACACTTAACGCCGGAACTTGCACATGAAAGAACTCATCGAAGGTTTCATCAAGTTTCAAAAAGAAATTTTTCCGCAGCGAACGGACCTTTTCAAATATCTCGCCACTACCCAAAATCCAAAAACGTTATTTATCACGTGCTCCGATAGTAGAGTCATTCCGGAGTTGCTCACACAGCAAGAGCCCGGAGAGCTATTCGTTATACGCAACGCTGGGAACATAGTTCCATCCTATGGTCCACAACCGGGTGGTGTCACCGCCTCTGTCGAGTATGCCGTTGCGGTACTCGAGGTCCATGACATCGTCATTTGCGGTCACTCGGATTGCGGAGCAGTGACGGCGGTTTCCAGTGGCAAATCATTGAATCATTTACCGGCAGTGGCGGCCTGGATGAGCTATGCGGAGTCGGCGAAGGTAATGAACGCGACCCGTACCCACGCATCCGACAAAGAACGTGTCAGCTCAATGGTTCGGGAAAATGTTATCGCTCAGCTCTCCAACCTGAAAACCCACCCCAGCGTCAGATTGGCTCTGGAACAGAAAAAGCTGAATCTGCATGGTTGGGTCTATGACATCGAAACAGGGTCCATCGTCGCGCTCGATGGCAGAACCAACAAATTCGTTCCATTGGCGGAGTTTCCGGAAACAACGGCATAGGCCTCACCTGCTCCCTAAGCACATTGCCTGCTTGACCACGATGTCCCCACACGTTTGGAGTGAAAATCATGGCTGAATCTGAAACCCGTCCCCCACTACCCCCTTTCGATCGTGAGTCGGCAATTCTCAAAGTCCGGCTTGCAGAGGATGGCTGGAACTCCCGCGATGCAGAAAAAGTTTCACTGGCTTACACAACTGATACCAAATGGCGAAATCGAGTCGACTTCGCAGTAAACAGGGCTGAAGCCGCAGCATTCCTGACCCGAAAATGGAACAAAGAACTGGACTATCGACTGATCAAAGAGCTGTGGGCATTTACCGATAACCGCATCGCGGTACGTTACGCCTACGAATGGCACGATGACTCCGGTAATTGGTATCGCTCATACGGAAACGAGAATTGGGAGTTTGCTGAAAACGGACTGATGGCTCATCGGTTTGCCTGCGTCAATGACATGCCAATCAAAGAGTCGGAGCGAAAATTTCGTTGGCCGTTAGGCCGTCGCCCTGACGATCATCCAGGTCTTTCTGATTTAGGCCTGTAACAACCGGCGTTCGACAGATGATGTAGCGAAACGAGGAAGTGAAGATGGTCAAGATTCTGGTTCTCTATCATTCGATGTACGGCCATATCGAAATGATGGCGCAGCATGTAGCTCAGGGTGCTAGCAGCGTCCCGGGGGGGTGAAGTCACGGTAAAGCGTGTTCCTGAAACCATGGATCCTGAGGCATTCAAAGCTGCACATGGCAAAACTGACCAGGCGGCTCCAGTGGCAAACCCTGCTGAATTGTCTGGCTATGACGCCATCATAATTGGCACGCCTACCCGCTTTGGCAACATGTAAGGACAGATGCGCAACTTCCTCGATCAGACTGGCGGCCTGTGGGCTAGCGGAGCACTGGTTGGCAAGGCCGCAAGTGTATTTACATCAACGGGTACTGGCGGTGGCCAAGAGATGACCATCACCTAGACGTGGACGACACTTGCTCATCACGGCATGGTCATTGTGCCTATCGGTTATTCCGATCCAGCCTTATTCGATGTATCGCAACCAGGCGGCGGTACCCCCTATGGGGCATCCACCATTTCAGGTGCTGATGGATCCCGCCAAATTCATGAACGCTCCGACCTGCATCTATAGGAACGACTTATGCGCAGGATTGTATATCGGTCTTGGACGCTATCGAGCAAACGGCAGAAGATTGCTTCACACCCAAGCAACACCAACCCGGCAAACAGCCAACAAGCAAACCCGATAGGAGAAACACCATGCAACAGTCCCACGCTTACAACGACACCAGCCTCGAGCTGACCGCGAAAATCCTCGACGCCAAGGCGCGCAAAAACCTGTCCTTCGAAGACATGGCTCAAGGCACCGGCCTCGGTCTGGCTTATGTCACTGCCGCCCTGCTCGGCCAGCATCCACTGCCTGAAGCCGCTGCCAAAGTGATCGGCGAAAAACTGGACCTGGACGCCGACTCGGTCGCCGGTCTGCAAATCATCCCACTGCGCGGCAGCCTGTCGGGTGTTCCAACGGATCCGACCATCTACCGCTTCTACGAAATGATCCAGATCTACGGCACCACCTTGAAAGCCCTGGTTCACGAGCAGTTCGGCGACGGCATCATCAGCGCGATCAACTTCAAGCTCGACATGAAGAAAGTCGAAGACCCGGAAGGCGGCCACCGTGCAGTGATCACCCTCGACGGCAAGTTCCTGCCACTGCGTCCTTTCTAAGGATGCAACCGGACCTGTAAATCGGCCCGCAGCCTTGCGGGCCTGCTTCAAAAAATTTCTAAACCCTTTTCGATCAATCACCACATTTGAATGGAGGATTCGTCATGAAAAAATTCTGTTTCTCGCCCTGTCCCTGACGGCTTCGCTGTCAGCCTACGCACAGGAAGCTGTGGTAGCACCTGAGGCCGTTCCATATGCGTATGGCATGCACTTGGATATCGCCAAAGTCATTCACATCACCCCGACGGCTGATGTCTGTGGCCCGACGCCAGTGCAAATGACTTACCGCGATTCGCACGGTGAAACCCACATCCTGGAATACAGCGTGTATCGGTAGCGGCTGCACCAACTAATTGTCACTCACTCAACACTCAATGAAAGGTAAACATCATGAAAGCGCTCATCGAAGGTTTTTTGAAGTTCCAAAAAGAAGCATTTCCGCAACGCACTGACCTGTTCAAACACTTGGCCACCACGCAACATCCAGGCACGTTGTTCATCACCTGCTCCGACAGCCGTGTTGTACCGGAACTGCTGACGCAGCAAGAGCCTGGCGAACTGTTCGTGATCCGTAACGCTGGCAACATCGTGCCGTCCTACAGCCCGCATTCCGGTGGTGTGTCTGCCACGGTCGAATACGCCGTCGCCGTACTGGGCGTGACCGATATCGTGATCTGCGGCCATTCTGATTGCGGTGCCATGACCGCTGTCGCCAAGTGCAAGTGTATGGATCACTTGCCTGCGGTCGCCGGCTGGTTGCAACATGCCGAGTCGGCGAAAGTCATCAACGAATCGCGTCCTCACGCCAGTGAAGCCGCCAAAGTCAGTTCCATGGTGCGTGAGAACGTCATCGCCCAACTGGCCAACATTCAGACTCATCCAAGCGTGCGCCTGGCTCAGGAAAAAGGTCTGGTGAATCTGCATGGCTGGGTCTACGACATCGGCACCGGTTCAATCGACGCCCTGGACGCCGACAACAAGACCTTCAAGTCACTGGTCAAGCATCCGAACACCGTTGCCGTTCATGCCCGTCCAGCAAAAGCTGTTGCCTAAATCAGCCTCTAATTTTCAGGAGCACTCAACATGCTTGAAGTCACTATGTACACCACCACGACCTGCCCCTACTGCCGTAATGCCAAGCGGTTGCTCGATGCCAAAGGGGTTGCGTACAAGGAAATCGATGTGCGCTCAGTCGACGTGAAGAACGAAATGATCAGCCGAAGCGGTCGCCATACCGTCCCGCAGATCTTTTTCGGCAACTGGCACGTTGGCGGCTTCGATGACTTGGCTCAACTTGAAAGCGAAGGCGGCATCGACCAGGTACTCAACCCGCGCATGGCGGGATGAGCACCTATGACGGCCAGTTCACAAATCCAGCACCAGGGGGGCGTCGCCCTCCTTGGCTTGCGCTGGCACCGCACAGCAAATCAGTACTTCCCCTTCGGCCGGCATCTCAGCCGGCAGGTTCAGATAATGCACTTGGCCACTGACCAATCGGGTCCTGCATGTACCGCACGATCCGCCCCGGCAACTGAAGTCCGGGTTCAGGCCACGGCTCTCGGCCAGTTCCAGTAAACTCCCGCCACCCGGCTCCCAACGAGCTTCCTTCGCCGATGCCGAAAACAGCACTTTGACCGGGCTGCTTGCCGCGGGTATCTGCTCGACCGCCGGGGTTAAATGATCCCGTTGGCGAACCAGGGTCGAAGGACCGAAAGTCTCCGCGTGAATACGATCATCGCCAATACGCAACTGACGCAGGCCGTCGTACAGCGCCTGGGTAAAAGCACCAGGGCCACACAGGTAAAAGTCGTAATCGTCCAGGGGCAGCAATGCCTTGAGCAGTTCGACATCCACACGCCCCGCCACTTCAAAATCCTCACCAACGCGAGCATGAGTTTCCGGCTGACTGAGCAGACGCAGCGCACGAACTTTATCCTTGGCACGGGTCGCCAGTTCGTACAGCTCATCGCGAAACCCGAGTTCACTCAGGCTGCGCGCACTTTGGATGAACCAGGTCGGTCGAGTGCGACGGATACGTTCGCCTTCATAAATCACTTCACGCAGCATCGACAACAGTGGCGTCACGCCCACGCCCGCGGCCAGCAAAACCAACGGTCGATATTCATCGGCTTGCACCGTGAAGCGCCCTTGAGGGGCACGGGCTTCAACCAGATCCCCTACCTTAACGCGGTCGTGCAGATGCGACGAGATGAGTCCGTCACGCTTGACGCTGATGCGGAAAAAACTGTCCGACGGCGCACTCGACAGGCTGTAGGTTCTGACCAGAGGCGCCTGTCCTTCAGCAAGGCAAAAGCGCACCGGCAGATGTTGGCCAGCCTCAAACCGCGGTATGCCCGCGCCATCGGCCGGTTCAAAATAGAAGGAGCGAATGGAGCTGCTCTCGTCAACGATCCGCGTCACCCTCAGCGGTCGCCATTGATCACGCAGGTTATCGGCTTGCAATCGGCCCTCAGCTTGCTCCCAACTGCCCGTCATCAGGCTGTTAGGCGAAAAACCTTCAAACCGCCAACGTAGGGCCAACACAGCCTGACGTCGAACCACCTGTTCCACGGTCAGTGTCCAGAGCCGCTCAGCCCCCTGAAAGGCGGCAATCTCCGGCCCCTCGAGAATGATCTCGGTACGCCCGCTGACTTGCAGCATGTCGCCTGTTTCAAAATCGATGAACACCAGCCCTGCTCGCGGGTTGAGCAGGAAATTACCCAAGGTGTTGAAGTGCAGGTTGCCAGCGAAATCGGGAATCGTCAGCACGTTGCCTTCGATCCTGACGAAACCTGAATTGCCTCCCCGGTGAGAAACGTCCACCGAGCGCCGGGATGCATCGCCATCCAGATCGACGTAGCTGGCGAGGAAAAAGGTATCGGCCTTGCTGATGGTCGACTTCGCGGCTTCATCCAGTTCGCTGAGACATTCGGCCGCTACGTTTGCTGAGGCTTGGCCAAGGCTGACCGGCTCAACGCCTCGCAACTGAATGTATTGCGGGCAGTTGCCGAAAGTGTGCACCACAGAAACGGTAAAACCGCCTGACGAGGCGGTGCTGATGTTGCCGTTCATGCGATTGCGCCTTCGGGTCTTCAGGTCAATGCCCAGCAGTCCCACCGCAGCGCCTTGCTTAAGGGCCGCCCTAACTGGATCACCCTCGGCGGGCAGGCGGTCGAGTTGCAGCACACGCGGATCGGGTGAATGGATGAAGCCAGGGGGGCCTTCGATCAACGTGGCCCAAGGCATCCCTTGTTCATCGACCGCGCCCACCACCAGGTAAGGCAACTGGTTGTAAAACAATCGATGCTGATCAGGCATGTAGTCACGTACGACCTTGCGTCCAAATATCTCCATTTGATCGGCGACGCCGACGCTTTCCTGCAACTCACGCTCACCCGCATGCCAAGGGGATGCTCCTGGCGCGTCCGACTGATTCATGATCACCTCTACGCATTCGTAAACAGGTGCCCTTCACCCGCCGCCCGGCGAGGAATGGTTGAATCCCCGGCAGCGGGGTCTAATACGCAGTTGCCGGTGATCATCAACTCTGCGCTTTGCAACCTCATGAAGCTCGAGACAGACCCTGCACGCACTTCGAGCAACCTGGAATCGCCTAAGTGGGTAGCGACCCCGCTATGGAAGCCCATAAAGCTTTTTTCTGTCTTGATCAGTTTGACCAGATGGACGAATTTGCTCCCCTTTAGCGTAGGCCCGAACCACTGCTGGGCGCATGCTGATTTTTTCTAGCCAAGCGGCGACGTTAGGATAACCATCGAGCGTCATTCCTTGCTTGTCATGTTGCAGCATCCAAGGATAGATCGCCATATCGGCAATGGAGTACTCGCCGGCGACGTAAGGTCGTTCGCTCAATTGCTGCTCCAGAACGCCATACAAACGTTCGGTCTCTTTACTGAACCGTGCCACGGCGAGCGGCACATGTTCAGAGGCGTAATTAAGGAAGAACACTGCCTGTCCCAATATCGGCCCCAGGTTCGCCGCTTGCCAGAACAGCCACTGCATGACTTCAGCCGCCCCTTTCGCATCGGCGGGGATGAATTGCCCGCGGCGCTGAGCCAGGTACAACAAAATCGCCCCTGACTCAAAGACCGATACACCAGTCTCTCTGTCGACTATCGCTGGAATGCGCTGATTGGGTGAAATTCGGGTGAACTCAGTGGAAAATTGCTCACCATTGCTGATATTGACGGGATGCGCGACGTAGGGATGTTCCGATTCCTCAAGAAAAATGGCGACCTTCTGCCCGTTGGGGGTTGGCCAGTAGTAGTAATCGACAGCATTGGAAAGATTGAACATTGGGTTACCTTTTTCGGCAGCAGAATTAAAACCTAGGCCACATACTCGTCAGTGCTCAGCACTTCGGCGTACCCGAACTTCAAAGCGGCCATGAACGCCGCATGCACCAGATGTGCAGGAACCTTGACGTCGTTGAATTCCAGGTCGTGGGTCGTACAGGCATCGTGAATAACTGTCGCCTCAAACCCGAAGTCGTCAGACGCGCGGGTGACAGCATCGATGCACATGTGGCTCATGTTGCCGACCACGGTGACCCGTTCAATCTCGTTGTGTTCAAGCACTTCGAGCAGTTCCGTTTCGCGGTATGGGTTCATGAAGTGTTTGACGATGACCAACTCGTCCCCAAGATTGCGCACCTTCTCGTGCAATTGCGCGCCGTCGGATCCTGGAACAAAAAACGGTGCATTAGGGGCTAAAGTCTCGTGACGGATATGGATGACCAAGTCACCCCGCTCACGTGCTGCTCCAATCACACGAGCCGCATTGTCAGCGGCCGAGTCAGTAGCGTTGAGTTCCCATTTGCCGCCGGAAAAATAGTCGTTCTGAATATCAACGACGATGAGTGCTGTGTTAGTCATATGGTTACCTTGGTAAAAAGTCGATTCGGAGTGGGTGGATCATTTCAGGGCACTTGCGGCGTTTCGTACCAATCACGGTCGGGGGTGGCGAAGCGCATCTTCTTGCGGATAAAAGCGGCATTTTCGACGCTCGTTATTTTTTCGAGCAGTACGAATGCAACTTCGGTGGCAGTGCCCGGCCCGCTTGAAGTGATGATCTGGTCATCGACAACCACGGGGCGATCGACAAAGCGTGCACCGGTTTCCAACAGTTGGTTTTTCCGCTTGCCGCCCTCCTGGTGGTAGGTCGTGGCGTTCCTGTCACGCAGCACGCCGGCCACACCCAGGCAAACGGAAGACACGCAAACGCTGGCAACGGGTTTACCGGCTTCGACGAAATGCCGGATGGTCGCCAGGAAGGGTTCGCTCAAGGCTTCCTCGTAAAAACCCGACGGTTCAAAACCACCCGGCAGTGCCAAGGCATCGAAGCTGCTCACGTCCAGATCGCTCAATAAAAAACTCGGATTGAGCGTGAGACCGAAGGTGGTCACGATCTTTCTGCGAAGGCCGGCGTTGACCAGTTCCACAGGGTGATCACCCAGCAGGTTGGCCCAGCCAAGCACATCGGTAAAAGCGGCCATTTCCAGAGGCTCTACGCCGTTGGCCAGTAACATAAGCACGCGTTTCATCGGTCATGAGCCTCTGCTGTACAGCATGGAAGAGTGTGTGTGCTTATGCTCCGCCTTAACCGCGATGTAGAGAACGACCACAAAATACAATCCACTATTTCGCTCACTGAAATGCCCGAACGGCGCTTGTATCCGTTTGTAGCTCAGGCGATTTCAGACATATTTCCATGCGCCGGGCGGGCAAGTCAGACACATGCGAGACACAGCATCCGGTTCAAATGGCCCTGTCGCTTCACTCCTCCCACCCCGTACAGGAACACCCGATGAACAAGTTATTCGCAGGACTGGGCCTTGCCACAGCCATGGCCAGCGCCACTGCTGCGCTGGCGGCCCCCGTTAAACCAACGGTTGTGCTGGTGCACGGCGCCTTCGCCGACTCCAGCAGCTGGAACGGCGTGGTCAAGATTCTGGAAAAAGACGGCTACCCGGTGATTGCGGCTTCCAACCCGCTGCGCAGCCTCAAAGGCGATGCGCAATCGGTGGCTGATGTACTGAAAAGCATCAAAACCCCTGTGGTACTGGTTGGTCACTCCTACGGTGGCCCGGTAATCAGCGCAGCCGCCTACGGCAATGCCAACGTCAAGGCGCTGGTTTACGTCGCGGCTATCGCGCCTGAAGCCGGTGAATCCACCGCCGACCTGGCGGGTCGTTTCCCGGGTAATACCTTGGGGCAAACCCTGGCTCCACCGGTTGAATTGGCCGATGGTGGAAAGGATCTGTTCATCCAGCAGGACAAGTTCCACGATCAGTTCGCCGCCGATGTGCCGAATGCTGACGCAAAATTGATGGCAGCGACCCAACGTCCCGTGACCGTAGCTGCGCTAAATGAAGCCTCGAGCGAACCCGCCTGGAAAACCGTTCCGTCGTATTTCGTCTATGGCGACAAGGACAAGAACATCCCTGCGCAAGCCCAGGTGTTCATGGCTGAGCGGGCACACGCCAAGAAGACTGTCGTAGTCAAAGGCGCGTCCCATGTGGTGATGGTGTCCAATCCGAAAGTCGTTGCCAGCCTGATTGAAACAGCTGCCACTGCTAAGTAATGACTAGCAGTGACCTCCGCTGTTGCGTGCGCTGCAAGCGTTCAAAGAACATCCGGCTGCATGGCCGGATGCTCGCGCAGGCCGTCGACGATGTGGTCAACAAAACTGCGCACCCGCATCGAGGCCTTGCGCCCTTCGCGGTACACCACGTGCACCGGCAGCGCCGGTAACTCATAGGGCTGCAACACACGCCGCAATCGCCCAGTGTTCAAATACTCGTACAACGGATAGCTAAGACAACGGGTAATGCCGGCGCCATGAGCGGTTGCATCGATGGCCGCCTGTACTGTCGCGCAACTGATCCGTGTCCGGGCTTTTAAGTGATTCACCTCACCGTCGTGGTGGAAGTCCCACTGGACCCAGTCTCGATAAGCATGGGTGGCGACCAGTCGATGATTTTGCAGATCCTCAGGTACGCCGGGCTCACCGTGAGCAGCCAGATAAGCAGGGCTGCTGCATGCCATCGAGCGTACATAGCCCACCTGTCGTGCGATCAATGACGAACTTGGTAGATTGCCGATCAGCACCGCCACATCGATGCCCTCCTCATTCATGTTCGGAAAACGATCATGGTATTGCGCAAAGACTTTTACCTCAGGATACAGACTCATGTAGTCCGTCAGAATCGAGGTCATGACATAACGACTGAACAGCAAAGGCATCAGCACCGTGAGATTGCCTTGGGCCTGAACGTGTAAGCCCTTGGCCGAAGCCTCTGCGTCTTCGATGGCCTTGAGAATGCGTGAACAATCGACCATGAAGCCGGCGCCGGCCTCGGTCAGCGACACCCCGCGGGTGCTTCGAAGTAACAGAGGCACGCCAAGACGTTCCTCCAGCCGTGCAATGGCGCGAACGACCGTAGGTCCGGACACATCCAGACGACGGGCCGCAGCAGCCAGACTGGGACGCTCCGATAACGCTTCGAACATCAGCATTTCATGGTAGCGATCCATCAGTTGGAACCCTTCACCGCAGCCTTGAGCGCCGAATCCTTGCCGAGTCGATCCGCGAGAAAATCCACGAAGGTACGAACCTTTGCCGGTATTCGGGTGCTCTTGAGGTAGACCACTTGAATGGGCAGCGCAGGCGGTTCGAAGTCCTCCAGCACCAATTCCAGTTCGCCAGCCGCCACCTGTCTGGCCACCTGATAGGACAACACCCGCGTCACGCCCCAGCCCAGGCTGGCGATATTGATCGCGGCCTGATTGGCGGTGACCACCAATCGCGGTTCGAATCGAAAGCTCAGGGCGTTGCCGTCGTTGACGAATTGCCAGTCGCTCAGCAAATGGCTGGCCGAAGACATGACGATGTTGGCGGTACTGAGTTCTCCGGGATGACGCGGCCTGCCGTAGCGTTCGAAATAATCGGGGGTACCGCAGATCACCTGGCGTACTTCGCCGACTTTGATGGTGTGCTGATTGGTCTCGTGCAAATGACCAATGCGGATGGCCACATCGATACCCTCATCGGCCATGTTAACCACACGGTCAACCAGCAAGGCATTGAGATGCACCGAGGGATATTGATCTACGTAGTCGGCCAGCAGCGGCGCAATGTACAACTCACCAAACAGCACCGACGCGGTCACGGTTAAATGCCCGCACGGTATCGAGTAACTACCAGCAGCCGCTTCCTCCGCCTCGTCGATATCACTGAGGATACGCCGACAATCCTCGAGATAGCGTTGACCCGCTTCGGTGAGATGCAGGCTGCGAGTGGTTCGAGAAAGGAGCTGTGTGCCGATTCGCTCCTCCATCGCGGCGATGGCACGGGTCACGCTGGGGGGAGAGATATTCAACAGGCGGGCGGCGGCGGCAAAGCCTTCTTCCTCGGCTACGGCCATGAATATCTGCATTTCTTGAAAACGATCCATAGTCGCCCCTGTCTTGATGAGAGGACAGCGAGGTATCTGGCCGCTTGCGCGGGAAGACCTGATTGCCAGTATCGTCGGCTACAGCGACTTTCGCACGCGCCGTCGGGCTGGCTGCATGTACGCAAAGCGTCCTGGGAGAACTGCGAAACAGATGAAAAGGAACTGGCCGGAATTATTCTCCCGGCAAGCTCCTTCAGAATCGAGTCAAGCCTCTTGCAAGCCTACAGCAGTACGTTGCATGCCAACGAAGTTCGGCAACCCTTCGATGCTGCTCAACCAGGCACGGACATTCGGGTATTCAGTCAGCGCCACGTTACCTTCCGGTGCGTGGGACACGTAAGTGTAGGCAGCAACATCGGCGACGGTCGGCTTGTCGCCGGCCAGGAATTTGCTCTGACCCAGCTCCTCCTCCATGATCTTGAGCAGGGCATGAGAACGTTTGATCGTTTCTTCGGCGTCATAACCGGCACCAAACACGGTGATCAATCGCGCGGTGGCAGGGCCCGAATTGATTTGACCGGCGGCCACCGACAACCAGCGTTGAACCTTGGCTTGCTCTACCGGGTCGGTCGGCAGCCATTGGCCCTTGCCATATTTGGCGGCGAGATAAACCACGATGGCGTTGGAGTCAGCCAGGACGGTGCCGTTGTCATCGATCACCGGCACTTGGCCAAAGCGGTTGAGAGCCAGGAAGTCAGGCGTTTTGTGCGCGCCCTTCATCAGATCCACGAATACCAGTTCGGTTGGCAGTCCCAGCAGGGACAGCATCAGTTCGACCCGATGAGAGTGGCCAGACAAAGGGTGACGATAAAGTTTGATCGCTTGCTGGGACATGACGTGCTCCGATTGTTGTTTGAGTTCGACCCGGTGATCGCGTCGATGGAGTTATCTTCCCCTCCTCTCATAAACAGCGGAATGACCAGCAATTACAATCCAGCATTTCATTGCGTGTAATGATCATTTTTTTGCCGAAGCTACTGCCCGTACCGACACTCCCAACATCAGGTCCATAAAGGCGACTGACGCCGCGCTGTGATAGTTGTTTTTACGCCGTAACAGGGCGGCTCCGCGCCGTGGCCCCTTGTCCAGTAGCGCGATCCTGCGCAGGGCTCGGTCCTGGGTAGCGATGGGTTCCGGAAGAATAGTGGCGACCGCCGTGTGCCGCATGACTTCCAGCAAAGTGTTGACCGAATTGACCTCGATCACCACCTTGGGTGTGATCTGCGTCTTGGCGAAGTACTCGTCAATACAGATGCGGGTGGCGAAGTCGGGAGTCAGCAACGCAAAGTCCAGTTGAGCGACCTGCTCGGCGGTCAACGGTTTCTTACAGTCGTATAACGGATGATCCCGCCCCACCACCAGCCCCAGGGTTTCAATAAAAGCCGGGATCGTTTCGATGTCCGGGTTTCTCACCTCATCAAACGCAATGGCGATATCCAGTGAGTCGTCCGCCAGGCCGGTTTCGATATCGGCCATGGAGAGTTCAAAGATCTCCAGATGGATATTTGGATAGAGATACATGTAGTCGCGCATCAACGGTCCTACCAGGTACGCCATGAACGTCGGTGTCATGGCCAGGCGCAGGGTCCCGCGGGACAGATCCTTTACATCGTGCAATGCACGCTTGCCAGCTTCCAACTCAACCAATACGCGACGCGCACATTCGATGTAGGCCTGCCCCGCATCGGTAGGTTCTACCGTGCGCGAGGTCCGGTCGAACAGCACGTCGCGGGTGGTGATCGTGTTGGATGGGACGTTGTGCGATTTTGCCGGTTCAGCCGTTTGTGCTTGAGCAGACTCTGGCAACACGGTGGCAATGGCTGCGCCAAGGCCGATTAGCACTAGGCTACGGCGCGTCGCCTCATCATGGGAAAGCGGAGATTGGTCTGTCATTTTTCAACTCCGTGGGCTGGCAACGAGATCAGTGACACCTGATCATGTTATGAGCGGGAGAAGGGAAAACTATGAGCGTCCGAACACGTGGCAACGAGTAAAGAGATGTTAAACGGTGTTATGAAATGCAAAGCACCAAACTGGGTCCACGCACCAAAATGGGTATGGTTGGACTTAGTAGACTGCCGAAGGTTATTCCGGCGGATTGATGTGCGACGCGAAAAACAAACTGGACTCCAGTCGCAGAAAAACGTTTTTACACAACCTCAATCGAGGATGTGTAAAAACGTCAAAGAGGGATTTTGAATGTCAGATCCAAGCTTATCGAAGGGTGACGCTCCGTCGTTGCGCAGGGCAAAATTTCTTAGATCACCCTACAAACTATTGCGGTGGTGTGGCCTTGAAGCTGGGCAGTTCCTGAATTCGTGTCCACCAGTCTGCGAAGCCTTTGGTGGCAAATATTTCCTCTGCGTCCGGCGTCATCGATAAGTAAGCACATGCCGGTGCCAGGTACAGGTCGCCGATGCTCAATGCGGGCCCACCCACAAACGGATCGTTGCCTTTGATCTTCATCAACTCGCTGAGCACCAGTTTCGATTTCTCGATGCCTTGAAGGCGAGAGGCGTCGTTCTGCCCGCCAATGAAGTCAGGGAACAGGTAATAACCGAAGACGGCGACCATCGAACCATAACCATAGGAATCGTAGATTGCCTGAGCCATATGGCTCCTGGCGCGGTCCCGAGCAGTTTTGGGCGTCAGTGAAGTCCCAGGCAGAACTTCATCCAGATAGCTCATGATCGCGCTTGTTTCGATCACCCTGAAATCGTCGTGATCGATGACCGGCACTTTCCCGAACGCATTCCGTGCGAGGTGTTCCGGATGATGCGGTTCACCTTTCATCACGTTAACCTGTAACTGATTGAATTCCGCTCCTTTTTCCTTCAGCAGCATTTTCACCGTACGAACGTATGGACTGCCGTCAAAACCGTAGAGAGTAAGGCTCATGACGCTTGCTCCAACATAGATGGACGTTATCGAGCCCCTGGCTTGTAAGCAGTGTTGCGATGCCAGAGGAACCGAGTCTGTAACACATCAAACGAGCTTGTCGGTATACGGGAGCAACGGAGGCATGAAAGCCGCGAGGGAGGTCAACGTCAATTTGACGGTGCTGTAACCGATGTTGATGGTGACGTACACCTAGGCAAGCCCATTCAATTTAGACCAATCCAATGACGAGTGAACGGAGTGTTCACGACCATATTTATCGACATACGCTCTCCCCTGCTCCGCTCAAACCAAATCGATTTCAAGCAAAAGCGCGAGGCTGATTCCGTTTGTTCTTCTGTGCGAGCTTACCCACAACCCGAATGGCAATTGCCGAAAACATGATGCTAAACGGCAATCGTGTGGTGGTCTTGAAGGACGTAATTGTCATCCACAGGATAAATAAATAGCCAAGCGTGCCATGGATGTTGGTGATAGTGCTTCGACCGGGCCAGAACTTGGTGTTCAGCTGACCGTACTCGTAGATCAATACCGCATGCAGCAGGTGAGAGAACGCGAATGCCAGACCAATGAAACGACGCTCGCGCACAAGCGCTTTGGAAAACGGGGACGGTACCAAAACAGCGAATGCAGAGGCGGTAAAAGCCACAAGAAACAGAGCAAACGAGGTGCGCGCGGTGGCGCGGATTGCGCTACGTAGACCTTCAACTAAATCTGGATTCAGCGCCAGTATCAACGCCGTCATCACCAATATCAGCAAACACAGCAGACCGAACAGCGACCAGCCTTCGTAACGAGGTAATTGGACTTTCATAACAACGCTCTTGAAAAAAGTATTTGGATTGGCCGTCTGCTGTCATCTGCCAGAGACAGGTGTACGCAGGGTCACAAATTCTTCTGCCGAGGTCGGGTGCACACCGATGGTTTCATCGAACAGGCGCTTGGTCGCACCCGCTTTCAACGCGATGGCCAGCCCTTGGATGATGTCTCCGGCGTCGGGACCCACCATGTGCGCGCCCAAGACCCGATCAGTAACAGCATCCACCACCAGCTTCATCAACGTCTGCTCAGACGAATCCGTGAGGGTCAGTTTCATCGGCTTAAATCGGCTTTCGAAAACGGTCACATTGTGGCCATTCTCCAGCGCCTGTTCCTCAGTCAGCCCAACGGTTCCGATGTTGGGCTGGCTGAACACAGCAGTGGGAATGTGGCGGTAATCTACTGGACGATATTCTTCAGGTTTGAACAATCGACGAGCGACCGCCATGCCTTCCGCCGTTGCAACAGGGGTCAGTTGCACTCGGCCAATCACATCACCCAACGCCAGGATCGATGGTTCGCGAGTTTCAAAGTTGTCATTGACGTCTATGTAACCCTTTTCATTGAGTTCGACGCGGGTATTTTCCAGGCCCAGATTGTCGAGCATCGGCCGCCGGCCAGTGGCGTAGAAAATGCTGTCGGTCTCCAGTTGACGACCGTCGTTGAGTGTCGCCAGTAGACTACCGTCAGACTGTTTATCGATCTGGACGATATCGGTGTTGAATTCCAATTGCAGTCCGCGCTTGGTCAGCTCCTGCACCAGGTGCGTGCGAACCGCCTTATCAAACCCACGCAGGAATAGATCACCGCGATACAGAAGGCTGGTGTCGGCACCAAGGCCATTGAAGATGCCGGCGAATTCGACGGCGATGTAACCGCCGCCCACCACCAGTACTCGCTTGGGCAGTTGCTCCAGAAAGAATGCTTCATTCGAAGTGATGGCATGCTCGCGACCTGGAATATCCGGAATTTGTGGCCAGCCGCCTGTTGCAATCAAAATGCGTTCGGCGCTGAAACACTGTCCATTGATTTCCACATGATGCGCGTCGGTCAGTCGTGCATGACCTTCGAGTATCGTTACGCCGCTGTTGATCAGCAGTTTGCGATAAATACCATTGAGTCGTGCGATCTCACGGTTCTTGTTGGAGATCAATTTTCCCCAGTCGAATTGTGCCTTGCCGGCAGTCCAACCAAAGCCCTCGGCCTGTTCAAAGTCGTCAGCAAAATGGGACCCGTAGACCAGCAGTTTCTTCGGTACGCAACCGACGTTGACGCACGTACCACCGAGGTAGCGACTCTCGGCAACCGCCACTTTCGCGCCGAACCCTGCGGCAAAACGCGCTGCGCGGACACCGCCGGAACCTGCACCAATCACAAATAAATCAAAGTCGTAGGTCATCTCAATTCTCTGCAAGGTCGCACAACACATGGGCGCCGAATGTCGTTATAGGGGAGAAAAACGAAGCTTCAATGCACGCAAAATTGGGGCGCATAGTTTCAGGAACGACGCCTTGTTCTGATGCGTGCTGGATCTGTGCGTGACATGAGCCGCTCTAGATTCGCTAGCCAGCGCTCCCATCAATTGGGGCAGCAAAAAGCCGCATTCGTATTCGGTAAGGGCCATGGCTGGAGTATCCAACCAAGGGTTACCGTCGCAGGAATGAGCGACATCAATCATGTGGGGACTCCCTGGATGGACACTGCATTAACCCGAAATGGGTCAACTGCTTCTGCGTTCAGTCTCACCATGTATGGGCAATTAGAGAACCTGCAGGGATGTCATGACTTAATTGTGCTGAGTGAAATAATCCAGCGAGGCGTTGTTCTGAACATACTGATCAGGCTTGGCGTCAGCGTCTTATGCGAGGTCATTGATAGTCTCAAAATTCCAAGTCTCCAAAACACCTCCTGGTTCGAGTGCACCGTGGGTTTAGCGGAGGCATCGCAATGTACTGAAAAGCATCTGGTGTCCTTTGAGATGCATGAAGTTAAAATGGAGAATCTTCTGGACACATAGCCAACAGTGTCCTTGGAAAAAAAATCAGCTCTCTGCCGAGCTACGGATAAACCCGATCGGTCCCCTTCCCGGCCGTCCACACCATGGTGAAACCGCTTTATGTCTCTTGCGCTCGAACGTCTAGTCGCTGGCACGCCAATCCCTTTCGCGGGTAATCGTGTCTCTGTGGTCAGCCCCGAACTGGCGGCACGCTTCCAGCCCGGAGACCACCTGCTGGTGGAACAGGTCAGCGGCGAGTTGTTGTTGATCCCGGTGGCGGATCAGCAAGCGGCTGCCGTGGCGGTCGAGCGCGCCGAAGCGGCGTTCAGCGCCCTGTCGGCGGTCTCGGATCAGGCGATCAGCGGGTTCTTCGATCTGTTTGCCCAACGTCTGGAAACCCCCGATTGCTGGGCCTTGATCGAGGCGGCGAACCTGGCCGACATCCAGCGAGCCAAGGCGCGTGGGCGCTCTACCACACGACTGTTGGCCGATGAGCGCATGCGTCGGGACATGATTGCCGGTCTGCGTGCCTGGCGCGATGCACCGGCCACCCGTGGCAAAGTGGTCAGTTGCGTCGAGCATGACGGCTGGAAAGTCGAGCAAGTGGTCTCGCCGTTGGGCATCGTCGCTTTCGTCTTCGAAGGCCGGCCGAATGTCTTCGCCGATGCCGCCGGTGTGTTGCGCACCGGTAACACCGCAGTGCTGCGCATTGGCAGCGATGCCTTGGGCACGGCGCAAGCCATTGTCACCCACGCGTTGAATCCGGCATTGGTCGATGCCGGGTTGCCAGCCGGCGCAGTGTCGCTGGTGGAAAGCGTCAATCACGCCGCCGGTTGGGCGATGTTCGCCGACCGACGTCTGTCTCTAGCTGTGGCCCGTGGTTCGGGACGTGCCGTCAGTCAGTTGGGCAGCATCGCGCAGCAGGCCGGCACCGCCGTCAGCCTGCACGGCACCGGTGGCGCCTGGCTGATCGCCAATGCCGACGCCGATGCCACGCGCTTTGCCGCTGTGGTGCGCAACTCCCTGGACCGCAAGGTCTGCAACACCCTGAACGTGTGCCTGATCCACCGCGACCGCGCCACCGAACTGGTGCCGCTGTTTCTACAGGCCTTGAAACAGGCTGGAGCCGCACGGGACGAAGGTTGCAAGTTGCACATCGTTGAGGGCAGCGAGTCGTACCTGCCTTACGATTGGAGGACTGCGAAGGTCGACGTCTGCCGCGCCGAAGATTATCAGACCGAAGCCTTGGCCGAGCCGCTGCCCGAAGATCAATTGGGGCGCGAGTGGGAATGGGAAGAAACCCCGGAAGTCAGCCTGAAAATCGTCGACGACCTGGACAACGCCATCGCCTTGTTCAACCGCTACAGCCCGCAGTTCACCGTGTCGCTGATCAGTGAAGATGGCGCGGCGCATGAGCGCTTCTACAACGCGGTCAACGCGCCTTTTGTCGGCAACGGCATTACCCGTTGGGTCGATGGCCAGTACGCCCTCAACAAGCCGGAACTGGGCCTGTCGAACTGGGAGAGCGGGCGCCTGTTTGCGCGTAGCGCGATTCTCTCGGGCGATGGTGTGTTCACTATTCGCAGCCGCATGACCCAGATCGATCTGGGCGTCAAACGCTAAGTCCCTCCTTCCAGCGACCATCCGACTATGAGGTCGCTGGAAGGTTGGCAGGCTACAACGCTGGCGAAGCGTCCGTGGTCGAGTACAACGGGGTACCTCCCTACGCCGAGACGCAATCCTGCGTCACCCTCGTGCAGTCCTTGACCGAACGCTATCGCAACCATCGTTAGTAACGTAGGGCGCATAACCCGGAATATGTAATACGCCACCCTCTCCACGGAGGATAACGCTTGCGAGTTATCCGCCCTACGAAAGCAATCAGATTGCGCGCTCGATCAATACGCCAGGCGGGGAATGGCTCTACCGATCTTCCACGCTCACCGGTAGCTATCCACCCAGAGCGGTTGTAAAGCGCATCAAGGTCTATCACAGTGGAGTTGCCCAAGTGCGTGCCGGTTCCTCACCGGCCGGGTAAGCCTGCAAACAGCCCAGATTTTTCGCGATTCCGCTGCGTGCTTCCAGCTCGCGAAGCCACTGAACTGCTGATCGTGTCGCACGGCAGGTAGAGGCGAAAAACAAGTTAATAGTAAGCCAGAGGGAGTTGGGCAGCGCCAGGCGAAGTTTCAAAAAGCCTCTAACTAACTAATGCTAAAGAGGCGGATTGGAAGTCAAAACATGGGGCACCGATGACCCGCGCTCTGATCTCGCTTGTCGACTCATCTTGCGGCGCTTCGCTCTGAAGCGTCGTTAGGTCAGCTCCCAATATCCTTCCTCTTTTTTCGAGATCCCCGCCCGTTAGTCTGGCTTGTGGCGATGCCTCACAATGTAAAAAAGATCCCGAAAAATTTTCGATACCTCGGCGACGTAGCTATGCCCCAACCCAAACATGTCTCTGCCCGCGCTCGATACGTCGATAGTCGAAAGGTGATCCATGACTAATGGAGGATTGGCGCCGCCTGCTCTGGGATAGCTATGAACAAACTGCGAAGCCGCAATCGCTCGATCATGGCGGGAGGCGTAAAGAGTCACTTGCTCATACAAATTGAAGACACGTCCAAATTGCTTGAATCGTTTGGCATCGACATCTGGAGCTGCGAGGATAATCTGACTGATTGGTGTCGCATCAGGTTTGTTCTCCCAGTTTTCGAGCACTGCCAACAGTGTCCGGTTGCCCATGTGTTGGCGCTGATTGAAAACTGACCCACCCTGCCGATTGAAAATTGACCCAGGGCGGATTGCTGATTTTTGTCCCAGCAATTGTGGATAAGCTTAGCAGTAGTGTCCTGGTTGAAGACGCATCGGGCCCGACCGCATGCAGGCATGCGGCAGGGTGTTTATGGTGCAGATCAAAACGGTTCATCGTCCTCGATACCATCTTCGTCCTTGCGCTTTCGTTCATCCGCCGGATTTTTCCCAACATTTCCGTGCTGATCACCCTGTGTTCTCCTGCTCGGAAAGTGAGCAGAAGCAGTTGAACACCTGGGTCAGTTTTCAGTCGGCAGAACAACCTCTACTGGGTCAGTTTTGGGGCAGCGGCAACAGCACTGCCATCCTAGAGTGTGAAGGAGGCACTGCAGCAACCCACAAACACCAATTTAGGAGGCACCGAATGACGACATTTCCGACTGGATCTCATCTGATTGTCGGCCGAGGCGCATACACCCATCACGGTGTCTACGTTGGCAGGGATCGCGTCGCAACCGACCCAGGCTCGCGCTGACCTGCGGGTGCTTGATTCTGTTGTGCTCGGCGGTACTGGATCGGTGAAACTCCTCGCGCCAACTTGAAGGCACGACTGAACGAAAATTCCGACCTATAGCCAACTTGCGAGGCGATCTCGCCAAGTCGCAGCTCGGTATCCTCCAATAGTTGCGCGGCAATTCCCATGCGCCAACGCGTCAGATATTGGTGTGGTGGCTCGCCCACCAAGGCGCAGAAGTTGCGGGCAAAAGCAGCACGCGACAAGCGAGCTTCTTTGGCGAGTTCCTCCAAGGTCCATGCATGGTCAGGTGCTTCGTGTATGCGCGCGAGAACCCGTGTCATCTGCGGCGATCGCAAAGCTGAAAACCAGTCGTTTGCCGCTGGAGAAGCCGCATCGGCCCAACTACGCATGAAGTAAACGAACAGGGACGAGAGCAGGTTACGCACCACGATATGGTTGCCGAAGTTCGGTGTCTCCACTTCGTGACGTAGCATGCGCAGTGTATCGCTCAGCGACGAACTGCCAGGCTCCATTCCGGCGCGCAACGACACCGACTGCGGTAACGCCCGCAGTGCTGGAAGCGCCAGGTGCTGATCCACGTTGAATTGACCGCAAATCAATGTGGTGGCCTTCGGATCGCTGTCGAGGACGCCATCGCGCAGGGCGAGGAAGGATTCGAGCGGTATGACTCGGCCGCGCTTCGAAAACGCCACTTCATGCGCATGGCCACGCGGGAACATGACCATTTCACCAGCCTGCAGCTCGATAGTTGCCGCATCCACTTGGCGGACGAAGGCTCGTCCCTCCGCGACGAAATGAAACACTACGGCTTCACAAGGTTGCACCGCAAACCCCCATGGCCCTGCCACGCGGGTGCGCGCCAGCACCAAGCCGTCGGCCCGAACCGCTTTCAACCAACCATTCAATGCGTCCATCACCTCATGTTAGCAGAATGAGACGAATTGATATGTATTAGCAAATTTAAGACATGGTTCATCTCCTTCGCGACTGATGCAATACAGCTCACAACAACCAATAGGTGGAACCATGAGTAGAGATCGCATTCAGGCAGCAATCGACACCATCTACGCGCGTGTTTTCAACCAGGGCGAATCCGAACTGCTGGCAGGTCTAGTTGCTGGTCCGTATATCCAGCACAACCCGCTGTTTCCGGATGGCACCGATTTCATCGCCGGCTACATCAAGCAGGTTGGGAAAGTGGCGTGCGAAGTTAAGCGTATTGCGATCGACGGCGACCTGGCTTTCATCCACGTGCGCTACCTGGACTGGGGCGGCAAGGAAACCGCAGGCGTGGACATCTTCCGCTTCGATGCCGATGGAAAGATCGTGGAACACTGGGACGTGCTGCAGCCGGTGCCGGAAACGGCCAACAACACGAACACGATGTTCTGAGTGGGGATATGGCGGTGGCGAAGGCCAATCCATATGCGGATGACCTTGAACGCAACGCCTCCAATTTCGTTGCTTTCGTTGCCTTGTCACCGCTGTTTTTTATCGAACGCACGGCACTGGTGTAGGGCCGGTGAGGCAGAGTCGATAGCGTTCTGTCGCCCGCAGCAGGCGAGCTTCGAGCTGCCCAAGCGCGCGTCGTATTCGGCGGGCGACCGAAGATTTCTGCTGCGCGAGTGCGCGCGCTCGCCTGCAACCATCGCATGACCACAAAAAGTCCCCTCACAGGGATATTGCATGCAACCCGAGGAACACGTCATGACTAAATCGATAAACTCAGACGACATGAAGTTCATCGAAGTCGATGGTTTGAAAATCCGCTTTCAACGTAGCGAAATAAATGCGGTTTCATTAGATCATTACAGACTGAATGCACGCCGATGCTGTTTGAAAATCCAACCGCTCCATTGCCGCGTCCAACTCCTTAGCCAGATCGTAACCGAGCTGTAATAGAAGCGACGACCGCAAAGCGCTGTAGAGCTCACAGGCATCCAAACTCTGTTGCTGGAGCAGTAGGTAAAACTCAGTTATTTGGGTTGGATCCCAGTTAGCAGAGGTATTCTCATTCGTTTCAGATACTCCCTGTTGTGCAATCCAATGTTTAGCAGCCGTCAGCGTTTCCTCCAGATCCAGCGTGATCACACCAAACAATGCGTCGGCGCGCATCCTGTCGTTATCGTTAATGGCCAATTCGATTTGTAGAGATGTTTCTGCAAAACGCCTGGCTCCTAACGTACCGAGGGTTCCCCGCAGTGTGTGGAACAGGCTCGCCGCATCGCGGCTCCGCCCCTCTTGCCACGCGATACGCGCTTTAGTGATGGGAGCGACGCCGTCCTCTACAGTCCTTTTGATCAATGTAATGAGGGTGTCAAAATAGGTTTTGTCGTTCTTGGCGACGGCGAGTAACGGCCCAACATCGAATGCCGAAAGGTCGTCAATCGAAGGTGCTAAAGTCATTGTTTTTGGCGTCTTTGATGCGTGGCTGATAGTCGGCACATGTTGGCGGATGGTGCTCAGCATCTGCTTTACGTCAATGGGTTTGGCGATAAAACCATCCATACCAGCGGTTACACACTGCTCACGCTCAGACTCAAATACCCCCGCAGTCATGGCTAATATCGGCAATGTCAGTTGCAACTCATTGCGGATAACTCGGGTGGCGGAAAAACCATCCATGACTGGCATTTGCACATCCATTAGCACTACTTGATAACGCTGCGGATCGGCACGCAATCTATCGACAGCCTGCTGACCATCGCCGGCGACCTCCACAATCGCGCCAGCTTGTTCCAGTATGTTCGTTGCCACGAACTGATTCAGGGGATTGTCCTCCACCAGCAGTAGGAGCACGCCATCCAATTGCAGACTTGAAGATAAGCTCTCGCTTTTGAATTGGACGGACACCTGGGGATCTATTCGCGCTGCCAGCGCTTGATGCAGCGTATCGAACAGATTTGAACTGGTAACGGGCTTGATCAAGACTGCATCGATCTCCGCCGACGAAGGCTCTTGCATGAGCTTACCCTGATCAAATGCATTCACCATTATGATAATCGGCTGCGTATACGTAGGCAGTATCCTCCGGATCCCCTGCATGGTTTCGAGCCCATTCAAGCCCGGCATCTGCCAGTCTACTATCACCGCGTCATAGAGCTCACCACGCCGTTCAAGCACGCGCACCTGCTCTATCGCCTGCTCGCCTGACGCCACCCCGTCGGCTTGCCAGTTCCAACCAAAAATCGTTTTGCACAAATACTCACGACTGGTCACGTTGTCATCGACAACCAAAATGCGTAAGTCACCCAAGGTATTTTGTGGATGTTGTATGTGTTCAATGGAGCTTTTTTGTCGAAGTGGAATATTTACCTGGAACTCACTGCCGACGCCGACGGAACTCTCCATCGTGATGGTTCCCGCCATTAAGGAAACCAAACGCTTCGAAATAGCCAGCCCAAGGCCAGTGCCGCCAAAGCGACGGGTGATGGAGGTATCTGCCTGGGAAAACGGTGAAAATAAACGCGCTTGTTGTTCGTTCGTCATACCAATGCCGGTATCACGCACCCGGAAGCACATGTTGACGATGTCCTCTTCGCTCCCCACCCGCTGCACGAGCACAACAACTTCCCCACGCTCAGTGAACTTGATAGCGTTACCCACCAGGTTGACCAGCACTTGCTGTAACCGTAGTGCATCACCGATAAAAGCTTGCGGTACATCCGGCTCGACGCCGATCACCAACTCCAAATCCTTGTTGACGGCATTGATGGACATAATGGTCGCTAGTGCATTGAGTACATCGCACAACTGGAACGGAATGGGGACAATCTCTAAGTGACCGGCCTCAATTTTGGAAAAATCCAGAATGTCATTCAAAATTTCAAGCAGGGACTCCCCAGCACCTCGCAACATTTGCAGGTATTTATTTTGGTCGGTGGATAAAGACGTATTAGCCAGAAGGTGCGTTATGCCCAACACGGCATTCATCGGCGTGCGAATTTCATGACTCATATTGGCAACAAACTCACTCTTCGCTTGACTGGCGACTTCAGCACGATCCTTGGCTATCAGTAACTGGGCAGTACGCTCAGCGACCTGCTGCTCTAGATTGGCGTTCAGCGAGAGAATCCGAGACTCGTTGGCCTTTTCTTGGCTGATATCACGAATTGTTTGCGCAACGGCTGTCACTTTACCGTCAGCCTCACGGACGGGTGAAACAGCGATAGAGACGTCCACGGTCGTACCATCGCGTCGGCGTCGTGTTGTAGCAAAATGGGGGACTGCTTCTCCGCGCTCAATGGCTGCCGTCAGGCGCACCTGTTCCGCTATCAGCTCCGGCGAGCCAATCAACTTTGCTAACGAGCGGCCCACTGCTTCGTCTTCACTGTAGCCAAACATGCGCTCTGAGGCCTCGTTCCAACTGAGCACAAAGCCTAGCGGTGTTGTACCAACGATGGCATCGCTAGAGCTGGCGACAATGGCAGCAAGGCGGCTTTGCTCCATCATTACTTGCAACTGACGTCGCGTACTGACTCCATACAGGTAAAGAAAGCCGGCAGCGATGCCGGAAATGACCAGCATCGTAAACAGGGTGATCTGTCTCGAACTGGCCACACTTTCGATGACCGCTGTGTCGCTGACAGCAATAAATACTGTCAGATGGCGCTCCGAACCCTCACCGCTCAGCATCTCGTCATGCTGCACAACATGCAGCAAGCTTCCCGCCTGGCTTCTCCAATTTTGGACAGGGCCTTCCTCGCCAAGAGCAGACTGGCTCACAGCCTTAAATTCATCCTCCCATCGATAGCGCTTACCCAGATCAAAACCAAAGGCGCGAGCTGAGTCGGGGTGCAGCAGAAAGTCCCCTTCCTGATTGACGATGTAAGCAGAATAGTTATCAGGCAACCGCTCTCCCACCTGGGACAATATGGCGTTGCTGTCGATATTGAGTACCACGATACCGAATAGGCTGCCGTCGTCGGCATAGATGGGGGTTGCCACCCGTACCGTTGGTACGATGGGTAGTTCCAGCTTGCCACGCTCACGATTGAGGTTGAAGTCGGAGGTATAAACCTGCCCTTGGCGCAGTTTACCGGTGGCTTGGAAATAATCGCGGTCGCCCTTGAACTGCAACTGATCGGCGGGAGTCACCAACACAGCTCCAGCCTTGTGTTCAACACGCACCAACTCCTTGCCATTATTCGCTACGCCAATCAGCCTTGCCTGCAAGTAGTGCGGGTTGGTTTCGAGGTATGCGCTGTAGAGTTGTTCGAGCCGGTGTTTCCAAACCTCATAGCTGTCGCTTTCTTTGGCGTCAATACCTCCGGCAAGGGAAGCACGAACCATTCCCGACACCGCAGGAACCTTGGATAGAAACAAAACATCGTTGCGCAAGTCTGCAATCCGATGTTGTAACTGCCCAAAGCGCACTTTGGCAATTCTGACCACTTCTGCATCAAGTTCCGAGGTGGCTTTTTGCCGAGTCCGATAGTCAGAGACCAGTACCACCAATGTGGTTGTCAGGCATAACACAAACAGCAGGCAAGGCCATACAAACCACACGTCTGCAAAAAAACTGGACGTTCTCTTCTTGGTCTGCAAGCTGCTGCTCCTTGGTTAACCATCAAGCAAAGCACTTTCTAGGTATATCTCTAAGCCCCTCACTGGATACCCAAGGGGCCATTGCACTAAGCCCGCCCCGTAGAATGTAGCTCAGCCAGATACGAAGCTATTGCCGCTGACGACTACCCGCCAGCGTTTTCGAATCACTTCGGCGTACTCATCACCGCACGATTTCGCCCAGCTGACTTTGCTTGGTATAGCGCCTGGTCAGTTGCTGCAATCAGTTGCTGCATAGAATCGCTCTGATTAGGCACAATGGAGGCTAAACCAGCACTGATCGTAACGCTGCTGGCGGTTGCTGAGGACTGATGTTCGAGGTTTAAACTACGAATCTGTTTACAGATCCACTCCCCGTGCTTTTGTAGATCATATGTTCCCGTGTGCGGCAGGATGACCACGAACTCTTCACCGCCATAGCGTGCGACGACTTCACCTGGTCTTCTCGTGGTAGCACCAATGGCAGCCGACACACGCTTCAAGCACTCATCGCCACCCTGATGACCATAATGATCGTTGTAAGCCTTGAAGTGATCGATATCGATAAGCATTAGGCCTAAAGGCATTTTCTGCCGTCGGTGCCGCTCGAACTCTAATGCGAGTGTTTCATCAAAAAAGCGTCGATTATATAGCCCCGTTAGACCATCCCGATTCGCCAGTTGAAGCAAGAAATGATTGTGCTGTTGCAGTCGAAGGTGCGTCTGAACACGTGCGCGCACGACCGGAGGATTGAACGGTTTAGTGATGTAATCCACTGCACCAGAAGCCAACGCTGCGACTTCACTGTCCACCCCCGTATGTGCCGTAATAACAATGACAGCACAGCCAGAGGTGCTTGGGTCTCCTTTCAGCGCCGCGCAGACTTCATAGCCACTCATACCGGGCATTTCCACATCGAGCAGGATCAGTTGCGGTTTTCGCTCATGGGCCAGACGAATACCGGTTTCGCCGCTGGTGGCGAACAGTATTTGGCCTTGATCTTTGAGCATGCCGCTCAACAGACGAATCGTATCGACGCTGTCGTCAACAATCAGTATCAGGTTCTGCTCGGCAAAAAGATCTGACATCGATTCATCCCTATCGTAATCATCGTTTGCCGTAATGGCGTCACGCCCCCTTCATCATGTAGGCACGCTGAGTGCCATTGCCATCAACACGTCTTCCGCCGACGTGGTGTATGGGGTCACTGCAAGGCTATCGTTAAGAAGCAGCGCTTGCCGCGATTCACAGTTCCAACGAATTTACTGATACTGGGGAAAGCCTTCGATGTCGCAGAAGAGCTGCGTTGTACCGATAAGCAGCAGTTCCCCTCCCTTCCCAAAAATCTATCAGCCCAGTCTGCTGCACTAGCCTAGTACAAAAAAACACGCTTAGGCGACGCGATCCCCTACTCGCACATTGCTGACACATGCACCAACAGCGGCGACATGCCCCGCGCCTTCCAGCCCAAGTGCCCGAAAAAGCGATTTCCCCATCTTGGGCTACTGTCTCAACATTGTTGGGCGATTGGTAACCCGATGAAGGAACACAGGATGCTTTATTTTCAGGAAATGCTAGGCATTGCCGTATTTTCAATAACCGGTGTGCTGGCTATCCAAAAAGCCGATGTCGATTTGTTCGGTGCTGTGGTGCTCGGCATCATCACCGCTATTGGTGGTGGCACCCTACGAGATCTGCTGCTGGGTCTACCGATCTTCTGGATTGCCGATTTCAATTACATTTGGGCCGCCTTGTTTGCTGCGCTATTGGCGTTTTTTCTGACTAAAAGATTACAACGACGTTATCGCCTGCTGCTCTATCTCGATGGTTTGGCCGCTGCACTGTTCGGCCTGGCTGCTACTGAGAAAGTATTGGCATTCCACCTTGCCGCGCCTTTGGCAGTGATGATGGGCGTGCTGACCAGCATTGGAGGCGGTATAGCACGCGATGTCCTGGCCGGAAGAGTCTCATTGTTGATGTCACGTGAGATATATGCCACGCCAATCTTGCTGGGATGCACCCTGTATGTTGTGTTGCGCAACATATTCCCGTCGGTCTGGATCGCCGGTTGGATTGCTTTTATTTTCACCTTCGGCCTGAGGTTTTTGGCCATTTACAGGCATCTTCAAATGCCAGCGATTTTCTCTACCAAGCAGGGATAATTCGTCCGGGGTGACGGCCGTGTCGGATCTATTGAAAGCTGGCAGCGCTGTGGCACTGATCCAGTTGAGCTATCGAGTGCCTCGGGGCCAAATGGACAATAGGTACTGAAACTTTGTGAGATTCGCGCATCTTGACGGAGCTGCTAAGGTGTCTCGATCATGTGGCGAGCACCCGGAAGTAACCCCGACCCACCAGCTACACTAATTCGATACATTTCTGCACAGAGACTTTGACCATGGCTACCAATACCGCAATCGTATTCGCTGGCGGCGGCAGCTTGGGTGCTGTCCAAGTGGGTATGTTGCGGGCCTTGGTCGAGGCCAATGTTCGATTCGATATGGTGGTGGGCGCTTCGGTGGGCGCCATCAACGGTGCCTACTTTGCCGCAAGGCCCGACGCCGAGGGTGTCGAGGCGCTCGCCGGTTTCTGGCGCGGCCTGAGTAAAACGGACATCTTTCCCCTCTCCTGGCTCGATACCTGTAGAGGACTGATCAAACGGCGTGGCTTTCTGTTGCAGCCGGCAGCCTTGTACCGATTGCTGGGTCAGGCACTGCCCATTCATCGCATTGAGGAGGCGGTGCTGCCCCTGCACATCGTCACCACCGACCTGCTCAGTGGCGTCGAGACGGTTCTGTCCAGTGGCGAACTCGAGCAGGCGTTACTGGCCAGTGCTGCCATCCCGTTGGTGTTCCCCTGCGTACAAATCGCCGATCATTTTCTGGTTGACGGTGGCGTGGCAAGCAATACACCTATTTCGACTGCCGTAGCCCTGGGAGCCACAAACGTCGTGGTAATTCCCACCGGGGTGAGTTGCGCCCTAACGCAACCACCCCGAGGCCTGGTCGCCTTAGCCCTGCACACCGTCAATCTGATGAGCATGCGCCAACTGGTGAGCGACATCGAACACTTCCGCACTCTCACCAGCCTGCACATCGTCCCGCCCTTGTGCCCTGTGGATGTCTCGGTGTTCAACTTTGACCAGACCGAGTCTTTGCTGCAGCGCGCCTATGAGCAGACCCTCCGGTGGCTGGAACGTGGGGGGCTCGAACGCACCAAGGTACCTGGTGCCCTGACCATCCATTCACATGCCCATGAGCATTGAGTGATGTGAATTACCTATAAAAGACGCCCTGAACACTCAGTGCAATGTTGCGAGAGTACCTGGAGAGGTTGAGCATGCCCCACTTCGATGTTGACCTATGCCGAGTGTCCCGTGAGCACTACATCATCGGGAAAGCCGCGATCAATTTCCAGCCTGGTTGGGTCACGCGGACTCAAGATTGTGCTCCGCCCTTCTGAAAGCGTCCCACCTCATTTTTCCTCCTGCTACGCTGACCTCTTCCGCGGAGGAATCACAATGTCGAATGCAGACCTGCTCCCTTCCCTGCTATTTAAAATCAATCAAAACCAACTCGCCCTTGAGGCTGCCATCATGGAGCTTACGAATCGGGTCGAGCAACGCGGATCAGGTGACGTCGCCGACAATGTGCGCGGGGCTCTGGCCGCTATCGACCGAAACGAAGAGTTCTTCAACATGACGCTCGCGGTGCTGATGACACCTGAGTGATCTGGTCGTCCTTTTCACCATTGATGATACGAGTCACTCGAATAGGTGAATCAATCGAGGCTTAATGGAGGTTGCAGATGTTTCAAGCAGCGCTGCGTTACAGGCAGCTGGAAGTGTCGTCGCCCCGCACTACCTGGATTTAGATAAAGCTGCTCATCGCGCCACTCAATGCGTGGCTTAGGTGGACGAGCTTAGAAGTGGAGGATGCGGGTCACGCGAGTTTGATGGCTCCGCCCTGGATATCCTCCCGCGCCATTCGCAAGTCATTGGCGTCTTGGTTGAGCCGATGAATGAGATTAAGCAATCGTTGCCGCAACACCTCATCTTGGAGCTGCTCGGCAGCACGCATCACATCAAGCGCCGCTGCCTCATTGTTAGTGGCAACGGCGTCGAGCAGTTTGCGCATACTTCTTGATGGCCGATTCATCTCCAACCCTCCTAGCTTTCGGTGACGCGAATCATATGGCCGGAATGTTTCGTCAGTGTTTCAGTTGCACGAACTGGGTTGAAATACAGACTCCGATTGATTTGACGCAAGCTGAAGGGGCGCACCATGAAGGTCAATTACGTTTGTAGCGCCGATCCGTAATGAAGCTAAAGCGCTACCCTCGAGCCGGGCCTTGCAGGCTCGCGGCGTCTCGATCATGTAGCGAACACCCGAAAGGAATGCTGACCCGTCAGCTACACTGATTCGACGCATTGCCGCACAGAGACTTCGAGCATGGCGAGCAAAACCGCAATCGTATTCGCTGGCGGTGGCAGCTTGGGTGCTGTCCAGGTGGGCATGTTGCGGGCCTTGGTCGAAGCCAATCTTCGATTCGATATGGTGGTTGGTAGTTCAGGGGGAAGATCAGAATGCTGAGCTGCGTCGTCTACGGGCCGAACTCAAGCGGGTGACGGAGGAGCGGGACATCTTAAAAAAGGCCGCTGCGTACTTTTCCAAGGAGTGCGGCTGAAGTACGCCTTTATTAAAGCTAGCGGGTGACTACTCCATTCGGCGGCGTTGCCTGACTTTGAAGGTTCTTCCCAGCGGCTACTACGCGTGGCTATTCGATCCAAAATCTGCGCGAGCCAAAGACGATCAGCGACTGCTCGGTTTGATCAAGCATTCCTGGCTGGAGAGCGATGGTGTTTATGGTTACCGCAAGATCCACGACGACCTGCGTGAGGTTGGTGAGGAATGTGGCAGGCATCAAGTGGCTAGGTTGATGCGCCTTGAAGGTCTGCGCTCCCAGACTGGGCATCGACGGCGACCAGGAAAATACGACGGTAAACCAGCGGTTGCCTCACCGAACTTACTGAAGCGCCAATTCGATGTCAGTGAACCCAACAAAGTCTGGGTCACCGATATCACGTATATCCGAACTTATGAAAATACCCGTACGAAATTTGGCGGGAATGTCTAGTTCACCGCCAAAACCTTTTCCAACCTCTAGCCCTTGTAACCTTTAATAGCCAAGCGATAAACCAGTGTTACGTCGCGGGTCGTTCGCGCCGTAGAAGCGGTTGTTGCCTACCGGCTTGCCACCGAGCGACGGTGCGCCGACCAGGATCGCCGCCAGGTGGTTGGCGTCCTGGGGGCCGGCAAACTTGTGGCCCCAGCTCTCGAGGATCTTGCGGGTATCCGGACTGACCGCGAAATTCTCCAGGTTGGTGGTCTCCGGCATCCACTGCTGGTGGAAACGCGGTGCATCCACCGCTTCCTGGATGTTCATCCCGTAGTCGATGACGTTGAGCATGGTCAGCAAGGTCGCGGTGATAATCCGACTGCCGCCGGGCGTACCCACCACCATGACCGCTTTGCCATCCTTGGTGACGATGGTCGGGCTCATCGACGACAACGGTGCCTTGCCCGGGGCAATCGCATTCGCCTCGCCCTGGATCAGGCCGTACATGTTAGGCACGCCGATCTTGGAGGTGAAATCATCCATCTCATCGTTGAGGATGACCCCGGTCTTGCTCGCCATGACACCGGCACCGAACCAGTCGTTGAGGGTGTAGGTCACCGACACCGCATTGCCCCATTTGTCGACGATCGAGTAATGGGTGGTGTTGTTGCCTTCATGGGGTGCTACGCCGGGCTTGATGTTCTGGGAGATCCCGGCCTTCTGCGGTTCGATGGCCGCCCGCAGTTTCTCGGCGTAGCCCTTGTCCAGCAGGTGCGCCACCGGGTTCTTGACGAAGTCGGGGTCCCCTAGGTAGCTGTTGCGATCCACATAGGCGTGGCGCATGGCTTCGATCTGATAGTGCAGGCCCTGTGCCGAGTGATAACCCAGATCCGCCATCGGATAACCTTCGAGGATGTTCATGATCTCGCAGATCACGACGCCACCCGAGCTCGGCGGTGGTGCCGAGACGACGTGGTAACCACGGTAGTCGCACTCGACGGGCGCCAGTTCGCGGGTCTTGTATTTGTCGAGGTCGGCCTGGGTGATGATGCCCTTGCCGGCCTTGCTCGAATCGACGATGGCCGTGCCGACCCAGCCCTTGTAGAAGCCGTCGGTGCCCTTGGCGGAGATTTCCTTGAGGGTCTTGGCCAGGTCTTTCTGTACCAGCTTCTGACCGACCTGCATCGGCTCGCCCTTGTTCAGGAAGATCGAGCCCGAATCGTGAATGTCGTTCTTGAACTCATCGGTGGCGGTATGCAGCAGGTCGATATCGCCCTGCTCCAGCACAAAACCTTCGTCAGCCAGCTTGATGGCCGGGGCCATGACCTGCGCGCGTTTTTTCGTGCCATACTTTTCCAGCGCCAGTTCCATACCCGAGACGGTGCCCGGTACGCCGACCGCCAGGTGCCCTTTCGAACTCAGGTTGGGGACGACATTGCCGTTCTTGTCCAGGTACATGTTGGCCGTGGCGGCCAGGGGGGCTTTTTCGCGAAAATCGAGGAAAGTCTTGCGACCGTCGGCCAACTGCACGGTCATGAAACCGCCTCCACCAAGATTGCCTGCCGCCGGGTAAACCACAGCAAGGGCGTAACCAACAGCCACTGCAGCATCAACCGCGTTACCACCTGACCTCAGCACATCGACCCCGACATGTGTAGCAAGGTGTTGAGCGGTTACAACCATCCCATTTTCTGCGGCAGCAGGCGCCTGAGAGGCTGCTTGGGCAAAGGTGTGGTTAAAAAGAAAAGCAGTCGCAATTAACGGCGCGACAATACGTTCATAATTCATCTATTGAGCCTCATCCGTGGTAGTGATGCATAAAAAAGGAGGCCCGTGGCCCCCCTTTCAGATGGTTCAGTTGAACTCGCTTACTACTTCAGACCAAAGACTTACCTTTTGGCCCCGGTTCTTGAAGAACTCTATTTCGCGCTTAATACCCGAGCTGAGATCCCAACCTGGTAGATCCAGAATGATCAGCTCTTCCATCATGTCCATGAACACAGCGTCCACTGGAGCCCACAGTTTGCCGATGGCGGCGCTGTCTTTGCCTTCAAATGCCAGGTTGATGGGGTGGGACATTGAAACTTGGCTAAACACTACACTGCCCGACTCAATGATGGTTGCCGCCACTTTGTTGCATTGAATGAAGCGATCGTGGGTAACCGACGCGTCTGCGTGGCTGTACGGGCAGGCTAGAAAGATCTTTCTCATTGTTACCTCGTTAAAATGGAAGGGCCTACTGCCCTTCCTGACTATGGATGTGCGATTTCAAGTAGCCTGGACTGCTGGGATACCAAAGTGATCTGCGAATTGAGTTCGCTCCTTTTCCTCAGCCTCAAAACGCTGGGCAGCAGGTACGGATATCTTGATTGCGATCGCAACAGCGAGCAGGCCACCAAAGAGCTTGGCGAGCACGATTGGCATGATCAGGGTCGGCTGGAAGTTCGCGGTGAAGGCCAAATGATCGCCAATGGTTGCTTGGGCGCAGACGCCCAAGGCAACACACAGGACTTTGTCCCGGGCATTCATCTTCTTGAAGAGGTGGTACACAGCAATGATGTTGGCGAAGACCATAACGAACGCCGCTGCACCATCTGCCGAAAGCCCGAGATGCTTACCCAGGACTTCCATTGGTTTTTTTCCGTAACGCTGGAACAGGTAGCAGATCGGGAATGTGCCCGCGAGCATGATGCCGATGTAGCCAGCAATTTCGATTGCACGGAACAACTCCTTCTGGTCAGCGAACATTGGGTCGAAGCCCCAAACACCAAAGTTCTTCATGAAGAAACCGGTGAAGTGCTCGACGATTGCCAGGGCTAACACGATCTTGATGAAGGCATCCATCACCTTACCGAATACCAGAAAGCCGGCCACCATGAACGATGCTCTGTAGCGCAAGCCAGCGGCCAGCAAGAAGCAGAAGACAAATAGAGGAGCGAGCAATTTGACGCACCCGACAAAGTCGAGTGTCAGGTAGTGAAGCGCGGGTGAAGTCGTAGACACCATCTCACGTACCGGCAGATTGAATGTCGTGATCATCGTCAGCGATGCAAGCACTGCGAACGGGATGCTGATCAGCCCAGCCATTGCACCTAAAGCCAAATACTTGTGGTCTTTACGTTCAAGCATCATCAGGCCGACGGGAATGAGGTAAACGATAGTGGCGCCGGATGTATAGCCAACGATCATCGCTGTAATCCACATGTCACGGTTTGCCGCAAGCGCATCAGCCAGCTGATACCCGCCCATGTCCACTGCAATGATGGACAGTGCCGAGATCGAGACGTCGGATCCCATCGCTCCGAAATATGGCCCTAGAGCTACTTCGATGAATTTCGAGAGGTATGGGATCGCGACCATGATCCCTGCCTGCGCAAGAAACACTGGCCCTATCGAGTGAATGCCATTCACGAACTCTTTACCAAGGCCACTCTCTGGCTTGATCACCGAGGCGAATGCACCAACAACGGCGCCTATCATGATCAGATAAATTACGTAGTTTCCGAATTCCGCCATTGCCTTTCCCTACACGTGTACTGAATCAATTGCTTGTATGGGTGCAGCCAGAGTTGGGAGCACCGCCGGAAGAGCACGAAGGCTCATAAATTCATTACTGGATCGTTCCTGAGAGTCCGTAGGGAGTCTCAGGTGCGCATCAATGTTCGAATGCCCGATTCTGCTAAGAGATATCGCCGCAGTGCTGAAGATCAGCGTCCATCTATCTGTTTTTCGCAGTATTACTAACCACTTCGCATGCCATTTGTTGTTTTTATGTGGTTATGTTTGTTAAACCCACTAGAATCGGTCAATTTTATTGCGTACTCTTTAGCTACCTCTTTGAAAGCAACGGGTCGGCCATGAGTGAAGGAGAAAGTGAATGCCAAACTCAGAAGTCTCTCGTTGCGAGTAGATCTTTACTGACGTCGTTACCCCGGCATCATTTGTGTGCCTCGGTAACAGCAATGCGCGGCTAAAGAGCATTCGCGTAGCATTGAGAGGATTGAACATGCGCCCCAACGAAAGACGGCAACATATCCTCGAACTCCTTCGCCAACGGGAGCGGATCTCGGTCGACGAATTGGCGCGAACCCTCAGCACGTCGCAGGAGACGATTCGAAGGGATTTGACCGCCCTGTCCGAGGATGGCCAAGTCACTAAATTCCATGGAGGGGCATCGCTTCCGCCCAGCGGAGAGCACGAAAACGCCTTTCAAACGCGAATGAACGAGTTCTCTCAAGAAAAACGAGCGGTCGCCAAGTTCGCAGCTGGACTCTATGCGCCAGGCGATAGCGTCCTCATCGATACAGGCACTACGACCTTATTTTTCGCCAGGGAGTTGGCCAAACTCAACCGCATCACCGTGATTACGAACTCATTGCTCATCGCTGCCAGCATCGGCGCAAGCGGTAATCGGGTGTTCATGATCGGTGGGGAATACCGGCCCGAATCGGAGCAAAATATCGGTGCATTGGCCATGGAGCAGATCGCGAGATTTAACGCGGAACATGCCGTGGTGACGATTGGTGCGCTGAGCTCAGATGGCGCTTTCGACTTTTCGATAGAGGAAGCTGAAATCACCCGAGCGATGATTGCGCGCACGCGCTACTTAACCGTGATTGCAGACTCCTCCAAGATGGGCAAGCGCGCTTTGTTTCAGGTGTTTCCACTAGAACGTATCGATCGACTGATCATCGATCGCAAACCTATGGGTGAGCTTGCCAAAGCATTAGCGCAAGCCCAAGTTGAGGTGCTTGAGGCTCCTGCGCTGAACAAATCAGATTGGTAATGAGCAATAGAGGGTTGAGCCGTCTATGCTCCCCTCTGAGAATCATCCGGCACGATTGCTGAGCGATCCCAGCCTGCGAGACAAGTCCTGCATTCCCTGGCTCAAGGTGCTTAATGACGCCGCATCGCGGGCCCCCTCCTCACTGGCTGCGTGGATCCGAACTGCCAGCTCGTTGATCTCCTGTGTGACGTAGCTTTGCTCTTCGGCGGACACTGCAATCTATCGCGCTCTTTGCACAATATCGTCGAAGCCAGCGACTGTGCCCTCCAATGACTCTTGGAGTGCATCCGCTTGCTGCGCCACCACACGAGTGCGGGTTTCGCTCGCAACCATCGTGCTGACCGCTGTCTCAGAAGCCAATCTCAGATCCCCAATCATTTGTTGAATCTGGTCTGCAGAAGCCTGGGTACGTCCCGCCAGAGTTCGGACTTCATCCGCTACTACAGCGAAACCTTTGCCTTGCTCGCCAGCACGCGCAGCTTCGATCGCGGCATTGAGTGCAAGAAGGTTGGTCTGTGAGGAAATAGACTTGATGACATCCAGAACCTCACTCACGCTCTCATTGTCAGCGTCCAATTGAGTGACGGCCTCGGCCACTGCTGAAATATCTCCCGTCAGAAACGCAGTAGTTTGGCCGTTCTCCTCAACATAACCTTGACTGGCCCGAGCACTGGCCAGCGACAACGCTATTGTTTCTGAGCAGTCTCCAGTATTCCTCGCCATTTCCTGCGCACTGGAAGCCATCTCCGTAACGGCCGTGGCGAGCATAGCCATTGCTGACTGCTCAGCCGCCTGTGTCTGGGCCTCAATCAGCTTGGGTTCGCCACGTAGAACGATCACGCCGTAAATAAACGACGCAATAAACAGCAAAATAAATACGAGAACACATGTAAATCGGGCAATTATTGTCTTCGGCACGAGAATGCTCCGCACGCTCCTAGACGCAAAAAAACCTGCGACCCGGAGGGCCGCAGGCAATACCTGACTTCTGGTATTAAAGGTAGGAGCCCAGGGCAGGCATCCGTTCAAGTTGCTTTCGACGAGTAATCCACACAGAGAGAAATACGACAAGGCCCGCGCCCATCGATGCGAGAACATACATCTGAGCAACCCGAAAGTCAGCTGGGATAATGAACACGCACATTTCTACGAACAGCCAAACACATGCACCAACTACTACCGGCCACTCCCACTTACCCAAGCTGAAATCATCAGGGTGGTGGATGTGCTTATGCCGAGTGAAGATATAGAGCAGAACGGTGCCGCTATAGAGCAGTGCAGGAAACAATGTCGCTGCACCTAGCAATTGGGTCAGGGCGTCAGGACTGGTGTAAAAGCTAAGCACGATGCCGATTGAAACAACTCCGGCTACGACCGTTGCCCATAATGGCCCCCCAGTAGGACGAGGAACGACACTAAGTTTCTCAGAGAAAGGAAGACGCCCGTCGCGTGCCATTGCGTGAATTAGGCGGCTGTTGCTGGTCATAATCACCAAGCCACAGGCGAAAATCGCGATACATACTACGACCAGCACGATTTTACTGAAGACCTCCCCTAGCAACATCCGAATCACATCCGCAACCGGAGCGGAACTCTTGGTTAGCTCATCGACATTGTCACCCAGCCCAAGGCTGATGACGATCAGGAACAGGAGGCCCAGCACTCCACTCACCAAGATGGCATTCACCATGGCGCGAGGCACTACTTGCTTGGGGTTATGTGTTTCCTCAGCGAGGTTCGCTGCCGACTCCCAACCCACCAACGTGAACGCGCCAAGCAAGCCAGACAACATGAACGGGCCCAGCCAACCATAGTAGTTATCACTGTGGATGATCCCGGTCGAAACGAGATTGGACACATTGCCTTTCCCGGAGAACAATACCGCAGCACCGATCGCGACAATCAGTCCAAAGACCGCAACAACCTCTGCACCGACCGCCATGTTGTTGATTTTTGTGAGGATGGGTGTAGACCAGATGATCAAAAGCATCTGTATCACAAGCACCGCTACCGTAGTTGAAGCTCCAGTGGCCGCTGTGTACTCCCATCCCAAGAGTGGAAACAGCGCCACCTGTGCAAGGCTGTAGTCCACCGCCACAGCGACGATAGCGAGAAAGGCAAAGCTTGCCCATCCAAACCACCAACCAAGAACAGGATTGACCAACCGACTCGCCCATTGATAACTAAATCCTGACAATGGAATTTTGCTGGCAAGCAGGCCGAACACAAGTGCTACCAGAAGTGTTCCAAAAGTAACAATCGGCCAAGTCCAAATACCCACTGGCCCACTCGAGATCAACATACTCCCATAGGTGGCAAACAGACCTGTTGTAATCGAGATGAACGAAAAAGCAACCGCAAACGACTCAAACTTACCCAGAGTCCTTTCAAATTGGGCTTGATATCCATCTTCGCCCACTTTCGCGCTTAAGCCATCTGACTGGGCGCCGACTTTATTATTAGACATTGTATGTCTCCTGGAGCATGCACTATGAACAAACCCTGTTCTAAACCTCTGTTAAGAGGCAAAGGGATGGAGTTGATATATTTAACGCACTTCTAATGCCAGACTGCTTTTTCGTTGTTGGATTGCGCCTTTGGCATTCCCGAAACGGTCAGACAGATGGCCGACTTCCAGCTGATGCTTTGCGAAAAGACAATCGCTCCCCCGCTCCGTAGTCAGCCGTCAAACTTTTAACTCAGTTAACGCCAGTCTCTGCAACGCTTCACCGTATCGGAGAAAGTGGTTCTCCATTGCATCGCTTCTTCGGAACTAACTTTCGGTCTGAACTTTGTACTGGTATTACGTGGGGGTTTTAATTCGATACCTATTCCTTTGGCGGCGAGCGCGGCACAACCAAAAGAGGTCAATTCATCAAATCGTTGGGTGACAATGCACCGTTGAAGAGCATCTGCGAGAAACTGAGCAAAATAGGGGCTGCGCGCCAGTCCGCCATCGATGGATAAACGATCAGTCACACTCAGGAAACCATCCATGGCGGTGATGACTTCAACGCTGCGAAGCGCAACGCCTTCCAACAATGCCTGACACAGATCCTGGCGAGTGGTGCCGCCATTCATCCCAATCCAAAGAGCGGTGGCGCTTCGATCCCAGTGAGGGCAACCCAGTCCGGACAACGCTGGCACAAATGCGAGCTGACGGGAGATAGCCGGCGGCTCGTCAAAACCTGCCAGTTCCGAAAAATCAGAGAACAATCCGAGCCGCCCAGCCCATTCAACAGCAGCGCTCGCATCGTAGACCCCGCCATCCATGGCATAGGTTGGCTTGCCAGCGATTTGCCAGGCAATGGTCGCCAAAAGCCCCTTTTCCGGAGCCCGTATAATTTGCTCCCCGGTCAAGGTCAGAGCAAATGCACCTGTACCAAACGTAATCTTCGCATCACCTTCTGCACGGCAACCGTGACCATAGAGGGAAGCCTGCTGATCGACAATGGACGCCGTTACTGGCGTTACGCCAATCTCACCAAAGTGCCCGACGGTGTCTCGAATCTCCGGCAGCGTCTCGATCGGTACGCCAAATAACTCACAAAGCTCACTGTCCCACTGCCCAGTCGAAAGATTCATAAGGGAAGTTCGCGAGGCCGTCGTTACATCCGTGGCAAAGACACCCGCGAGGCGATCCAGGAAATACGCATCGGTGGTACCCAGACGCAGTCTCCCGGCTCTCAGAGCACTCTGCGCGGCGGGCAGGTTTTGCACTATCCAGGCGAGTTTGCTCGCAGAAAAATAGGGATCAAGCGGAAGTCCGGCTCGCTCAAGGGTCAATGTCTCGCCCCCATTACTGCGTAGCTTGGCAATCTCTGCGGAGGTTCGGTTGTCCTGCCAAACAATGACCGGAGATAACGGCTCTCCCGTTTTGGCATCCCACGCCAGGCAGCTCTCACCTTGGTTGGCGATGCCGATAGCGTCCACACGACCAGTGGATTCCAGGCAGCGCTGGAGGTTGTTTAGCAGCTCAAGCGGATCATGCTCCACCCAACCTGGATGGGGATGATGCTGCTGATGACGAAGTGAGTGCTGAATGTCGGCAGAACCATCCTGGGTTACTACCAGTACACGAGTGCTGGTGGTGCCTTGATCGATAGCGGCAATGCGCATTTTTAAGTCTCCTCGGCAGGTTTCTTGTTATTGGCCGACAAAGTCGACTTCGAGTTGCTGTGCGCCCTTTGGCACGTTCAAACTTGCGATCGGTATCAGAATTCGCCGCTCTGGGAGGGAGGAACTTGGGCGTGACCAAAGTTCTTTACCATCTGCTCGAACGACCAAACGCCCTCTCGCTGCCCTGCTAACCCGCATTTGAAGATGCTTCATTCCCTCTACAGAGGAGAGACTGAGTCGTTGTGGTACGCAGAGCTTCAATTCACCCTTGCAGATAATCTCTACCGTCCGGTCTGCAGCAGGAAGTTGCCCACGTAGATCACGGGCGATCATGGTGGCTATTTTGCGACCCTCGCGGAACGACCAACCTGCGGTTTCAACGGGACGCAATAGATTTCCTGCGGCGAAGTAAACTGGGTCGGAACAGCGCCCGTACTGATCAATTTCCGGCCCACCGCTTTTCAGGTCGAGCGTTAAGTCACTCAATCGCACAAGACTGGATTCGGGGATGAACCGCCCTGTCAGCAACACACCGTCACAATCGAATTCCTTGATGCTTCCATCGACCAGACGAACACTCGCTCCTTCAACTCGACCGGTGCCGTGTATTTCGTGTAGCTGCGCGCCGAAATGCATGGGAACGCCGCAAATCCTTGGGAAAAGCGACAAAGGCCAACGTGCAGTAGCGCGGTTGTTTGTCTCGATCATCGCCACAGGTTTGATCCCCGCACGACGGCAGCTCATGATCGAAGAGAGACTGACGAGCTCGGTACCCACGATCAAAGGTCGATCGAAGGGTTTGAGGTGTTCCAAGTAGAGATAGGACTGAAAGGCCCCGGTATTGATAACACCGAGCGGGCGATCCCCACCCACAAGACGAGCCGAGCGCGGTGTCTCCCTTGCACCTGTCGCTATAAGCACCCTCTTTGCCTGGATGATGAGTGCCCTCTCAGGGCTCACAATCTCTAAATGGCCACTTTCCCCAAGCCGTGTAACTGAGTGCTTCATCCGGATGTCTACACCGGCCTTTAGCGCTTCCTCGACGTTACGCTTGGCATAGTCGGGGCCACTGTAGATCCTCCCGTATTCCCAGAATCCAAAAGGAGGATGCCCACAGTGGCGAGGTATGCCGCCAGCTTCTGGTTCACGCTCAATCACTACGACTTTATCTACGCCAAGCTTACGCAGCTCTATCGCAGCCGAAAGACCAGAAGGCCCGCCACCGATAATGGCGACATCAACGTTTTCGATTTCAATGGGACTCATGACAAACACCTGTAGCAAGGGGAATGGCGAGATGGCCGGCGCTTAACTGGGCCACCCGCGCCCCACAATAAAAACCTTGGCAACGCCCCATGCAGGCACGTGTCCGTCGCTTCAACCCGCCCAAGTCACCTGGCGGGAGCGCACTGGACAATGCATTCTCAATTTCTCTGAGCGTAACCATTTCACAGTGGCAAATAATTTCCCCATAGCCTGGCCGCTGATAATCCCGAGGCAGGTGTTCAGCCAAATTGGGTAGTGAAGGCCATTGAAGGCTGGTCGCTGCGATCGGCAGATGACGACCTTCGTAAATGCTGAAAACGTGCTTTGCGATACCAAGCGCAGCCGTCAGGCCGGTGGAGCGAATGCCACCGACGGTGATCCAGTTCTTACCCTCAACCCTGCGTACTCGATATTCTTTCTTATCACTTGCAGGTCGCAGTGCTGCATAGGTTGCAGTCACCGGCATTCCCTCAAGCGCGGGGATACGCTCAACGGCGGCGTCCACCAACTGGCTCAGAATTTCACTATTGAGGCCGGCATGAATGCGATCTTCCTGCTCCTCAGCCGTAGGCCCCACGAGGAGATTGCCGTAGACCGTCTTGGTCAGGACGATGCCTTTAGTGCGCTCGTTGGGCACAGGCAGCACGATATTTGTCAGGTAGCGCGAGGCTGCCTTATCGAACACAACAAATTGGCCTTTACGAGGATGGATGGAGAAGCTCGATTCGCCGAGCAGCTTTTGCTCTAGTAAGTCACCGAACAAGCCGGCGCAATTGATGATCGTCTTGCCTCGAACCACACCGTTTGTGGTATCAAGCGACCAGGTCTCACCATCTAACTTCCCGCTGTTAACTTCGGTGTTGAATTTCACTTGAGCGCCATGCATCAGTGCCTGGAGCAGATACCCCAACGGAGCCGACCACGGATCAATCAAATACTCGCCAGGGACTTCTGCCGCCCCCAGAGCATTGAGTGCCAAGTTCGGTTCCAGGGCACGTACGCGACTACGATCTATCAATTTGACGTCCGCGACGCCGTTGTCATGCGCTTGCTGGACAATACCTTCCAGCTTTTGAAGATCATCCTCATTCCAGGCAACGACCATCGCACCTGTCTTAAGCACGGGTAGCGACATGTTTTCGTGAATGTCCAGGTACTCGCGGTAGCCATCCTTCATGCACTGGAGCTCAAGACTGCCTCGCGGCGCATCGAAGCCCGTATGCAAAATGGCGCTGTTCCCTTTACTCGCGCCTGAAAGGATATCGGGGCTTTTTTCCAAAAGGAGCACGCGAGCCCCTTCCAGAGTGAATCGCCGTACCATCGCGCATCCCACAACACCGCCGCCAATGACTACAACGTCGTAGGCATCGGTCTGATTCGGGAATGGTTTCGTCATGATCAAGCCTATCTGGTGAAGTAACAGCATCTTTAATGACCGGATAAGGGTGCATTGCATATGCCACTGACCGATTTCCGGTTGGAATGACCGATTGCACTCCTCCTATCACTCGTAAATTTCCGGATCATCAAAACGATGAGCGAAAAAAATGAGTATCAAGGCTGAGTAATCAACCAATGTTTATTGATGCATTAGGCTAAAAAGGGGAGATTCGAGAACCGCAGTGATCGGCTGACCAAATCCACGCCATCCGCAGCATTCCGCAGCATTCCGTCAAAATACCGATCCAAGTAATATTTTGTGGAATTAGTCAATATCAGTGGAAAGTGATACGAGGCTACACAATGGAGCGCCCGGTGGTTACCTTTGCACACTTTTGTGGAAAAACACCCTATTTACGTGGCTTCCAGGCTATCGAGTTGGGGCTGCTAACGGCCGTTTCAAAAATAAAACTCACAGCCTTTAGGCCTTAACTGGCCTACATTCGGTCACAAAAACCAAACAAATGTGACTGATAAAGCATTATTAACCGCATAAAACCACATGTAGAAATTACATAGGCATAGATGGTGCGATCTGGAAGGAGCTCTTGCCCGCCCGGGCTTTCCCTTCTTTAGAGATGTCATTGCCATGCAACGCAGACACTCTCGGCCCTGCAACCAATACCCCTGAAGCGATCGAAGGCCTTGTAGAAGCGGGCGTCGACGTTGTGCGCCTCAACTTTTCCCATGGTTCAGCCGAGGATCATTTCGCCAGAGCCGAGTTCGTCAGAAAGATAGCTGCCAAACATGGTTGATTCGTTGCCGTATTAGCCGACCTGCAAGGCCCAAAGATTCGCATTGCCCGCTTCGCTGAAGGAAAAGTGAACATCACCAAAGGCGAGCAATTCGTTCTGGATGCATTGAATTGCGGGTACTGACGGTTAAGAGCAAAGGGCGGCTGAGTTTGGCTTCACGCTGCAACCGGCGAATGATGTTTCCCAGTACAAACTAATCGAGCGTTTCGGCACAGCTATCGAGCATTTCGGCACAGTAACCACCCTTTGATCTACCTAGACTCGGGTTTCACTCTAAGATGCAGATGAGATCGCAATGAAAATCAGATTAATCCTGCCGGCCCTATCTATGGCAGTAGCACTCAGTGGATACGCTGCCGATTTCTCGCTGACCAGCCGGGATATTGCTGAAAACCGACCGCTGACCAATCTTGAAGTATTCCAAGGCTTCGGTTGCGAGGGGGGGAATACCTCTCCTGAGCTTTCCTGGAGTAACGCCCCTGCCGGGACTAAAAGCTACGCGATCACGGTCTACGATCCTGATGCGCCGACCGGCAGCGGCTGGTGGCATTGGACTGTGGTCAACATACCTGCTTCAACCAGCAGCTTGCCAAGAGGAGTGGGGTCGAACCTGCCTATTGGTGCAGTACAAGGGCGGACCGATTATGGTCAGTCGGGATTTGGTGGAGCTTGCCCACCAGTCGGGGATAAGCCCCATCGCTATCAATTCACCGTATGGGCATTGAAAGTAGATAAGCTACCACTCGACGAGCAGGCCAGCGGCGCCTTGGTTGGCTACATGCTTAATGCCAATACCCTGGCCAAAGCCACAATCACTTCCACTTACGGACGTTAGGAACGATGCACCCTCCTGCCAGCATCCAGCACCGAGAAAACTTCATCGAGGGTTGCGTAATCCGGGCTCGGCAGCCCCATACCTTACAAAGGGTGCCGATATTCGTTACCACCTTGTGTCGAGTGCGGCAGGGAGAAAAGCTGTTGCAGTGGGACGAGCGGGAGATGCGTGCAGGACCACAACATCTATTGCTGATGCCGGCAGGGTGCGAACTGGGAATTTCCAACCTGCCCAGCCTTTACGGACACTACATCGCCGATGCAGTGACCTTTCCCAGCTCGACACTGCGTAACTTCAGCGCTCGATATGGCCAGCAGATCATGAGTCATCGTAGTCGAGCCTTGAAGACGGACCTATGTGTCCTTCTGGATAGACATACAACACAGGCATGGGATCAGTTATTGGCCTCCATCAGTGCGAATGCCCCAGACGCATTACGCACACTCTATGGGGAGGCTGTCCTTCTGAGCTTGGGCCTTTCCGGCCTGGCCGGGCCGCTGCTGATGAATCGCAACGATCCACTTTGCGAACGTGTGCAGCAGCTTGTAATGGGCAACCCTGCCAGGGAATGGACTGTTGCAAGCGTCGCACAACAGCTAAACCTTGGTGAATCGACTTTGCGTCGCCAACTGGCCAATGAAGGTGACAGCTTCAGGAACATTCTGGAAAACGTCCGACTAGCCATGGCGTTGCAATGGTTGCAAACCACGTCTCGCCCCATCGGTGAAATCGCCGCTGCCTGCGGTTACGCCTCGGCCTCACGTTTTGCAGTGCGCTTTCGCTCGCACTATGGTCTGTCGCCACGGGAATTGCGGGCGGCAATTTAAGCATTCCTGTGAGGTATCCCCATACCTTCCTGTTGAAACAACCCCGTGGCGCGATCCCGAACGTCACCTCCACTGCGGGGTTCGTACCCAAGACCGTCATCACCAGCTACTGCGCGACGAAAGCCGCGCTTTATTCCTGCGCGCAATTGTTGCGTCAACGACTCAAGGGCATCAGCCTTCAGGCCGTCGAGATCGTTCCACCCGGTCAGCCACATTAGTTCGACGTTGAGCTGGACCTCTCGCTCTTGCTTACAGCTCGACTGGATGCAGTTCAGAGTTCATAGACAAACAACGCGCACTGGGTCGGTTTCAGTGACGTAATCCTCAAGGCTCTCCGGACGCCGGATTTTATTGTGCAAACTCTAGTGCTCGATCATCGGCAGCAGCCCCACCAGCACTTGCGGCATTCGCACGAATCCATCAGACGCCAGAAAATGACCGCCATGCTCCACTGACATTAAAGGCGACTTCAGCTGTATGGCGAGTGAGGCACTTAACGCGTAAGGAACTATCGGATCATCCTGGGCTGCGATCACGCGACGATTGTCGACTTTTTGTATGATTGCGTTGTAATCCACAGGGGGACTGACAAAGTCATCAAGTTGCGGGAGGGAGGGAAGCTTTGCGGAAAAGCCCGACACCAATAGCATCCCACCGATCCGGGTTCCCGCCGGCTGACGCTGTAAGTACCTGAGTAGCGCGATACAGCCAAGGCTGTGCGCGACAAAAAATGTCTCACGATCCTGGCGGGTAATCGTCTGGTCGAGATAGTCTGCCCAAGCTTTCGATGACGGATGGCTCGAGTCAGGTAAAGACAGTATATGTGCCTCGATACCTCGTTCGGCCAGGCTGTTCTGAAGCCACGCAAACCAGTGATCGTCTGCGGAGGCTGCGTAGCCATGAAGGATGTAGACAATTGGCATGAGGGGCTTGCTGGAGGCAGTAGCCGGCAGACCATAGATGCAAAACACGGCGACAATGCAAGTCAGCGAAGCAGCTTTCAGGAAACTGATCATTTGGGAATACCAACTCTTTTCAGGAAACAAGACATCAGTCTGAACCCTGACAGCACTGTGAAGGTCAAGGAAAACGCGATGCGAATTAGCGAGGTGTCTCGGCTGACCGGGGCCAGCGAGCGAATGCTGCGCTATTACGAAGAACAAGCGCTGCTCTGCCCGCAACGATCAACCACCGGGTATCGGTCCTACAGCGATCAGGATTTAAGAACAGCGCACGCCATATGCCAGCTAAACCGCGCAGGGCTCAGGCTGGAAACCATTCGTATGGTGCTGCCTTGCATGATTGACGATACACCTCGTTTTCATCCATGCGCCGCAGTGCGCTCTGCTTTGCGTGACGAACTGGAAAGGTTGGAAGAGAGGCTCGAAGCCCTGATGCAAAGCCGACGTGTTCTTGCTGCTTTCGTTGGCCAGGTAGAGAGTTAGTTTGTATCCGTCCGCCCAAGTCATCTACCCAACCCTGCAAAGCCAAGACATGGTGTGCACTTAAATTTAAGTGGGCACCAGTTCTAGCCTTTTAAGCGGGTATTTCATGCAGCCACAACGCCGTTCCTACTCCAAATCCTTCAAAGTCCAGGTCATTCAAGAGTACGATCAGCCCGGTGCCTCGATTGCCAGCGTCGCGCTGAGCCATAGCCTCAATGCGAACCTTGTCCACAAATGGATTCGGCTGCAAACGCAAAAAAGCACGGAGCTGCAACCTGCTTTTATTCCGTTACCCATGAAGCTAGCCGGAGCAAATTCGCAAGCTGCATCACCGAATATCTGCGTTGAAATCCGGCAGCCGCGTGGCATTACGGGCATGATCCATATGCTTACCTGAAGGACGTCCTCACGCGCCTGCCGACGCAGCGGGCGAGTGAAATTACGGAGTTACTGCCGCATAGGTGGACGCCCGTTTAGTCACGCAAGGTGTGAGGGCGGACGATACGTTTTTTCGAAACGGTTTTACCATATAACGTCAGTTCGCAGCCCGGAACCTAGCAATAGGTGATCTGAGAACACTTACACTGGAAGTGACGACAACGATGCCTGACAGCAAAGGCATCGGTGTCGCTTGCCTGCTCTGACAGTCCGTCGGGGTCAACTCATCTCTGGAACGAGGTGGCTCATGAACGTCAGGTTTTCAATAGCGTGCATATACTCAGAGAATCTCGGATCTCCATCGTTGAACGCCTTTGCCACTTTTTGTGCGTTCTCAAGACTGTCCCACATTGCTAAGTCCGCGAAGATTCGGTCGTCGCTCATAGGGCAGTAGGCGCGGTACTCGATCAAACCAGGGAAGGTCTTTAACGTTTCACGAAGACCTGCGCGGAGCACAGGCACTTGCGCAACGCATTCCTGTTTGACCTTGAAAATGGCTAATTCGAGTACATGAGATGAGCGCTGCATAGGGATGACCTTCTGTGTGTTAGGGAGTCCCAATTATCAGTGCCTCATACTGACAGCGTAGTGTCAGTAGTGGTGATCGCTTTCCACTGGCTTGCCTGGTGCTTCATATACGCTTGGAGATCAAGGGCAGGATTGTCGGGTGATGGTTGTTGGGCAATAGCGATGGAGGCTATGCGATCGACCCGAAAATCGCGGTAAGCCGCCTTGGCACTACACCAGCTTCCAACCGTCCACTTTCCTCCCCAGTAGAAAAGGCCAAGGGGAGAAATGAGACGTTGCGAAACCACACCGTCCAAGCTGGTATAAATTATCTTCAGCGCCTGAGTGTTTTCGATGGCATTTCGAAGGGTTGCCAAATGGGCACGCGTTGAGGAAGGTGTTGCTCCAAGTGCCCTGATTTTTGCCGTGCTGGGGTCAACCTTGTGATGGACTATGGACGCTGAGATTTTGCTCAACAACATCCCCGCAGCAGCACTTAGTTCGTTATCGGCGGAAGCTGAAAGCATTTCCATCCCGAGCATCAATGCATCCAGTTCGAGCTTGTTCAACGTTAAAGGCGGCATCTCAAAATCGGCATCCAAGGCATATCCCACGCCAGCGGTACCATAGATTGGGATTCCACTGAAGGAAAGGTCGTCGATGTATCGATAGATTGAGCGAACGGAAACTCCGACTCGGCTAGCCAGTCGTTCAGCAGAGATTGGCTGATGGACACGAATCAGATTTACCAATTGAAATAAGCGATCAGCTTTACGCACCAGGTGTGCTCAACTGAGAGTCCTTCGCAAGCTCAATGGCCGCGTTAATGGCGGCCCGAGCTTGGGGGCTATTCTTCCAGCAAGTCGATCCCACTGCTGCCGATGCCTGAGCCAGGATGTCACAAACATTCGCTTTGCTGAGCACAGCTAGCGAGTCAATGCCCATCTGCTCAAGGCGAGCGATAACGGCCGGCCCCACGCCCTTTAGAGCCAACAAGGCATTATGTTCCGTCAGTGGAAATGGCATCCGTAAACTCCTGTTATCGGCCAATGAGGCAACCGGAGTTTGCCCGACGAGAGAGGGCATCTCAATAGATGGACTCCATCGCCCCAAGCGTAAGCATCAGGAAGGTGGGTTCGGCAGACGGACGATGCGGCTGCCAACCCAGCGCGCGAGTGAGATCGAGCAGCTGCTGCCGCATAGGTGGATACCGGCCTGACTAACGTCGAGCGATTCGGTCGCACGCTTGTCGGAAGCCAGCTATCGCCTGCTCAATCTGGCAATGTCTTAGCAATTGCCGCTTCAAGCATAGGTTTGGCTGCGTCATGCAAGAGTTGGCCGTGAGCGCCTACGACATGTTCGAAATCAAGCCTCAGAAGCCTCTCGAAGTCGGCGGCAAGGCTGCCCCCCTCCGGCGTGACGCGTTTCAGCCAAGGGCCGCCAATAAGTAGCGTCAGCTTAAAACCCATCATTCGAAGTACGCATCTGCTAAGGAAAGTCGTGTAACTCCAGTCGGCCCAATATTGAATGCTATCCGTGGCGATGAGCAGTTTTAGATTCTTCAGCAAAAGGCACGCCTCAGGGTATTTGGCCGCTTCATACACGAAAAACTGTGCATCAGGCATCGGCGGAGACGCTGCGGCGTTGATCACATGGTTTGCCATAGGCACCTTGTAAGTCTCCGGTCGAGATTGGCACCAGAACTCCGCCTGATATCGGTCAACGTAAAACCGATCGTCTAGACCATGGAAATCTCCTAGACGCAGGACATGGCGAACATTACCTAGCGCATCCAGCTGACTAAGTGCGGCATCGCTCAGGCGCACCGGGTTGATGAGGGTCAATTCATCGCCACTTTTGACAATGACCATGTTTCGGTTCATACGCATTCCAGGGCCGATCCTGATGCTGCCATGAACTAGGTAAACGTTGTGGAAAATAGGAGTGATAGGGTCATGGGGGAACGCGGGTGGGTACACTGACAATTCCTTGTGAAGTTATCCTTACTCACTGCTTGGCGAATCCTTATCAACCCAAGCGTGACGACCGTACCTTACCTTGGGACGTCCTACGCATCCATAGCTGACCCTGCCAGCAATGTTCAGGATCCTATCTAGACCGTTGCGCGGTGAGGTTCGGGGGCGACTGCACCTCATTGCAGATCCTGCTCAGTACAGGTAGGCGCCTTCACCGGACGGTTACATTACACAAGGTGTGTTGAGCGGACGCTTATCCAGAAATGTCGAACTGGGGAGGTTCATCGTGGCACCCGCAACCTGGGATGGTAAGCGCGGGGGGCGCGGGCTTGAGTGTATTTGCCGGGCGCGTCCCCCCGCTCTGTCCTGCACTGCGTCAAAGTGGGCGGTCAAGAAACAACAAGCGTGCCGCTAACGCTGCCATCACCCCAGCAAAACCATAAGTCCCCAGACGCTTGGAGATCCTGCCGCTGCCCAGTTTCCCTCTTAGCTGCCCGGCACACATCCCAAGTACGGTATGGAAGATTAGCGCGATCAGCGCAAGCAGCGCTCCAAGGAACATTAATTGGAGGCTAACATCGCCGGTTGTTACGCTGACGAATTGAGGCAGGAATACCATAAAGAACAAAAGCGCCTTAGGATTCAAGAGGCTGTTGAGGGTGCCTCGGGCGAAGATTTTCCACAAGGAAGCCAACTGAGGTTGAGTGCCCTGAGTCACTGCTGGCGTTTTTAAAGCTTGCCAGGCGATCCATATGAGATAACACGCCCCGGCCAAGCGTAGTACTTCGAACGCTGGTGCCCAGCTCATTACCATAGCGCCAATACCTGCGCTAACCAAAGCGGTCATCAGCAAGTCAGAGAAGGAAATACCAAGAGCGGCAGCGAAGCCCGCACGCCAACCGTGGGCCAACGCATGGCTGGTCACAAAAGCCATGTTCGGGCCCGGAACGATTAACAGGAGCATGGCGGCGACAATGAATAGATAGAGATTGGCTGCATCCGGCATGGGCATCACTCCGTAGGCTTGAGCGACGACGATAAGCGAACTATTGATATGGCGGTAGCTACAGTCAGAGTTTATCTAATAGCAACAGTCGATTTTCAGGGAGCGTTAACTGCTGCTGTCGCAGGGATGCATAGGGCACGTGGACAGGCGAACAGGCTGTTCTCGGGGTCGTTACGCAGCGACAAACGCGCGGTTGCGATCATGAGTTTGATCCAGTCGGCAAGGCTCGATTGGCACGATCCAAATGCTTGCCTGAAGGACGTTCTCACGCGCCTGCCGACGCAGCTGCCTAGCGCAGTTACAGAGTTGCTGCCGCATAACTGGGGGCCGTCGCGCAACCTGTGATGCCCAGCCGATTACCATGAACAAGCAGAGTCCGCGCCAGAAAGCAGTCCGATGGTTGCAAATGCTCTTTCTCGCGAAGCGTTTTCCAGAGTGGCCGGAACAGCTGAATGAACTCGCTGTAATGTGTCGTCAGCTCTTCGATGTTCCAGCTCTCGCGCACCTGCAAACGCAGAGCCTTGGAGGTCAGTTTGACTGACGGGATGAGGAGCGACCTCGCTAGAGCGTCGCTCCTTTGAATCGAAAAACGCTTACGTCTTCTTCAATGACTACCGACGCGCAAGGCTTTCGCTGGCAAGGCCAGCAGCATCGCCAAGCCACCAGCGAGCATTAGCAACGCGATGGTGAATTCCGCCCCGGCGTTACACAGGCCAGCGACGCTCGACTCCTGTCCTGCAACATGTGCCCATTTACGTGCTTGCGTTAACCCGCGATCTTTATTGCAAGCTCAGCGACGTGTTTACCCTGGAAACGCGCAATATCCAGTTCATTTTGTGACGGTTGCCGTTTGCCGTCGGCGCCTGCCAGGGTCGTCGCGCCATAGGGCGTACCGCCGGTGATCTCGCTCATGTTGGTCAGTCCTGCGCAGGTGTAAGGCACACCCACGATGACCATCCCCTGATGCAGGAGTGTGCTGTGGAACGACGTAATAGTGGTTTCCTGGCCACCGTGCTGGGTGCCGGTCGACGCAAAGACACTGCCGATTTTCCCGACCAGCGCGCCGCTCATCCACAGTCCGCCGGTCTGGTCGAGAAACGTGCGCATCTGTCCCGCCATATTGCCAAAGCGCGTCGGTGTACCAAAGATGATGGCATCGTAATTGGCCAGCTCGTCAGGTGTTGCCACCGGAGCCTTCTGGTCAAGTTTGACGCCGATGGCTGCTGCCTGTTCGGCCGGGATGGTTTCAGCGACACGCTTGAGCGTTACGTCGGTGCCGGGGACGGATCGTGCGCCTTCGGCCACTGCGCCAGCCATCGTTTCGAGGTGACCGTACATCGAGTAATAGAGAACCAGTACCTTCGCCATGATTTTTTCCCTGGATTAAGTGCCATTCGATGGATTAGGAAGATCTTGGATTACACCACTGCCAACGAACCACAGCGGCAGGTGTAGCGCTTGGTCACGAACAAAACTGCGGCTCACACCCCACCCGACTGCAGAGACTTTGACGGCATGCGGACTTAACACTAGCAGCTCCGTATGCTGCCTGCTGGCAGACAGAGACGCTTTTATAAGCAGTGTCAGCGACACCATTTCCAACCAGGTCACGTACCCGCTCAATTCCTGGGTTTGGGGAGCATGCCGACCAAGATGTCATCCTTGTCGAGGAAGTGGTGCTTAAGAGCGACCAATAAATGGCCGCCGACGAAGACGTGCTCGAGTTTGCATAGTCATTAAAACAGCGGACACCAAGGTAGTTCGCCTCGCATCCTGCCAGTGACACAGAGGCAAAAAAGCCCTGACATCGCTGGCAGTCGCGTATCGACTCACAACCACTTCCACTACCCGCCTCGGGCTGTGTGTCACTAGGTTCTATGTCTAAAACACCCGCTCCCTTATTTCGGGGGTCTGAGAAATATTCAATGTCATGATCATTCACCTGATCTTATGGGTGTCTGCGGACGAAAGCCGGTTCAAGTCTCAGGCGAGTACTTTCCAGCCCAATTGCTCACGAGCCTCTTGCAGGTCGGACTGCAGATCGTGATCCCACAGCCAATCGAAACGCTCTGCAAGGGTTTTGCCCAGCAATTGCTCGTTATCGGCTACTGCCGGATCACGCAGTTCATAGAGCTCGCCGGCTTCCCAGGAGGTGCGTTGCACACGACAGGCACGTGGACGACGAATAGCGTCATAGACCTCTAGCACCGCCTGTGGCCGGCTCGCCAGAACCTGTGGGTCGGCCAGCAATCGGGCCAAAAGCCAGGCATCTTCCAACCCCTGCCCTGCGCCAGCGCCCTGGTGCGGCAACATCGCGTGGGCCGCATCTCCGATCAGCCCTACACGGCCGTGCACGTAACCCGGCAGCTCTTCAAGTTCATGCAGAGCCCAAAGGGTCGGTGCCGGAATGCACTCGAGCAGCACTCGCGCGGCATCGCCCCAATCGGTGAAGGCCGCAAGCATTTCTTCCTGGCTGGCATTACGAACCCATGGGGAATCGCTCGGCCAGGAGGGGTCAGGCCGACTGCGGTCGGAAATGAAGGCCACTACGTTGATCAGCCGGCCTTGCTTGACCGGGAATGTGAGGATGTGTGCATCGAGCCCCAGATACATCTGCGGAACGTCGACAAGGTGCTCATCGACACCCCGAGCCCGATAGGCAGCGCGCAACTGTTGGCTATCGATCATTCCCCGGTAGGCGCAGGTACCGCTGAAGCGCGGCGCCGCAAGGGGCTGGCCGAGGCCTTGAAGCACATGATCACGAATCGAAGACTTGATGCCGTCAGCGGCGATTAACAGGTCGCAGCGGTGTTCGCTGCCATCGGTGAACAGCACGCGGACCTGTTCGGCATCCTGTTCCACGCTCACCGCACGCTTGCCGAATTGGGCGATACCGTCGGGCAACTGGCTGGCCAGAGCGTCGAGAAAATCAGCACGGTGCACCGAAGACTGCCCTACCCCTTCGGCAAGACTCGCGCCCAGGTAGCCGGCATCCTCGCCGCGGCGCCATTCGAACCAAATATCCTGCCAGGGATCAAGCGTGCGGTCGGCGATCTGCCGGTAGGGTTCGGCAATGCCCAGACCAGCGATGGCACGAACGGCATTGGCGCCGAAGGAAACACCTGCACCGACCTCGCCAAAGGCGGGTGCCGATTCGAATAACTGCACGTTGAGATGGGAGTGGCGGCACAGATCCAGTGCCAATGCCACGCCAGCGATACCGCCGCCGACAATACCGATGTGCAAGGTAGATTGAGAGGTATACATAGCAAGGTACCCATGAGGCTGATTGTTATTGGAGTAACCAGATAATCGCCATCTGAGTGCTATTGATAAATACCGTAACTCCCATACCCGGCATTACCAGTGTGAATATTACTCAGCAGAGCAATGCAAACCCGTCGTCATATCTTCATTTTTTAATCCGGACTTTTCGCCAGCATGCTCTACAAGCTGTATATCTTTCAGATACGACGAGCCCTTAACGGAACTCGTCTTTTTTCTGCTGCTATTACTGCGGTATAGCCTGCCTGGACGATGTGATCTGACGGCTCGCGGCGTTTTGCATCAAGAAGACCAGAATGGCTACTGCTCCAACCAATCCTGGTATTGCGAAGATGAGGAAGCTTGCCTGCAGCGGCAACGATGAGGCATGCAGCGCGCCGCCCAGCAGAGGACCAACGATTGCACCCGTGCGGCCAACACCCATCGCCCAACCGAGGCCTGTGGCCCGTATCTGCGGCGGGTAATATTGCACGGTGCAAGCGTTGGCCAGGATTTGCGTGCCGATGGTGCACGCCCCGGCAACAGCGATGAGTAAATAGAGCACAGGTAATGGGGCTTTGAGTGCGAGCAGGCTCAGGGCCAAAGCACCGCAACCGAAGAAAGCGAACAAGACCTTTGCGATGCCTATTCGATCGCCAAGCCACCCACCGGCTACCGCTCCGATAATCGCGCCAATGTTCAGCGCCACCAGAAACGCCAGGCTCGAGTTCAAGCCGTATCCTGCGGCGCTCATGAGTTTTGGCAACCAGGAGCTCAATGCATAGACCATCAACAGGCAACAGAAAAACGCCAGCCATAGCATGAAGGTGCTCAACTTGCGCCCGTCCCGGAACAACTGCGCAATCGATACGTTCGTGCCTTTAGCGACTATCCGGTTCAACTGATCGATTGCGCCGGGCACATAACTCGGTACGGCCTGCGTCAGTAACGTCTGGGCCTTGACCGTCTGCCCGGTGCGCAGAAGAAAATCCATCGATTCGGGCAACTGCCATACCAACAGTGGCACTGCCAACAGTGGAATCAAGGCCACATAGAACACCGCTTGCCATCCCCACTGAGGAATCAGCACCATGCCCAGTCCGGCGGACAGCATCCCCCCTAGCGAGTAACCACTGAACATGACGGCGACCAAGGTGCTGCGGGATTTCCTGGGTGCGTACTCGTTCATCAACGCGACAACGTTGGGCATGACCCCACCGATCCCCAGGCCGGCAACAAACCGGCACAACGCAAATGCCTCTGGGCTCTGCGCCAAGCCGTTGATGGCTGTGACACCGCTGAAAAGTGTTACGCACATCATGATGACTTTACGTCTGCCTATCCGGTCCGACAATGATCCGAAAAACAGCGCACCCAACATCATTCCTACCAGCGCACAGCTACCCAGCGCTCCAGCTTGTAATGAGCTCAGCCCCCACTCGGCCATCAACGAGGGCAACACGACCCCATAGATCACCAGGTCATAGCCGTCGAAGATGATGATTAGCGCACACCAGAACAGTACGCGCGCATGGAAGGCGTTGAAACGTGCCCCGTCAATCAGGGCTGATACATCGATCGTTCGCATGGCATCGCTCTTTTTGTCATTGTTATAGAGCCGGAGGATCAGACGTCTCCGGGCGTTGCGCGGTGCCCAACTAGCTGACCGATATGCGCGTTGTTCTTGAGGGACGTAAACCGTTCAGAGTTTGGGCATTGCAGCGATCATGGCCAAGGCATCCACCGTGATAAATGCAGCGATCCGAATACCTACTATTTCGAACGTGAATAAAGATCAGAGATGAGCAAAAGCCAAGCAATTCTTACGATGGACGCAACGGTGTAGCACTTGATAGGCTTGCGGTTCTTGCAGCGGCCATTTCAGCGCGGTGCAAACCCAGCGGCGGGCAACGGTTTATCGCCCTGGTATGAGCCAATCTGCACGAGGCGTTATGGAATTACGTGAGCTGGATCTCAATCTTCTTTTGGTGTTCAACCAACTGCTCATCGACCGTAGGGTTTCGACTGCGGCGGATAATCTTGAGCTGACCCAACCCGCTGTCAGCAACGCGCTAAAGCGGTTGCGTAGCGCCTTGAACGACGAACTTTTCGTACGCACCTACCAGGGAATGGAGCCCACGCCTTATGCCCGGCAGCTGGCTGAGCCGGTTGCGCAAGCCATTCAAACGTTACGCGATGCACTTAGCCGACAGGACACGTTTGACCCGCTGCACAGCAATCGCAGATTCACCATGGCAATGACGGATATTGGTGAAATCTACTTCATGCCGAGGCTAATGGATGCTCTGGCTGAACGCGCTCCGGGTTGCTCGATCAGCACGCTGCGCAACAACGTCGATACCCTGGCCGAAGGGCTGCAAAACGGTGCGATCGATCTTGCTGTCGGGTTGCTTCCTCACCTTCAAGCGGGTTTTTTTCAGCAACGCTTGTTTCACCATCGCTACGTCTGCTTGTGCCGCAAAGGCCATCCCGCCACCAGGGAGCCGTTGACGCTGGAACGTTTTTGCAGCTATGACCACGTTCGTGTTGTAGCAGCGAACACAGGACACGGTGAAGTTGATACGTTCCTCGCACGCGCCGGTATCGAGCGAAAAATACGTCTGGAGGTTCCGCATTTCGTTGCGGTCGGCCACATACTTCAACGCACGGACTTGCTGGCAACAGTGCCTGAACGGTTTGCCACCAGTTGCGAACAACCCTTCGGGCTCGCCGTTCTACCGCCGCCGCTGGAGCTGCCAAAAATCGAGATCAATCTGTTCTGGCATGCCCGTTACAACAAGGATCCGGCCAATCGTTGGTTACGCCAGCTCATGTTCGAGCTGTTCTCCGATTAAATGCACTGAATCCTCGGAGTATGACGGTCATTAAAAGTCGTCACGAGCGATAAACCCAAAATCCGTAGGCTGTTCGCCCGCCATCTCGTGCCCCAGCCCTCCCCACCATTGAATATCTGCGATGGCAGATTCCTTCAACACCTGCGCATGAATATTCAATACCCATGCCGTAGCGCGCCCGATGATCAAACCTCAAAAGAAGAACAAAAATCGAGGAGATATAGGCAATGACGCCCTCAGATATCCGCAATAAGCAGTATCGGGAAAAAAACACGTCTAAGCTTTTTAGCTCCTTGACGGTACAGTAACGGTCAGAACGCGGCTTGACCCGTGATGACTTCTACGGCCCTCGGCTGTGCGGCGACCCTGACCGACAGAGCTTCCCGAGTGATTGGATACATCGTGTCCAAGCAGAGAAACCCACGCCGCATTCAAACGCTCGCAAGGCTCACTTGGCACCTCGCCACAAGGACCGGGAGCAAATAAGTAGCAGACTAACGTTTACTGTACCGCGCTCTCATTAGCCTGCTAGGTTCGGGTTTCTGCAAAAAAGATAGGGAGTGAATTGAAGATGAACGAAAAACAAAAGCGGCCGCTGTACATTCCTTACTCCGGCCCGTCGTTACTGGAAATGCCCCTGCTGAACAAGGGCAGCGCTTTCAGCTCGCAGGAGCGGATCGACTTCAACCTGCTCGGCCTGTTGCCGCAAACCACGGAAACCATCGAGGAGCAGGCAACCCGGGTTTACCGGCAATATGAGCTGTGCACCAGCGATATCGACCGGCATGTCTTTCTGCGCGGCGTGCAGGACAATAACGAGACACTGTTTTTCCGTCTGCTCGAAGATCACCTCGAAGAGATGCTGCCAATCATCTATACCCCGACCGTCGGCCAGGCCTGCCAGGAGTTCTCCAGCATCTACCGCACCCATCGCGGACTGTTCATCGCCTACCCCGACCGCGATCGCATTGACGATATCTTGCACAGCGCCACCAAGGGCAACGTCAAAGTCATCGTGGTCACTGACAGTGAGCGCATCCTCGGGCTCGGCGACCAAGGCATCGGTGGCATGGGTATCCCGATCGGTAAATTGTCGCTGTACACCGCTTGTGGCGGCGTCAGCCCGGCCTACACCTTACCGGTGGTACTGGACGTCGGCACCAACAACCCTGACCTGCTGAACGACCCGATGTACATGGGCTGGCGCCATGCACGTGTCAGCGGTGAACAGTACAACGAGTTCGTCGAACTGTTCATCCAGGCCATCAAACGTCGCTGGCCCAACGTGCTGCTACAGTTCGAGGATTTCGCCCAGACCAACGCCACCCCGCTGCTGGAGCGTTACCAGGACCAGATCTGCTGCTTCAACGATGATATCCAGGGCACCGCTGCCGTAGCCGTCGGCACCTTGATCGCCGCGTGTAAGGCCAAAGGCGAACGTCTGTCCGATCAGGTAGTGACCTTCGTCGGCGCAGGTTCAGCCGGCTGTGGTATTGCCGAGCAGATCGTCGCGGCGATGATGCTCGAAGGGCTGAGCGACAGCGAGGCTCGCCAGCGCATCTTCATGATCGACCGCTGGGGCCTGCTGACCGATGACATGGCCAACCTGCTTCCGTTCCAGCACAAGCTGGCGCAAAAGCGCAGTAGCATGCCGGCATGGGCTGCAGGCAATGGCGATTTAACCCTTCTGGATGTAGTTAGCCACGCCAGGCCCAGCATTTTGGTGGGTGTATCGGCGCAACGCGGACTGTTCACCGAGCAAGTCATTCGGGCCCTGCATGCGGGCTGCTCCAAGCCGATCGTCATGCCGCTGTCCAACCCGACCTCCAAGATCGAGGCTACCCCTCAGGAAATCCTTACCTGGACCAATGGCCAGGCTCTGGTGGCCACCGGCAGCCCGTTTCCACCGGTCAGCCTGGGCGAGCGCAAGATTCAGATCGCCCAGTGCAATAACTCCTACATCTTCCCCGGTATCGGCCTGGGCGTCTTGGCGGTCATGGCCACCAGGATCACCGATGGCATGATCATGGCCGCTTCCAGAGCCTTGGCCGACTGCTCGCCACTACTCACCGGAGAGGGTGATGCGGTGTTGCCACCGTTGAGCGAGATACAGGCGGTGAGCAAGAAGATCGCCTTCGCCGTAGCCAAACAGGCTCAGGAGGAAGGCAAGGCTTTACAGATCAGTGACGAACGTCTGCACTTGGCAATCGAAAGCAACTTCTGGCAAGCGCGTTACCGGGATTATCGTCGTTCCTCGATCTGATGCATAACGATCTGTGGGAGCACGTCTCACGTGCTCCCACACTGTCCGGGCATACCGGAATACCCACACACCATGTCGCACCGTTACAAAATATGAAACAGACCTTCTCATTTCATTAGCTAGCTATCGTTTTTTTCGATTGTTAGACTCCCCCCGCCACCATGGCTCATCCACCTGGTGCTTCGTGTCCTGCAACCCTGTTACGCCCTGATCGGCCGGAATCTGCCCTTCTCGTTGCGTCGACGTACAACCGCGCCAGTCGCCCATGGCCGCAGCAACATCCGGATGAGCTGAGCCAACATGTTTGACCGACCTGATGAGGCAGTAATGGAACCAGGAAGCTATCAATTGACCATGAGTGTGCTTATGACCCCGGACAAAGCCAATTTCTCCGGCAATGTTCACGGTGGGGCTTTGCTCAAGTTGCTTGATGAAGTGGCCTTCGCTTGCGCCAAGCGCTATGCCGGCAATTATGTGGTGACCCTGTCGGTCGACCAGGTGATCTTCAAGGAGCCGATCCGCATCGGTGAGCTGGTGACCTTTCTGGCCTCAGTGAACTACACCGGTCGTTCCTCGATGGAAGTCGGCGTGAAGGTCATGACTGAAAACATTCATGAGCGCAGCGTACGCCACACCAACAGCTGTTACTTCACGATGGTCGCTGTCGATCACAACCACCGCCCCGTAGCCGTGCGCTCTCTGGTTCCGGAGACCTGCGCCGAACAACGCCGGTACGCCCAGGCTCAGCAGCGCCGCCTGCAACGCCAGGAGCTGCAAGCGCGCTACGACTCGCTAAAAGTCTCCCAGGCTTGAACCACGTGAAACCGAGCGGTCAGCCGATAGCTGTCGATGCCACACTACAAGGAACAACACGCATGAAACTATCATTATTGAGTCGTTACTCATGCTTCGCCTTTTGCTTTGTCTTTACCCTCGTCGGTCTGTGCCTGTTCGAGCGCATCGAGTGGCTCTGGTCCTTCACTCTGATCACCGGGATCCTGACGCTGATCGGCCTTAATGACCTGCGTCAGACCCAACACTCGGTGCGTCGCAACTATCCCGTCATCGGTAACCTTCGTTACCTGATCGAACATATCCGTCCAGAGATCCGCCAGTACCTGCTTGAAGGTGATGACGACGAACTGCCCTTTTCCCGCACCCAACGCTCGCTGGTCTATGCCCGCGCCAAGAACCAGAGCGCGGAGAAAGCCTTCGGCACCCTGAAGGATGTCTACAAACCCGGCTTTGAATTCATCGTTCACTCGATGCTGCCCAGCGAAGTGCTCGACCCCAAGGAGTTCCGCATCATGGTCGGCGGCCCGCAGTGTCGTCAGCCTTACAGCGCTTCGATCTTTAACATCTCCGCCATGAGTTTCGGCGCCCTGAGCGCCAATGCCATCCGCGCTCTGAACAAGGGAGCAAAACTGGGCGGCTTTGCCCATGACACCGGCGAAGGCAGCATCAGCCCCTATCACCGTGAATTTGCTGGCGACCTGATCTGGGAACTGGGCAGTGGCTATTTTGGCTGTCGCGACCAGGACGGTCGGTTCGATCCCGAGCGTTTCTCCACGCAGGCCTGCAACCCTCAGGTGCGGATGATCGAGATCAAACTCAGCCAAGGTGCCAAGCCCGGGCACGGCGGTATTCTGCCCAAGCATAAGGTGACTGCGGAAATCGCCGAGACCCGGGGCGTGAGCATGGACCGCGATTGTGTGTCACCGGCTCGCCACAGCGCCTTTTCTACACCGATCGAACTGCTGCAGTTCGTTCAAAAGCTACGTGAACTGTCCAATGGCAAACCGGTAGGCTTCAAGCTGTGCATCGGCCAACCCTGGGAGTTCATGGGGATCGCCAAGGCGATGCTCAAGACTGGCATCCTGCCCGACTTCATCGTCGTCGACGGCGCCGAAGGTGGCACAGGCGCCGCACCAAGGGAGTTCAGTGACAACATTGGCATGCCTCTGCGCGAAGGGTTGTTATTCGTGCACAACACCCTGGTCGGCCTGAACCTTCGAGACAACATCCGGTTGGGTGCCAGCGGCAAGATTGTCAGTGCCTTTGATATCGCCAGTGTGCTGGCTATCGGTGCCGACTGGGTCAACTCGGCGCGCGGCTTCATGTTTGCCATCGGTTGCATCCAGTCCCAAAGCTGCCACACCAACAAATGTCCGACCGGGGTCGCCACTCAGGATCCGTTGCGCCAGGGCGCATTGGTGGTCGAGGACAAAGCCACTCGCGTCTACAATTTCCACCGCAATACCCTGATGACACTGGCCGAAATGCTCGCCTCCGCGGGTATCGAGCATCCCTCGCAATTAACCGCCGAGCACCTGGTACGGCGAATCAGCGACACCCAGATCCGTTTATTTTCCCAGACACACACCTTCCTTAAATCAGGCGAATTGCTCGATGACCGCTGTACCAGCGAGTTCTATTTGCGCATGTGGCACAGCGCCCGGGCCGATAGATTCAAACGCAACGACTCAGGCGATGAGATCGTTGTCGACAGGACCTCATCTGAGACTCGATATACCGCTATCGCGTGAGTATTGCCATCAGTGCACCGCTGAGATAGAGGGTTGGCCAACGCATCCGCTTAGTGCTCTCCCGGTGACTGGAATTGGGGTATTCATTTTGATAGGGAAGCTGAACCAGAACAAAAGGCACGCATAGCACACTCGCCGTAGCACTGGTCGTTCTCGGTATCACCAATGCCAGTGTCCAGAATACCGATCCATCCACAGATCGAGTGTTATACAACGCTCGATCTGGTCACTCCGTTGTTGAGAAATATCCTCTAAAACTGGACTGCATTACAGAGTCAGATAAGATCGAAAAATACATATCAGATACAGAGGAAAAGCCAGTTTTGATGCTCAAATAACGGCAACTATTCTCATCAAATTTTACAAGCGCTGACAGTTGATAAGTCAGGTGTCAGCAACACCTGACTCATCAATATTCAGATCGGAAATAGCCACACGTATCAGGTTCTGCCTATCTGGAAGCGGAGCGCCGTAACTGCGCATTCAACTCAGTCTGCGAATCGACTATGTGCTCGACCAGATACTGCGCATCCCGCGCGACCCCGGAAAAACGCCCGGAGCCCCAGGTGTACAGCCACGGCAACCCGAGGAAGTACAAACCCGTCTGCGCTGTGACCCCACGCTGGTGGCCCGGATGACCACGACCGTTGAACACAGGGGCTTCTACCCAAGTGAAATCTGGAGTGAAGCCAATGCACCAGATGATGCTGGTGATGCCCTGCGCTTGCAGGTCCAGTTCACTGCGCTCCTGCTCGGGCGTCCAGACCGGCTCATAACTCTCACCGGCTGGAGCGACAATCGAGTGTTGCTCGATGTATTTATCGATCGATGCGTTGATCCGGTTGTAGACCGCGTCAGCGCTGTCCAGGCTCTCGCCCAGGTTGCAGGAAAACTGCAAGCGATTGCCTTCCAACCCCTCAAGACGACCAAATAATTCCATACCTTCGCGAGCAAAAGTGCGCAGGTCGATATCGCGCCCCCCATCTCGGCCGGTGACGTAGTGGTTGGTGTTGTCGCGCACGCCTTCACGCAGCGGATGGGTATCAACGCCGATATCGTAGTAGCCCATTTCCGCCAGCCAATCGACCACGTCCTTGCCACGGTAAAAGCGCGCGCAACGCGGCGCGTCGCCGACCGCCAGAAAGACCTTGCGCCCGGCCAGGTGCAGGTCCTCGGCGATCTGCGCGCCTGATTGCCCTGAACCGACCACCAGTATATTGCCAGCGGGTAAAGCCTGTGGGTTGCGGTATTGCTCGGAGTGAATCTGATGGATGCCCGCTGGCAGACGCTCGGCCAGGCGCGGGATGATCGGCGTGTGATAGCCGCCCGACGCGACAATCACCTGATCGGCAGTGAACTCGCCTTGCGAGGTGTGTATATCGAAACCACCAACGGCTCGGGGGACCACGCGCTGCACCGCGACACCTTCACGGACCGGGGCATTGACCGATTTGACGAAGCCGGCCAGGTACTCGTTGATCTGATCCTTCTTCATGAAACCGTGAGGATCGCTGCCGTTGAAGCCGTCGGTATAGGTATAACCCGGCAAAGCGCATTGCCAATTGGGCGTTACCAGACTGAAGGCATCCCAGCGCTGGTTGCGCCAGGTGTGGGTCAGACTGTGCTTTTCCAGCACCAGATGATCGATGTCCTGTTGTTGCAGGTAGTAGCTGGCGGATAATCCGGCCTGACCGCCGCCAACGATGATCACACTGTGGTGTGGAGGTTTGACTGTAGTGAGGTGACTAGCCATGGGGTGCTCCGGAACATAATGAAAAAAATAAGGGTTGAAGGGGAAAGACCGTTGAATCAGAACGAACTCCAGCCCGCGCTAATCACCTGGCCTACGCCTTCGGTACGCATGCTGAGAACGTCCACCTCACCAGTCTCGAACAGCTCGCCTTCGAGATAACTGGCCTGTCCCTTGAGCGAACTCAAGGTGTCCATGGCCGAGCTGCAATAGAAGCCCTTGACCTGCTTGACCCGCTCCGAGGCGCTGTTCAAGGCGGCCTCCACGCGCAGCAGAAATTCGGCGAGCGGGTAACTGGCCCCCTCTTCCAGGTGTTGATAAATCACGGTCGACGGCGAATAGCCTGTCGCTTCCTTGCCATTGGGCCAGCGGATCTTGAAGTTGACGGCGGGCATGTCAGTGCTCCTGTTCGGTGAGTGTCAAAGGGCTGAGATCGAGATGGAGGTAGCTGAAGCCGGTAAATGCCTGCTCGCGCAGATTCCAGAACTCATCGTGCTGCTCACCGGCGCAGACCCGCAGTGAGCCACTGGCGTTGACCTGGCCGATGCGTTCGCAACGCACACCTTCAAAGGCGAAAGCGGCCTGGACCTCGCTCCAGTCCCCTCCCTCCAGGGTCATCACAAAGCCGTAGCTGGGGAACACTTGCAGCCAGCGCTCAAGGTCGACATCTGGCGGACATGGCAGCGCCGGCAGATCAATGGTCGCGCCGCAGCCAGTGGTTTCCAGCAGCATCAGCAGGCTGCCCAGCACCCCGGCATTGCTGATGTCTTTGGCCGCCCGCAGCAAGCCGGCTTCGGCCAGTCGCGGCAGCACTTCGAGCTTGCTGCGCAGGCGCTCGGCCGGCACGCCTTCGAAGGCTTTCCAATAAGTGCTGTCGGCATGCCAATACCCCTCAAGGTCTACCGCCATGGCGATGACTTGACCGGGAGCCACGTGCAGCGTGGACAGTAGTTGGTGAGCGATGCCGGTGATCGCCACCGCCAGTGCGGTCGGGTTACCAGCGGCAAGGCTGGTATGCCCACCGGCCAGCAGCAAACCGTAGGCTTCGCAAGCCGCACGGATACCGGCCAGCACCTGCTGCGCCGCAGCGTTATCGTGATGCCAGTAAGCATTGACCACCGCTGTGGCGCGCCCGCCCATGGCCGCAATATCACTGACATTGGCCATGACCGCCGACCATCCGGCGAACCAGGGTGCGGTCTGAACGAAGGCCGGCAACATGCCTTCGATGGCCAGCAACTGGAAATGATCGCCACAGGCAATGGCCGCCGTGTCATCGCCTGGCAACGCGTAAAGTTGCTCGCGAGTCAGTACCTGTTTTACCTGACCGATGACGGCCGCTGGCTGCTGAATCGCCTGCTTGGCGCGCATCGCTGGTGTACAGCGCAACGTGTCGAGCAGCGCCGACAGGTCAAGAGTTTCAGTCATGACGGGCCACCTTCAGCGCACGCAGCGAGACCTGGCGCTGCATCAATGGGTAGCTCGACAACCGCGCCTGCATCAGGCAATGAGGCCGTCCAAGCAACTCCATATGTTCAAGGGTTTGCCAGCGCAGACCATGGAAGTACCTTTCGTTCTGTGCCTGCACCGTGGCGCGAAATATCTCGCAGCCCAGCTCCTTGGCTCGCGACACCGCTTCGTTGACCAACGCCTTGCCGATCATGCTGTGGCGTCGATAGGCCTGGGCCACACACAAGCGCCCGCCAAACCACAACCCAGGCTCTGGTTGATAGATGCGCACGGCACCGACCACCTGATCCGCCATGCCGCAATTGCCGGCCAGGGCGACAATGGCGATGGCCTGGAAATCGTGGCTGTCCTTGTCCTGAGCCAGCAGTTGCTGTTCATCCGAAAACACCGAGCGACGCAGAGCAAAATAGGCCTGTTTCTCCCAGTTTTCGCTGGCAGGCTTGACCACCAGCTCGCCGGCACGAAACGGCTCGAAGGTGCTATCGACCAAAGCAAACGCGAGGTTGGACATGGTGAATCCTCTCTAGGGCAAAGCCTGCTTATTCATAGCTTTTCAGCGCCGAGCAGGCGCCACATTTAGCGCAGCCGGCGTTGATCTGATCGGAGTGCAAACCGTGACGGCGCAAACTTGCGCCGATCTGCGGATACAGCCTGGCCATCATCGCGCTGTCGGGTTTGGGGTGGTGGGCCAACGGCGTGCCGTCGATGGGCACGAACGGCACCACGAACGGATACACACCCAGTGCGCACAACCGCTCACTCATTTCACTGATCGCCGCCTCGCTGTCGCCCAGGCCGGCGAGGATGTAGGTACTGACCTGCCCCCGACCGAAGACTTCGACCGCCGCGCTGAATGCCTCGAAATAACGGCTCAGAGGAACCTCGGCCTTGCCCGGCATAATCCGTTGGCGCACGTCATCGGTGACCGCTTCCAGGTGCATGCCCAACGACACCACACCACTGTCGGCCAAACGCTGAAACCAGCGGTCGTCGTCCGGCGGCTCGCACTGGGCCTGAATCGGTAAATCGACCGCGGCCGTCACCGCGGCGGCGGATTCACACAGAATCGCCGCACCACGATCCGGGGTTTGCGGCGTGCCGGTGGTCATCACCATGTGCTTGACGCCATCCAGTTCCACCGCGGCTTTCGCCACTTCAGCCAATTGTTGTGGACGTTTTCGGGCGATGGTTTTACCGGCCGCCAGTGACTGGCCGATGGCACAGAACTGGCAGGAGGTGCCGCGATCATTGAAGCGTATGCAGTGTTGCAACACCGTTGTGGCGAGCACATCGTTGCTGTGCAGGGTGGCGATTTTCCAGTAGGGAATGCCGTCAGCGGTGCTCAAGCCATAGAACTTCGGCACACCGGGCATCTGCACCTGACCGACCTGCAGACCTTCGCGAAAGATCAGCGCCTGGCTGCCATCGGTGCTGGGTTGCGCCTGATAGGGCGAGTCCTGCGAGGCCTGATTGAGGATCGGCACCATCATGGTCCGGCTACCGGAACTCAGCGCCTTGTGGTCTGACGGCCCCGCTCCGCCTTGGCGGGACAATCCGTTTTGCGCAGCAGGCCAGCGCACGCCGTGGCATTGCAGTTCGGCGAGCAGTTCATTGGTTTGCATGATCGAGCTCCTCGGTAGCGACAGCCACCAGGTGCGTGCTACGTTCATGCACATGCGCAGTGGGCGTACGGTCGATCAACAGACTGAGCAGTTCTGGGCGGCTGTAATGCCCGACCGAATCCATCATCCGTTTACGCTTATCGATCAGTGCCAGATCGAGATCGGCGATCACCACCCCTTCGCCGGAACGCAGCGGCTCACCGAGCAATTTGCCTTCAGGGGAAACGATGGCGGTGAAGCAGCCACCCGAGATCGGGCCGAGGCTGCAACCGGTGTCTTGCATGATTTGGCCCTGCTGATCGGCGTCCAGCCAGGCGGTGGCGTTAACCACGAAGCAACCGGACTCCAGGGCGTGATGGCGAATAGTGACTTCAATCTGCTCGGCGAAAATGTCGCCTACCAGGGATCCCGGAAACATTGCGGCATGGATCTGTTCGCCATCGGCCATCAAGGCATAACGAGCCAGCGGGTTGTAATGTTCCCAACAGGCCAGGGAGCCAATGCGCCCCACTGCGCTGTCGATGGCGCGCAGGCCGGAACCATCGCCCTGCCCCCAGACCATGCGTTCGTGATAGGTCGGGGTGATTTTGCGTCGATGCTGAATCAGGCTGCCATCGGCATTGAAGAGTAATTGCGCGTTGTAGATCGTACCGCCATCGCGTTCGTTGACGCCGATGGACACCACCATCCCTGCTTGCTTGCAGGCTTCACCGATGGCCAAGGTGGCGGCCGACGGCACTGTCACCGATTGATCCAGCAACTTCAGGTGCTGTGCGCCCATGCCAAAGGCCGGCTGCACAAACGAAAAGTACGGGTAGTAAGGCACCACCGTTTCTGGAAAGACGGCGAACTGCACGCCTTGCCGACCGAGGTCGATGATCTGTTGGCAGACCTTGTCCACGGTGCCTTCGCGGCTGTAAAGCACCGGGCTGATTTGCACGGCAGCGGCTTTGATAATCGGCATACCTGACTCCTGAAAAATTGAGGGCGACCGGAGCAAGTGGGTGCTTGCTCCGGCAGACGCTTAGGCCGTCCAGGTATCGATGATCATTGCGCCTTCACGGCGCATCAGCAGGCGCAGGTCCATCACGTCCAGCGGATTGATTGGACGGATGCCTTCGATCAAGGCCTTTTCGGTCTGGCCATAAAGGGCTTGCAGGGCAAAGCGACAGGCATAAACCTCACCGCCCTCCTCCATGAACTGAATGATCTGCTTGTTCACCGCCAGGTGGCCGGGGAAGGCTTCGGCGCCCAGGGTCGGGAAACCTCGCTGCACACCCAGTTGCACGCCAGGTCCGTACAGCAGAATCTTGGTTTCGAAGCCCTTGCGCAGCAGTCGCTTAGCCTGAAGCATATTGACCAGGCCGATGGAGCCCTCGAAGGCGATGGTGTGGAAGGTGATCAGGACTTTCTCGCCGGGTTCGGCTTTGACGTCCTCGAAGACTTTCTCTTCGTAATTGACCAGGAAGTCGCCGTCTTTGTAATGGGGAATATCCACGGTTGGCATAGTGTCGCTCTCCAGTTTCTTCGTGCTTTAACGGCGGCCTGAGTTGGCTGCCGGGTTGCAGGAGATAGAGCGAACGCCGTGCCAGGAAATAAATTTATTTCTCGCACACTGCTAAGTGATTGATTAGGTTAAATATACTTATCTGATCCGGTTTTTTATAACGCATCTGATGCTATCGGTGAATCACGCATTCCCGTAGAAATACGAACATTCGTAGCGGCCAATCACGAGATTTCGTACCCATGAACGAAACAGATTCCCTCATCGGCTGGGCCGACCTGGCCTACTCCTCAAGACATATGGTGTTCGAGCATTGCGCTGAGGCCATTGCCCTGCTCAATCCGTTTTCCGATCGACTGGGCGACCTGAACATCGCCGCCTGCAAGCTGCTGGGCTACCCGCGCCAGGAGTTGCTGGAGTTGCCGGTGAGCAAACTGTTCGGCCATCAACTGGCGGACCTGATCGTGTTCACCCAGGCTGTGATGGACAAAGGTCGCGGCTGGACCGAAGAGCTGAGCTGCAACTGCAAGACCGGCGAACGCATCGAGCTGGAGATCTCCGCCACCACCTTGCAGATCAAGGGTGAGCAGCATCTTATTCTGGTGCTACGCGAGCTGAGCCATGAGAAATACCAGCGCGATCAGGCCCATACCGAGCGCACCATGCGCGGCGGACTGATCGAATGGCGCAACATTCTCAACCTGTTCCAGGAAACCGAACGCGACAACCAACTGCTGCTCAGCTCGGTGGGCGACGGCATCTACAGCATCAACAGCGACGGTCTGGCCACCTTCGTCAACCCCGCCGGGGCGCGAATGCTCGGCTGGGAACCGCAAGACATGATCGGCAAGAACATCCACCGCATTCACCACCACACCCACGCCGATGGAAGTCACTACCCGGTGGAAGATTGCCCGATCTACAAAGCCGTGCATGACGGGGTAGTCCATGAAGGGCGTCAGGAGGTGTTCTGGCGCCGAGACGGCAGCTCGTTTCCAGTAGAGTTCACGAGCACGCCGGTGATTTCCGATGGCCGCATCGCAGGTGCAGTAGTGGTATTTCGGGATATCACCGAACGGCGCAACACAGAGAATCAACTGCAAAACGCTTTGGAAGAGTTGAAAGTCCTCAAGCAACGCCTGGAGGAGCAAAACGCCTACTTGCAGGAAGAGATTCACATTGAACACAACTTCCGCGAGATCGTCGGTCAGAGCGAGCCGATCCTGAAGATCATCAAGCAGATCGACGTGGTCGCCCCCACCGACGCCAGCGTGCTGATCAACGGCGAGTCTGGCACCGGCAAGGAGCTGATCGCCCGTGCGATCCATCAGGCCAGCCGCCGCAATGCCAGCCCGCTGATCCGGGTCAACTGCGCGGCGATTCCCACCGAACTGTTCGAAAGCGAGTTCTTCGGGCATATCCGCGGCGCCTTTACCGGCGCCGTTCGCGATCGTGTCGGGCGCTTCGAGCTGGCCGACGGCGGCACGCTGTTTCTCGACGAAATCGGCGAAATCCCGCTGGAACTGCAAAGCAAACTGCTGCGGGTTTTGCAGGAGGGCCAGTTCGAGCGGGTCGGTGAAGAACGTACCCGCAAGGTCGATGTGCGGATCATTGCTGCGACCAACCGCGACCTGCGCCAGGAAGTCGCAGCCAGGCATTTTCGCGAAGATCTGTATTTCCGGCTCAACGTTTTCCCTATCCAGTCCCCCGCACTACGTGATCGCCCCATGGACATCGCGCCCCTCGCCGCGCATTTCCTCAAGCAGACTGGCAAGCGCCTGAACATGCCCGGACGTCGTCTGCGCAACACGGATATCGAACGACTGCAGAACTACTCCTGGCCGGGAAATATCCGCGAGCTGCAAAACGTCATCGAGCGCGCCTTGATCACCTCGAACGGTGCCGACCTGAACCTCGACCTGCCCGAGGAGCCGAAAACCAATCTCCCAGCCACCCAATTGCCCTCCTCCTCGTCCACGATCATGACTGACGCCCAGTTTCGCGAGCTGGAGCGCAACAACATGCAGGCCGCGCTCAAGGCCGCCGACGGCAAACTGTTTGGCAAAGGTGGAGCAGCCGAACTGCTGGGCCTCAAACCTACGACATTGGCTTCAAGGTTCAAGCGGCTGGAGATCAAGCTGGAGGAATGATTCGACCGGGTTGCTGGTTATGGCACAAGCATGACCACGCAATCTCGTGAAACCCTCTACGAATATTCGTATTTTTATGCAATTGCGTAGTTCTACTACATCGCAAGTGACGCCCCGCAGAACCAAATCAGACAAAAATGTTATTTATTATCAAATAGTTAGCTCGCGCATAAAAAACTGTAAAAAGCTGGCACGACCTTCGCTCCTGAATACTGCAACCGATAAGCCAAGTGGGCCATCGATAACAGCAGATCACGGATGCCTACCATGCCGACAACCTCTGCTTTCACCGTCACACGCCAAGAAACCTACCTGGCTTCGATGCCCAATCTGGCCTTCACCGGCCTTTCTGAAAACTGGTTATTGAAAGAATGTGGTCATCAACATTGGCTCGCATTGGCCCAATTACATAACCGGTCTCTGCCTGATTTCGTCGATGAGCAGGGGCGCATCGCCTATGCCGCGTTCACCGCCGTAAAAATGTGGGACTTGAAGCTGGAAGCCATCGTCGAGAACCGCCCGTTCCAGATCCATACCCGGATCGGACGTGGTGGGCAGGCCCGGCATTACAGCGAGCATGAGGTCAGACTTGGCGACCGCCTCGTGGGGCAACTGGCATTGCTGTCGACCTTCGTCAGCCGGCATGTGCCGGGCGACAATCGCAGTGTCAACAAAGCGTGTCTCAGGGGCTCTCAGGCACCGGTGACGCAGCCACCTGACGTGTTGCATGAACTGCATACCGACAGCCGGAGAATACGCACCGGCGACTGGCACCGTCATTACGGCATTGATCGTCAATCAGGGGAAGCGGCGCGTCTGTTCGATTTTACGCCCTGCCCCGATGTCGACTTCAACGGTGCCAACCTGCTGTACTTCGCCAACTTCCAGGCCATGGTCGAGCGTGCGGAATGGGCCCTATTGGGATTGCGCCGCCCCGGTCACATTCGTCGGCGCGAGCTGCATTTCTACGGCAATCTCAATATCAACGACAGCTTGCAGCTCAGACTGCACCCTGGTCAGCCAGCCAATCGCGAATTGCACTGGTGTGAAGTTTATCGGCGCAGCGATCTCTTCAAACTGGCTGACGTTTTCACCCGGAAAATCCATCTCTCGGACTGCAGCCGACCATGAGCCATCCTCCTCTCTGGCGGCCCGAAGGCCTGCGACTCAAGTCGGTGTATCACAGCAGTGACCTGGACTGTCTTGAACACCTGCACAGCCTGCCAGGCAAAGCGCCCTTTGTGCGCGGGCCCTACTCGAGCATGTACCCGGAAAAACCCTGGACCGTGCGTCAGTACACTGGGTTCTCGGGAGCGGACGCCAGCAACCAGCGCCTGCGGCAACGTTTGGCCGAGGGCGCAACGGGCTTATCACTGGCCTTCGACTTGCCGACGCATCGCGGCTACGACTCCAGTAATCCTCAATGGCAGGCCGATGTCGGCAAGGCAGGCGTCGCCATTGATAGCGTAGAGGACATGGCTGAACTGCTGGACGGCATTTCCCTGGATGAGGTGTCGGTGTCGCTGACCATGAACGGCGCAGTGCTGCCCGTGCTGGCGGCCTTTATCGTCGCCGCCGAAGAATCCGGCGTCGCTTCAGAGCGACTCAGTGGCACTATCCAGAACGATATTCTCAAAGAGTTCACGGTGCGCAACACCTACATTTTTGCGCCGCAACCCTCTATGCGTATAACCACGGATGTTATTGGCTACTTAGGTGAACACCTGCCGCGATTCAACCCGATTTCGGTGTCCGGGTATCACTTCCAGGAAGCTGGTGCAGATGCTGTACTGGAGCTGGCACTGACGCTGGTCAACGCCAGGACCTATGCCGAGCACGTGCAAAACAGCGGCCTGAATCTGCAAAGATTCTGTGAACGAATCAGTTTTTTCTTCGGCATAGGCTGCGACTTTTTCACCGAAGTCGCCAAGTGTCGTGCGGCCCGTTTGCTCTGGTTCGAGATCACCCGGAATCTGGGCGTGCGGAGTGAGAAAGGCCAGGCACTGCGCATGCACTGCCAGACATCAGGCTGGTCGCTCTGCGCTCAGGATCCACTCAACAATGTCACGCGTACAACAGTCCAGGCCATGGCAGCGGTATTCGGCGGTACCCAGTCGCTGCATACCAATGCCTGGGACGAGGCGTTGACGCTACCCAGTGAGGAGTCGGCAAGGCTGGCCAGCAATACCCAACATATCCTTCAGCAGGAAACCGGGCTCTGTGATGTGGTCGATCCCTGGGCCGGGTCCTACATGATGGAATCCCTGACGGCACAAATGGCTCAGCAGGTTCGCCAACGGATGACTGAGATTGATGCCCAGGGCGGGATGCTCCAGTCAATAGAGTCCGGCTGGATCAGCCAGGCCATCCATCTTCAGGCCATGGCGACCGAGGCTCGACTTGATGGCGGTATTCAGCGGCGTGTTGCTTCAAGTGCACAGGCGCAAGCTGTGGAGGAAGCAGCGTTGGCAATGGACAGTCAGGCACTGCGCGCCCGACAGTGTCGACGTCTCAGCCGATTGCGCCTGACACGCGACACCCCACGGGTTGAAACCCTGTTGCAAGCGATAACCGAGTGCGCACGCTCGGGTCAGGGCAACCTGCTGGCGGCAACCGTGGCTGCGATCAGGGCACGGGCGACGCTGGGTGAATGTACCCAGGCACTGGAAAAGGTATGGCCACGCTTCAGGCAGGACCTGGATTTTCGCGCAGGTCACTATGGACCGGCTGTGAGTGAGCGCCCGGACTGGACGCAGGTATGCGGGCGCATCTCGACCTTTGTCGCTGACCATGGCCGTCCGCCCAGGGTTCTGCTGACCAAGCTGGGCCAGGATGGGCATGACCGCGGAATTCGGCTGATCGCCGCAGCGCTGGCCGATGCCGGTTTCGAGGTGCGCCTTCTCCCCATGTTCCAGACGCCGGTTCGGTTACTGGAATCACTGGATGAAGAAAACCAGGTGGATCTGGTTGGTATTTCGAGTCTGGCTGGGGCGCACTACGAGTTACTCACTGAGCTGATGGATCTGTTGGGCGAACGCAAGCTCGACATACCGATGGTTGTGGGGGGAATCATTCCAGATGCTGACGCGCGTCGATTGCTGGATTTAGGGGTCAAGGCATGTTTCGGCCCTGGCCAGGATGTGATTGAAATCATTGAACAGCTAGTCGATCTGCTCGACACTTGTTTTAGCGCGCGGTATCGGAGGATTTCATCCCAGGAGTGGCCGACTCTTTGATTTGAATAATCCATTGGTCGACAAGAGCATGTTGTTCGGTTATGACCTGCAAGGTTTGGGGTGCATTGCTAATGATATCGTGGCGGACATCTGTTTTGAGGTTGGCTATGAAAACCTTTCCAACTTCAACAGACACTTCCGTATCGAAATGGAACAGACACCGAGTGAATATCGTCGCGGAACGGCGATGAACCTGTTCAATCGCAACGGTCTCCAGGCTGCCCTGGCGCACACAAAAGCCCATTAAGTAATTAACGCCTGACCGATGCGGGTTAGTCATCCGCATCCCACAACAAGAAGGAAATCACAATGGTGTTGCCTCGCGCAGTCGTATTTGGCGAAGCCCTGACCGACCTGGTGCAGGGTCATCCTGGACAATGGCAAGGGTATCCGGGCGGTGCGCCTTGGAATGTCGCACGAGCGCTAAGACATTCGGCATATCTATCCAGGGTTGACCGAAACCCAGGCAATCAATGAGATTCGTGCCATCAACTCGCACGCTCAAATCCTGTTAACGCGCGGTGAATGCGGCATGGCGCTGTACACCTGCGATGGCTACTACGAACAGTCCGCTTACGTTGTAGACGTCGCAGATACAGTCGGGGTCGGAGATGCTTCTATGGCCGGTTGGCTCGCCGCAGACTTGCTTGGGATCTCCGATCTGCAAGAGCGCCTTCATTTTTCAGCCGCTTGTGCATCTGTATCTTGTTGTTATGCAGGTGCCCATGCGCCAGCAATGGCCGAAGTGAAAAAGTTGCTCAGCGCCGTTCCCGGTATTTGACGAAATGGGTCGACTGCTGAGAGGCATCTAAACATGTTTTTCGCGACAATGAAAAAAGCCCTGAGGGTAATGCCAGTCAGTTGAGGGTATGTGTAGGAGCAGCCGGTCGACGCTCGATTGCTCCGGGCGGCGCTCCGACGATGGACCTGAGGGCGACGCGTTTATCCAGCAAACACGCGTCATCGTTAACGTCCATCACGCCCTGAGCCTTTCCGTCAACACGGTTTTGCGGTGTCCGGCTCCATGACCAAAGGCGAGCCGCTGCCAGCGAGGCTGCGGCTGTTCAGATGCTGAGTTGAGCGCCTGACCGGGGGAACTTCCTTGCCAGCCGACAATAGTGAAATATCAATTACCCGCAGTAGTCATGGAGATGGGCATCTATCGCTTCCCCTTCATGCAGACTACGGAAAGATAAGCACCCCAAAGAACACCACATAGGGCAAGTATTAGCTCCGGATTGAAAATGCTCTGATCGACCGGCGCCACCAGGATTTCGCTATAAAGGCACAAGGCACCCGCGATCAACGCAATGAAGTAGCCGGTCTGGGTTCTAGTCCGGCGCAGCAACAGAACCTTTTTCAGACCCTCGTCTTTCCATTCTTGAAGGGGCATGCATTGGATCTCCTCCAGCAGCACCACACCCCACAGCAACGCGCACAACCAATAGCCTATCATCATGATGTCCTCCAGTTAGAACATTGATTCAACATGAATACAGCGCGCACTCCGCGCTTAACTTACGAATATCGATTCCAGAGTTTTTTCTGACTCGTGCAATTTGCTCTCATGCATATTCTGAAGCAGGTGAGAAGGTTCGAGCGGCTGCCAGGGACGGCGATGCAGGACCATAGACGGGGAGTCCGAGCGGAGCACGCCCGGTCTCGTTGCCAGTGGTCGCATCCCGCTGGACCAGTTCGGCGGCGTCGAAGTCATATTCCCAGTGGCCTGCCTTATTCCACTCGTGGAGAAAGTAGGTATAAAACGGCACAAACAGTCCCTGGCCCGGTTCAGCGTATTGCAGCCCGAACACGTACTCAGGCTGGTCCTTCATTTCACGACCACTATGGCAATGCTGGACCCAGACACGGTCGTCGAGGACGACAACCTTCCAGAACGGGTCGTGGTCGTAGAACTTCAGCGAAACTTTCTTGCCGCGTCTGCGGCACTCATTAAGGAACGCAATGCTGGCGGCAAGTTCCTCTTGAAAGGTCGAGGTCGTAATTTCTTCTGGAAGTGAGTCGACTCGCTTGCGCGCTGCTACGCCAAGCGGATTGAGCAGCATGACGCGGATTTCATACGCCGTCGTGAAGACGTCTTTCAACACGCTATCTGGTGCAATCAGGGTTTCGTACCCCGTGAGCGAAAGGATGGAGGCGTGACGCGCCGCCGGTAAAGAGCGGACCAGATTCCGTTCGTGAAGGGTCGAAAGCCATCCCTTGCGAGGATGTCTGGCAAAGAGCAGGGAGGCCATCTTCGCGCTTGTCAGACGATGGTGGTTGCCCCATGCGCGTTTGCACAGATAGAACAGAACCATCAAGGTTGAGGCCAGCACGATTTCTGTCGCAAGCAGCAGATTCGAGTTCAACTCCACGCGTGGCCACCATACATAGAGGATGTACCGTGCGGCATCCGGCGTGGCAAACGCCATAGCCATTGCGAGCAAGGTGATGACGCCATGTGACATGACGTGCTGCAGTACGGCTAGAAAGTCGTGTTCTTTGCTGATTGGTTCCATGGGGTACTGCTCCCATTTGGTGATGGTTGCCCGCAGGACAAAGCTTCTGGTAACAGGGACTTGGCTAAACGCTCCAACATGCGGCGCATGGCGGCAAGTTCATGGATCTTGTCGTAGGAGGCGTAGGCTCCCGCTTTTGTGAAGTACTTCCAATGTGTCGGATCAGCACAATTGCTGGCCACTATGACTTTTGTCAGCGGATACTCGGCTGCGACCACACGCAATACTTCCATGCCATTACCGTCGCTGAGGTTGACGTCCAGCAAGACGACATCGGGTGGTTCATGCCGGATGGCGGCGATAGCGGTCGATGCGCAGTGGAACGCCCCGGCAAGTGACAGGCCCGCGATCCGCGGCGACACCGTGCGCCACAACGCTCGCACGACGTTCGAATCCTCAACGACAAACAGGCGCAAGGGGCCTGAATCTCTGGCTGGCATCAGTGCAGTCAATGGTTTTGTGTTGGTGACCTGCATGATTTGACCTCTCTTTTTTGACATAGCTGTACAAGACGCTGACGAAGACAACTCCATTCAGCGGACGAAATCTTGCAGAGAGGTAACTATGCTTAAGTGCAACGAATACCACTATCGACGTTAGCAGGAGTTCTTTGTGGAGATATCGGCCAAGAACTTGTAGTGATTCCACTACAAGCAGGCTGGATCGGGCGACGCTTCGGCGAAGCCGGGCATGTGCTGCGCATCATTGCTGCACAGTTCGTTAAACCGCACCTGAAGTTCAATCAGAACGATTCAATGATGCCGAGGCGTTTACCGCAGAGAGTGGAGGATGCCGAAAACGATTGAGTGGCTCGGCTGCGTCGGATGGCAGGGCGTTCTAAGTTAACAGGCCGTTTTCGAGTGCATAGCGGGCCAGTTTCGCGTTGCTGTCGATCCCTGTTTTTTCCAGGATGCGTGCCCGGTACGTCGTGACGGTACTCGGGCTTAAGTGCAATATTTCAGCGATGCGGACAATTCTCTCGCCTGAAGCGAGGAGCTTTAGTACTTCAAGTTCCCGGTCCGATAGCGCTTCGTGGGGTGCCCCGTCGCCTCTGCCGATAGCGTTGACCAGTTTTTCTGCCAGTTCAGGACTGACGTGCTTGCCGCCTGAGGCCACCTTGCGAACTGCCGCAACCAGGGTGGCTGCGGAAATATCCTTGGTGAGGTATCCCGCAGCGCCGTGCTTGATTGCGCGTAACGCATAGGCCTCGACCGAATGCATGCTCAACATCAGAACGGCGAGCTTGGGCTTCTCCGCACGCATGAGCTTGAGGAGTTGGAGGCCGGTCTTATCGGGCAGCTGAATATCTACCAGCGCCACGTCGAAATCTTGCTCCCGGACCAGGAGCATTGCTTCTTGTGCCGTCTCTGCTTCACCCGTTACGTCGATCTCGTTGGCAGTCTCCAGCATGCGTCGCACGCCGTTACGCACGATGCTGTGATCATCCACCAGCAAGACTCTGATTCTGTGGTCAGTCATCTGTATTTTCCATTCGCACCCGCAAGGCCCTGGCCGTATCGTGTCTCGATGTACAGATGATGTTGAACCCGCCGGCACAGTGGCGCGCGCTCATGCAGTCCCACACTAACCCTGCGGCCGGTGGCCGGCAAGCCATGGAATCTGCTGCAGAGTTTGACGTTAGCAGGCAGGTAGCGCACTTGCACTGTTGCCTCAGGCGTTAGCGCTCACTTCTCCGGACTGCCGGTGCAGTCGATTGGAACGGCCTGTCCACGGAAGCTATCATTCGGCCACTACCACCCGGCATATTCAATCGGCATCCGCCAGGCAGTCAGGCTGGGATTGCACTGCAAGATGACAATTTCCCCAGGATCTGGGGCATTGCGCCAACCTTGCTAATATTTCGTAAGCCAGCGCTCAGTTTTCATCATGGAAAATACTGCAAAGCCGGCTCCAGCGGCAATGGCAATCCTGGAGTCGACACCCGTGTGGGCATTCAGTCCGGGGGCATTTCCGGCCTCTGGCGCCTAAGCTCTCAGGTGTGTCTGCATGCGCCCATGGCTAATGCCTTGCGCGTGGCATCAATTTTAACTGGACAGAGACATGGCCACAGTGACGACACCGATCGAAGTTTTCGACATGAAGACATTGCTGGCAGCGCTGAAGTCGTTGCGCAAAGGTGACTTCACCACGCGTATGCCGGAAGACTGGACCGGCATGCCGGGCAAGATCGCCGACACGCTCAACGAGATCATCGACATGGCAGCCGACACCACCACCGAATTCGAACGCGTGGCGCGACTGATCGGCAAGCAGGGCAAGGTCGATGAGCGTATCGAATTGCCGATGATGAAAGGCTCATGGCAAAAGATCGTCAACTCGAGCAATGCGCTCACCAGCGACCTCATCAGCCCGATGAACGAGATAATTCGCGTTGTCGGTTCGGTTGCCGAGGGTAATCTGAGCCAGCAGGTACCGCCGGTACTCGACGGCCTGAAACTCCGGGGCCAGTTCCTCAAATCCGCCCAGATCGTGAACACCATGGTGACGCGACTGGGCTCCTTCGCTTCCGAGGTGACCCGCGTGGCCCGCGAAGTCGGCACTGAAGGGATTCTCGGTGGGCAGGCCAATGTCAAAGGGGTGTCCGGCACCTGGAAAGATCTGACCGACTCCGTCAACGACATGGCCGCCAATCTGACCACCCAGATGCGCAACATCGCATACGTGACGACCGCAGTGGCCAATGGCGATCTGGGCAAGACGATTACCGTCGAAGTCAGGGGTGAGATTCTCGAGCTGAAAAACACCATCAACACGATGGTCGGCCAGCTCTCGAGCTTTGCTGCGGAGGTGACCCGCGTGGCGCTGGAAGTCGGTACCGAAGGCAAGTTGGGCGGTCAGGCGGAAGTGCGCGACGTATCAGGCACCTGGCGCGACCTGACCGAATCGGTCAACGGCATGGCGGCCAACCTGACCACCCAGGTGCGCAACCTCGCACAGGTGACGACGGCGGTGGCGCGCGGCGACCTCGGCAAGAAAATTACGGTTGAAGCCAAGGGCGAGATTCTCGAACTGAAAAACACTATCAACACGATGGTCGACCAACTCTCCAGCTTCGCCGCGGAGGTGACACGCGTCGCGCTGGAAGTCGGTACCGAAGGCAAACTGGGCGGACAGGCCGAAGTGAGCGGCGTATCCGGTACCTGGAAGGACTTGACCAATTCGGTCAACGGCATGGCGGCCAACCTGACCACCCAGGTGCGCAACATTGCCGACGTGACCACGGCGGTGGCCAACGGCGACCTGTCGCGCAAGATCACCGCCGAAGCGAAAGGTGAAATTCTCCAACTCAAGGAAACCATTAACACAATGGTGGACCAGCTCTCGACCTTTGCCGACGAAGTGACGCGCATGGCACGCGAAGTGGGGACTGACGGCAAGCTCGGTGGCCAGGCCAAGGTGGCGGGCGTCGGTGGAACCTGGAAAGATTTGACCGACTCGGTCAACAGCATGGCGGCCAACCTGACCAATCAGGTCCGCAACATCGCCGACGTGACGACGGCGGTGGCCAAAGGCGACCTGGGGCGCAAGATTACCGTGGAAGCCAAGGGCGAAATCATGGAGCTGAAGAACACCATCAACACAATGGTGGACCAGCTCAATAGCTTTGCCGCCGAAGTGACGCGGGTGGCGCGCGAAGTCGGCACCGAAGGAAAGCTCGGGGGACAGGCACAGGTGCAAGGCGTGTCCGGCACCTGGCGCGATCTGACCGAAAACGTGAACTTCATGGCGGCCAACCTGACCAGCCAGGTGCGAGGCATCGCGAAAGTGGTGACCGCGGTAGCCAACGGCGACATGAAGAAGAAACTGACACTGGAAGCCAAGGGCGAGATCGCCGAACTGGCCGACACCATCAACGGTATGACCGATACGCTGGCGCTGTTCTCCGATCAGGTGACCTCGGTGGCGCGTGAAGTGGGCGTCGAGGGCAAGTTGGGCGGCCAGGCCAACGTGCCGGGTGCTGCCGGCACCTGGCGCGATCTGACCGACAACGTGAACGGTCTGGCGGCCAACCTGACCAATCAGGTGCGCGCAATTGCCGACGTGGCGACTGCCGTGACCAAGGGCGATCTGACTCGTTACGTGGAGGTGGAAGCAAAGGGTGAAGTGGCGGAATTGAAGGACAACGTCAACGAGATGATCCGCAACCTGCGGGAAACCACGCGGCAAAACGCGGAACAGGATTGGCTCAAGACCAATCTCGCGAAATTTACCCGCCTGCTGCAGGGCCAGCGCGATCTGGCGGCAGTCTCCAAGATGGTGCTGTCAGAACTGGCTCCGCTGATCAACGCCCAGCACGGTGTGTTCTACATGATGAACGAGAGCCCGCCCGATCCTGCGAAACTCAAACTGCTGTCGGCTTATGCGTACAAGGGAAACATCAATGTGAACGATGAGTGGCGGCTCGGCGAGGGCCTGGTCGGGCAATGCGCTTACGAGAAGCGGCGCATCCTGCTGACTGATGTACCCGGAAATTACGTCGCGATTTCATCGGGACTGGGTGCGGCCGCCCCGCTGAATATCATCGTGTTGCCGATCCTGTTCGAGAACAAGGTCAAGGCCGTCGTCGAAATGGCTTCGTTCACGCGCTACAGCATCATTCATCAAACCTTCCTTGATCAGCTTGCTGAATCGATTGGTATCGTGCTCAACACGATCGAAGCCAATATGCGTACCGAAGAACTGCTCAAGCAGTCGCAATCGCTGGCGCAGGAGCTGCAAAGGCAACAAGAAGAATTGAGACAGACCAACGAGGAACTGGAGGACAAGGCTGGACTGCTGGCGGAGCAGAAAGCCGAAGTCGAGAGCAAGAACCGCGAAGTCGAAATCACCAAGCTGTCGCTGGAGGAGAAGGCGGAGCAGCTGACGCTGACCTCGAAGTACAAGTCCGAATTCCTCTCCAGTATGTCCCATGAGCTCAGAACGCCATTGAACAGCTTGCTGATCCTGGCCCAGCAGCTCAGCGACAATGCGGAACACAATCTCACTCCCAGGCAGGTCGAATATGCCAAGACCATCCGTAGCGCGGGCAAAGACCTGCTGGAGCTGATCGACGAGATTCTCTATCTGTCCAAGATCGAGTCGGGTACGGTCACACTGGATCTGAATGAAGCGCTGTTCGCCGATCTGCACGACCAGATCGAACGCACCTTCCGGCCGGTCGCCGAAAGCCGAGGCCTCACCTTCACGATTGAACTGGCGCCTACCCTGCCCCCCGTCATCTGGACCGACGAAAAGCGCCTGTTGCAGGTGGTCAAGAACCTGCTGTCCAACGCCTTCAAGTTCACTGAGCAAGGCAGCGTCAAGATCAGCATCGCGCCCGCTGTGTCCGGCTGGAGCGTGGATCACAGCGAACTGAATCGCGCCGATGCGGTGGTCGCCTTCGTGGTCACCGACACCGGCATTGGCGTATCTGGCGGCAAGCAGAAGCTCATCTTCGAGGCGTTCCAGCAAGCAGATACCGGAACCTCACGAAAATACGGCGGCACCGGCCTCGGCCTGTCGATCAGCCGCGAGCTCGCACACCGGCTGGGCGGTGAGCTGCGGCTGATCCCCGGTGAGGGCAAGGGCAGTACTTTCGCGCTGTACGTGCCCTTGCGTACACAGGATGCCCAGCGTCAGGCGCTAGACGAATCAGCGACAGAGACAGAGACAGTTCCTGGCCAAGTCAAGCGAGACCTCATGTCAGGCCCGTCTGCACAGATACTGGACGACCGCGAGTCTGTCCAACCCGGGGACCAAGTGCTGCTGATGCTCGAGGGCGACGCCCGATTCGCCGGCATTCTGCTCGAGGCCGCGCGCCAGAAGGGCTTCAGGGCTATCGTCACGACCCGTGGCGCGGATGCACTGGAGCTTGTCGAGCGCTTCAAACCCGCCGCGATCACGCTAGACCCGGGCCTGACGGACATCGATGGCTGGTTGCTACTCGAGCAGTTGAAGCGAAATTTCGCCACGCGTCACATCCCGGTCCAGATCATCTCGATCGCTGACGACCGCACACGCGGGCTGCGCTATGGCGCTTTCGACTATCTGCTCAAGCCGGTCACAGCCGACGAGATTCAAAATGCGCTGGTCGGCATCGTGGCATTCGCACGGCGCAAGACCAGGAGTCTGCTGCTCATCGACGGCGACGAAGGGGACCGCGCCCGCATCCTCGATCTACTTGGCAACACCGACGTGAAGATCGCAACGACCGACAGCGGCGCTGATGCCTTGAAAAAACTGGCAAAGAAACGCTACGACTGCATGGCAATCAATCTCAAACTGCCCGACGCATCCGGTATCAGGTTTCTCGAGGCGCTGCAGGAAGACCACGCATTGCGTGAATTGCCAATCGTCGTCTATGGTGCAGAAACACTGACCAAGCCGGAACACGAGCGTTTCAGGACACTGCTCGGCAAGGGCGTCATCAAGGCAGTTCAATCCCCCGAGCGCATACTCGACGAAACCGCGCTGTTTCTACACCGCGTCGTAGCCAAGCTGCCGCAGACCCAGCGCAGGATGCTGGAAAAACTCTATGAGGGTTCGGACAGTCTGGAGGGTAAAAAGGCCCTGGTAGTCGACGATGACGTGCGCAATATTTTTGCCCTGACCAGCGTGCTTGAGTCCAACAAAATGCTGGTGGCCACGGCCGAAAACGGCCGAACCGCCATAGAACTGCTGCAGCAGCAGCCCGATACCGACATCGTGCTGATGGACATCATGATGCCCGAGATGGATGGCTTTGAAACCATGCGCCAGATCCGTACATTCAAAAGATTTGAAACCCTGCCCATGATTGCGCTGACGGCCAAGGCGATGATGGGTGACCGTGAAAAGTGCATCGAAGCAGGAGCATCGGACTATGTCAGCAAGCCGGTGGATACCGACCAGCTGCTGTCACTGATGCGCAAATGGCTCTATCGATGACTCTGTACTGCGCTCATTGCGCGACAGCAAAGGTGGCAATGTGCGCAAGGCCCGCTCGATTTTACCGGTGCTGCCGTTATGGCAAGATGCGCTAGCGCAAACCGAAGTGGCATAAATATGCAGCAGGAACCCCCGGTATTCAAAGAGAGAGCCCAGGTGCGGCAAGCGCTCCCGCCTGATGGCGTGCCAGCATCAGTGTTGCTGGTGGATGACAACCCCGCCAAGCTTACGGCGCTTGCCGCGGTGATTGCCGACATGGGCCTCGATATTGCCACGGCGACTTCCGGGTTCGAGGCGCTGCGCCTGCTATTGCAGCGCGACTTCGCAGTCATTCTGCTCGACGTGAAAATGCCAGTGATGGACGGTTTTGAAACCGCGGCACTCATTCACGGCCGCCCGAAGTCGGCCCACACGCCCATTATCTTCGTCACAGCTGAGGCCGATACGGATTCCGAGCGTTTCCGCGGTTATACGTCCGGCGCAGTGGATTACATCTTCTCGCCGATTGTGGCCGAGGTTCTTCGCGCCAAGATCCGGGTGTTTGTCGACCTGTTCTACCTGCAGCGCAAACTGACGATGCAGGCCGAAGAATTGCTGCAATCGAAGCTGCTGCTGCGTGAACTGGCCTCCTATCAGGAGCACATCAAGGAAGAAGAGCGAAAGCGCATCGCACGCGACATCCATGACGAGCTGGGACAGAGTCTGCTGGCGTTGCGAATCGATGTCTCCATGTTGCAGGCGCGCACCAGTACCATGCACCCCAAGCTCAACGAAAAGGCCAGCGATGCTCTGAATCACCTCGATACAGCCATCCGCAGTGTCCGCAGTATCATCAATGATCTTCGGCCGCCCGTACTCGATCTGGGATTGCAGGCAGCGATCGAGTGGCAACTTGAAGAGTTCCGGCAGCGCAGCGCGATCGATTGCGTGATGTCGGTGAAAGACCAGAATTTCCGTTGCGATCTGAATGAAAAATCCGCCACGACTCTGTTCCGCATCGTGCAGGAATCGCTGTCGAACATTGCCCGGCACGCGCAAGCGACACAGGTGCATATCGAACTCTACAGGGACGGTCGCCGGCTTTACCTGCAGATCAAAGACAATGGCGTAGGCATGACGGATCGCAAAAAATTGAACTCGTTCGGGTTGGTGGGGATGAAGGAACGCATCAGCATGCTGGACGGGGAATTCACGATCGACAGCGCACCGGACAAAGGAACGAGATTAACGATATCGCTGCCACTCGACTGACCCGGATGGCATTGAAATGCTATAGCCCGGGCCCATCGGGCGGGCCAACCAGACTGCGACCACCCTTTTGATGGCGGTGCAGCCGCCAAGGAATATCCCCGCTGCCGCTATCCTCGTCGGTGTTTCGGACGGTGCGACAGATTTCGAAAAAAAGTCGCAAACCCCGCGACGTTTCAGGGCTTGCGACTCATTGCCGATACGTCCCTCAAGCTCCCGGGACGTTTTCTACGGGTTTGCCTGCCGTGTTCATTACGGAACGTGCCGGCCTAGTTCTGTACCTCAACCGCGTCGAAATCCGGGGCATCTGGGGCGTCGGCCACATCCGCTCTGGCTGCCCTCGCCTCAACTTTGGCAGCCTCTCTGGCTGCGTTCGCCTCGACTTTGGCAGCGTCCCGGGCCGCGTTTGCAGTCCGTTTCAGAGGTCCATGCGCTGAGGGCAGCTCCTCTGCATCAATGGCCTGGCAAGTCGCCGGGGCGCGTTGAAACGCCTTCAGGCTTGCTCGCGGAACACCCGCGCCGCGACGGTGGACGAGTTGCTGTGACAGGAGATAGTCGGGGTTCCGGCCTGCGCCGCGCAGGCGAGGCCCAGAACCCTATCGGCGAGCGGATCAGGCAATGCTGGCGGGGTTGGCCGGGCTTGCGCCCCATTCGAGGAAGCGGATCTTGTGCACCTCGCCCTCGCTGTCTTCGTAGACCAGGGTCACCGGTACCACACCGGTCTTATCGGATGTATCAGTGCGCTGCAGTACCCTCTTCACATCGATGTCCATCCCGTAGTGGTATTCGACGGCTGAGACATGCGCGCCGGGTTCTTGCAGGCCGTTCTGGTCGAATACACTTGGCGCGAGACTGGAAATCACGGCACTTACTGCTGTGGCGATGTTCATTAGGCTGTACCTCTGCTGAAGTTCGCTTGACAAGGACTACATGTGACACGCGGTGAAAGTGAAGTTCACTCCACCCGGACGAACGACCCTTTTCCATTATTGCTTGAGTCGCCGCAGGCCCCAGCGATCCCCCATGGTTGAGCGGTTTCGACCACTCGTCCTTTATCCATGGGCGCTCTCCCAATCTGTCGATTGTTTTACCAAAGCGGCATTCATTTGCGCAGGACGTGGGAGTTGATGGGGTGGCTTGATGATCGTTTCCCCTCGATTCCCCTCGATTCCCCGAGGAATCAATTTTTTAGCTGAGGACTCCCCTATGGCATTGCCGCGAATGTGCTTTTTTCGAGGGAAAAATGGCAGTGCTTTGACCTGGTTTGTTAACCCGGCCAAGGGATTTTTTATGGCTGACCAGGTTATACCCCCCGATTTCCCCCATGGAATTTGGAAAAAAGACGAAAAAATCGGCGGGGCTCTCATCTGCCTCCCGACTCGCCGGAAACCCAGTAATGGTGCTGGCTGCGCCATCAGAACTGGCAATATGACACTATCCATTTCACTGCCGTTTGTCGGGACAATTGATCAAAAAATGAACGGACTCGGACTTTTTCGTTCAGAATACGCAGCAGGTGACACAGGCTCTGATCCTCACCTAGCCCCAGAAGCGGAAGTTAAACCTCATATGCACTAAGTGCGAATGGGGATTTTTATTACCTGAAAATGGACATGATCGAATGATTGAAAGTTCGTTCGCGAAAATCGCTATTGTCCTGGCAGCGTAATACCGCAAGACTAATTGATAGAAATTGCTGGATCTTAATTGCAGTCAGTAACTGTAAGTTCCAGTTAAGTCCAACTGAGAGTCATGTATTGATTCACTACTAGAACAAAGAGGTAACCGGTAACCATGGAGCTTAATATGCTTTCTTCGTCGACCGTGGAGTTTTTGCGTTTGGGAGTTGTATATGCCCACCTTATTGCCTGCTGTGTGGCAATCGGGCTTGTTTTGACCAGCGATATTGCAATGGTCAAGCAACTCCTGAAGGGGGATGCGTCAGGTCACCATGATGACGCGCACATGGAAAGTCTTCAAAAAACCGTAGTGCTTGCCCTTGTAGCTCTTTGGATTACGGGCATTGGTATTGTCGGGATAGATTATGCCGGCAAGGGGATGGAGTATTTCCTCAATCCAAAGTTGCAAGCCAAGATCGGCATAGTTGTACTGCTGACCATTAATGGCGTCGTGTTGCATAGCGCGGTATTGCCTGCTCTGAAAAAAGCCGGTTCGTTACTGAAACTCTCCTTCAGCCTGCGCATGCTGGCGCTGTTCTCGGGGGCGTTCTCTGGCGTGTCGTGGTTCTATGCCGCAATGCT